>JAVTVZ010000194.1:0-18912 GCA_032229625.1 Dermatophilaceae bacterium | reverse complement strand
CGTCACGCCCCCGGGCGCCCGTCGGGGCGTCCGGCTCGACTGTTGGATCCACCCGCCACGACACGGAGAAGTGCGATGACCGCCCCGCAAGACCCGAGCACCCCCACCGGCACCCCGACCGAGGGCTCGTTCGACGGTCCGACAGCCCCGCTGCTGGAGCTGCTGCCGGCCGTCGACGTCGTCGACGGTCAGGCCGTGCAACTGCAGCAGGGCGTCGCGGGATCGGGGTGGCAGTTCGGCGCGCCGCTGGAGGCCGCGCGGCGCTGGCAGGAGGACGGGGCCCAGTGGCTGCACCTCGTCGATCTCGACGCGGCCTTCGGGCGGGGCAGCAACCACGAGCTGCTCGCCTCGATCGTCGGGGCGCTCGACATCGACGTCGAGCTGTCCGGCGGCATCCGCGACTCCCAGACCCTGGAGCGGGCGCTGGCCACCGGCTGCCGCCGCGTCAACATCGGCACCGCGGCGCTGGAGCAGCCGGAGTGGACCGCCGCGGCGATCGCCGAGCACGGTGACCGCGTGGCCATCGGGCTGGACGTGCGCGGCACGACGCTCGCGGCGCGCGGCTGGACGCGGGAGGGCGGCGACCTGTGGGAGACGCTGGCACGCCTCGACAGCGAGGGCTGCGCGCGGTATGTCGTCACCGACGTCGCCAAGGACGGCATGCTCGCCGGCCCGAACGTCGAGCTGCTGCGCCAGGTGTGCGCGCGCACCGACCGCCCGGTCGTCGCCTCGGGCGGCGTGTCGACGCTGGCGGACATCGAGGCGCTGCGCGCCCTGGTGCCGGCCGGCGTCGAGGGGGCCATCATCGGATCCGCGCTCTACCAAGGGGCCTTCACCCTGCCGCAGGCCCTGGACGTCGCCGGTCGCCCGTGAGCGCCTCCTCGCACCGACCCGACGACCCGCGCTCTCCCGGGGTGTCGCCCGACGCGGGGCAACGCTTCGCGCGGCATCCTCGACTCGCCGGCCACGACGCCGCTGCGGGCGCCGACACCGCCGGCACCACGTGGGCGGGGCGCCTGCTGAGCGCGTCGCCCTTCGCCGACGACGACGGGACACCGGACGCGCAGGTGCGCGCCGCCCTGGCCGCGGCGCGCGACGCCGCGCCGGGGACCGAAGCTTACGCCCGGGCCGAGGCCGACCTGCTCGCGGCGCTGGCCTCGGCGCGGATCTTCGCGGCGGTCGAGGCGGTCGCCTCCCAGGTCGAGGACGGCCCGGTCGCCGAGGACGGTCCGGCGGGCGGGTCCGGCGGAGCCGAGGCCGGCTCCCCGCTGCGTCGTGAGGTCGTCTCCGACATGGCCGGCCCGGTGCTGACGGCGCCGGACGGGCGTCGCGCGACGCCCGTCTTCACCGGGACGGACACGTTGGCCGCGTGGCGCCCCGGCGCCCGTCCGGTGCCGGTGCGCTCCGCCGACGCGGCCCGCGCCGCGATCGAGGACGCCTGCGACGTCATGCTGCTGGACATCGGCACCGACCTGGGTCGGGTGCTGCGGCTGAGTCAGGTCTGGGCACTCGCGCAGGAGCGTCCCTGGCTGCCCGCGCACGAGGACCCGACCGTGCTGGCGGCCCTGGCGCGGGCGAGCTCGGGCCGCCCGGACGTCGTCGGCGCGCGTCTGGCCGACGGCTCGGTCCACGGCCCCGGCGTCACCCGGGTCGTGCTGACCCTGCGCGCCGGCCTGTCGCCGGAGGAGGTCCGGGCCTGCGCCCAGGTCGTCGGCGACAGCCTGGCCACCGACCCCGACGTGCGGATCCGCATCGACGATGTCGCGATGGTGCTGCGCAGCGAGTAGTGCCGTCGCGGGAGGCCGGCGGTCGCCGGAGATGGCGGTCGCCGGACATGGCGGTCGCCGGACATGGCGGGCGTGGAGATGGCGGGCGTGGACATGGCGGGCGTGGAGATGGCGGGGGTGGAGATGACGGGCATGGCGCCTCGGTCGCGCCGTTGGGGCGGATCCTGCTACCATGGTCGGCGATCAGTCATGTCCGACCTGACCCCACGGCTCAGGGTGCTGCGCAGGAGTTCCGGCGCAGCATACGAGTTGACGTGATTGCCCAAGAGAAGCCGCTCACCACGCTTCCACCCGCGACAGCCGCTCAGGTTACCGGGTCCACGGTTCGGAGTGCGACGCATTCCGGCTCCCCGGGTGCGTTCTCGGGGTGCGTGGGTGGTGATCAGGCCTTTCGCGGGACGCCCTCGCGGGGGGCCTTTCGTGTGTCCGGCGCCGCCGGACGGGCGAGAAGCTCGTCGCGATCGCGCATCGACGCACGTCCGACATGCCAAGGCAAAGGAGTACGACATCAGCGATCCTCGTATCAACGACCGCATCCGCGTCCCTCAGGTCCGTCTCGTCGGGCCCAACGGTGAGCAGGTCGGGATCGTCAAGATCGAAGAGGCGCTGCGCCTCGCCGGTGAGGTCGATCTCGACCTCGTCGAGGTGGCACCGATGGCCAACCCGCCGGTCGCCAAGCTCATGGATTTCGGCAAGTACAAGTACGAGGCAGCCCTCAAGGCCCGTGAGGCCCGCAAGAACCAGGTCAACACGGTCATCAAGGAGATCAAGCTCCGCCCGAAGATCGACCCGCACGACTACGCGACGAAGAAGGGCCACGTGGTCCGCTTCCTCTCGGCGGGCGACAAGGTGAAGGTGACGATCATGTTCCGCGGGCGCGAGCAGTCGCGCCCGGAGCTGGGTTACCGGCTGCTGCAGCGGCTCGCTGCGGACGTCGCCGAGCTCGGCTTCGTCGAGAGCGCGCCGAAGCAGGACGGCCGCAACATGATCATGGTCCTGGGCCCGACCCGCAAGAAGGCCGACGCCCGCGCCGAGCAGCGGCGTCGTCGCGACAGCGGCCGCCCCGACGCAGACGTGGCCGAGGCCCAGAGCCAGGAGCAGGCCACGGAGGCCGAGGTCCCGGCGACCACACAGGCGTAGCCGCCACAGCGGCTCCCGGTCTCCCCGGGTCACCCGGGGAGACCCATCACGACGCACGACTCGAAGGAGACCGGCTCACCATGCCGAAGATGAAGACGCACAGCGGCGCCAAGAAGCGCTTCCGCCTGACCGGCAAGGGCAAGGTCATGCGCGAGCAGGCCGGTGGCCGCCACCTGCTGGAGCACAAGTCCAGCCGGTTCACCCGCCGCATCGCCGGCGACGTCGAGCTGGCCCCCCAGGACGCGAAGAAGATCAAGAAGCTCCTCGGCAAGTAGGCCGAGCCATCCCCTGCCGCGGACGCCCCGACCGGGGTCGTCCCGCGCCGCACCGGGCCGACGACGGCACGGTGGTGGCTGCGGCCCGAATACAGACACAAGGAGTACTCACGTGGCACGCGTGAAGCGGGCGGTCAACGCCCAGAAGAAGCGCCGGGTCGTCCTCGAGCGCGCGAGCGGATACCGCGGTCAGCGGTCCCGGCTCTACCGCAAGGCCAAGGAGCAGGTCACCCACTCGCTCGGCTACGCCTACCGCGACCGGCGCGCCCGCAAGGGTGACTTCCGCCGCCTGTGGATCCAGCGCATCAACGCCGGCGCCCGCGCCAACGGCATGACGTACAACCGCTTCATCCAGGGCCTGAAGGCCGCCGAGATCGAGGTCGACCGTCGCATGCTGGCCGAGCTGGCCGTCAACGACGAGGCCGCGTTCGCCGCGCTCGTGCAGATCGCGAAGGCCAACGTCCCCGCCGCCGGCGAGAGCAGCGACGCTGCCTGAGTCACCGGTGCCTCACGACGCCACGCCCCGACGGTCGCCCGCTCGATCGTCGGGGCGTTCGTCCGCCCGCACGGCGGACCCTGCGCACTCGCCCCTGACGAACGTCCGCGCCGAGCGCGTGCGCGCCGTCGCTGCCCTGGGGCGCCGCGCCGTGCGCGAGCGCGAGGGGCTCTTCCTCGCGGAGGGTCCGCAGGCCGTGCGGGAGGCGCTCGCCCACCGGCCCGAGGTGGTCCGGGAGGTCTTCGCCGACCCGGCCGGTCGCGCGCGCCACCCCGAGCTGCTCGCCGCGGCGGCCGCGGCCGGGATCCCGGTGCGCGACACCAGCACCCCGGTGCTCGCCGCGATGTGCGACACGACGGCGCCGCAGGGCGTGCTCGCCGTCTGCCGGCCGGTCGACGTGTCCGTCGAGGAGGTCCTGCGCGGCACACCCCGGTTGCTCGTCGTCCTGACCAACGTGCGCGACCCCGGCAACGCCGGCACCGTCATCCGCGGCGCCGACGCCGCCGGCGCCGATGCCGTGCTCGTCGGCACGAGCAGCGTCGACGTCTACAACCCCAAGGTCGTGCGCTCGGCCGTCGGCTCGCACTTCCACGTGCCGATGGCGCTCGGCGTCGACATCCCCGCGCTGCTGGACCGCCTGCGCGCGGCGGGTATCCGGTCGCTGGCGGCCGACGGCGCCTCCGAGGCGAGCCTCTTCGCGACCGATCTGAGCACCCCGCACGCGTGGGTCATGGGCAACGAGGCGTGGGGCCTGCCGCCGGAGCTGCTCGCCGCCTGCGACGAGGCCGTGGCCGTCCCGCTCTACGGCCACGCGGAGTCCCTCAACCTCGCGATGGCCGCCACCGTCTGCCTCTACGCCTCGGCGCGCGAGCAGCACACCTGACCCCGAGCGGCGACTCCGGCGCCCGGGCCCGGCACCCGGGCCCGGGCCGCCCGACCCGCCCCACCCGCCCGAGGGGCGACACGCTTGGGACCTTGTCGGTGCCCCCGCCTATGATCGGCCCCGCAAGGGCCAGGGGTCAGCGACCTGCTGCGACATCGCCGCGACGACCGCGGCGAGGGTGCTCGCGGGAGGCGGCTGACGGGCCGTCGAGACGACGCGAAGCGAAGCGATGTCAGGACCGAACACCTCCTACGATCCCGTCGAGGTCAGCGCGTTGGCGCCACAGGCCGTCGAGTCGGCGCTGGACGAGGCGCTGGCGGCGATCGCCGCGGCCGACGATCTCGACGCCCTCAAGGCCGTGCGCCTCGCCCATGCCGGCGAGAAGAGCCCCCTGGCGCTGGCCAACCGTGAGATCGGCGCGTTGCCGCCGAGCGCCAAGGCCGAGGCCGGCAAGCGCGTCGGGCAGGCGCGCGGTCGCGTGGGCGCCGCCCTCAAGGAGCGACAGGTCGTGCTCGAGGAGCAGCGCGACGAGCGCATCCTCGTCGAGGAGGCCATCGACGTCACCGTGCCGGGGCCCGGTCGCAGGCTGGGTGCGCGGCACCCCCTGTCGCTGACGATCGAGCGCATGCAGGACGTCTTCACGTCGATGGGCTGGGAGATCGCCGAGGGGCCCGAGGTCGAGGCCGAGTGGTTCAACTTCGACGCGCTGAACTTCGCGCCCGATCACCCGGCCCGCCAGATGCAGGACACGTTCTTCATCGACCCGCCGGACTCCGGTCTCGTGCTGCGCACCCACACCTCGCCGGTGCAGGCGCGGGCGCTGCTGCGCCGCGACACCTCGGGGCTGCAGCGTGAGCTGCCGATGTATGTCGCGGTGCCCGGGCGGGTCTACCGCACCGATGAACTCGACGCGACGCACACGCCGGTCTTCCACCAGATCGAGGGCCTGGCCGTCGACAAGGGGCTGACGATGGCCCACCTCAAGGGCACGCTCGACCACCTCGCGCAGGCGCTCTTCGGCGCGGCGGTGACGACCCGGCTGCGCCCCGCCTACTTCCCCTTCACCGAGCCCAGCGCCGAGATGGACTTCCAGTGCTGGGTCTGCTTCGGCAAGGACCCGGCCTGCCGCACGTGCGGCGGCACGGGCTGGATCGAGTGGGGCGGCTGCGGCATGGTCAACCGCAACGTGCTGCTGGCCGCCGGCGTCGACCCCGACGTCTACACCGGCTTCGCCTTCGGCATGGGCATCGACCGCTCGATCATGCTGCGCAACGGCGTGTCCGACATGCACGACATCGTCGAAGGTGACGTCCGCTTCTCCGCGGCGTTCGGAATGGAGATCTGATGCGGGCCCCCGTCTCGTGGCTGCGCGAGCTGGTCGACGTCGATCCGGGCAAGACCGGGGCGGACATCGCCGCGGACCTGGTCCGCGTCGGCCTGGAGGAGGAGGGCCTGCACGGTGGCGACATCGTCGGCCCCCTCGTCGTGGGCCGCGTGCTCGATCGCACCGACGAGCCGCAGAAGAACGGCAAGACGATCCACTTCTGTCACGTCGACGTCGGCGACCACGGCCAGCGGGCCGCGGCCGGTGGCGACCCGTCGGTGACGCAGGAGATCGTCTGCGGCGCACACAATTTCGGGCCCGGAGACCTCGTCGTCGTCGTCCTGCCCGGCGCGACGCTGCCCGGCGGATTCACGATCGGCGCGCGCAAGACCTACGGCCACATGAGCCACGGCATGATCTGCTCGGCCGCCGAGCTCGGCCTCGGTGAGGACCACGACGGCATCATCGTGCTGGGCGACTACCTCGCCGACTCCCCGCAGATCCTCGCGGGGCTCGCGCCGGGGCAGGACGCCATCGAGCTCCTCGGTCTGGCCGACGAGGTCGTCGAGGTCAACGTCACCCCCGACCGCGGCTACTGCTTCTCGCTGCGGGGCATCGCCCGCGAGTTGGCGCTCGCCACGGGCCGGATCGACACCTTCGTCGACCCGGTCGGCCCGCAGGTGCCGCTCGCGCCCCCCACCGACGACGGGTATGCCGTGCGCCTGCTCGACGAGGCGCCGATCCGCTCGGTCCTCGGCTGCGACCGGTATGTCGCCCGGGTCGTGCGCGGCGTCGACTCCCGGGCCGCCAGCCCCCGCTGGATGCAGCGGCGGCTCACCCAGCTGGGGATGCGCCCGATCAGCCTGGCGGTCGACGTGACGAACTACCTCATGCTGCTGACCGGCCAGCCGTTGCACGCCTTCGACCTGGACACCCTCGGGGGCGCCATCGAGGTGCGGCGGGCCCGCCCGGGCGAGACGCTGACGACGCTGGACGACGTGACCCGCACGCTGGATCCCCAGGATCTGCTCATCACCGACGGTGGCACGATCCCGCTGGCCATCGCCGGGGTCATGGGCGGCGAGACCAGCGAGGTCACCGCGAGCACGACGAACGTGCTCATCGAGGCGGCGCACTTCGATCCGATCACGGTGGCGCGCAGCTCGCGGCGGCACAAGCTGAGCACCGAGGCGAGCAAGCGCTTCGAGCGGGGCGTCGATCCGGCGATGACCGCCGTCGTCGCTCAGCTCGCCGTCGACCTGCTGGCGCAGCTCGGCGGGGGCCAGGTCGACGCGGCCGTCACGGATGTCGACCGGCGCGCGCCGGCCGCGGACATCGCGTTCGACACCGCGCTGCCGTGGGCCTACGTGCAGCCGCGCGACGTCACCGACGGCGCGGTGCCACCAGGGCTCGACCACGACAGCGTCGTCGCGGCCCTGCGCTCCCTGGGGTGCGTGGTGACCGACGACGCCGACGCCGCCGCCGGGGCAGACCGCCCTGGCGGGCCGGACGGCTTCGGGCAGGTCCGCGTCGCGGCGCCGTCGTGGCGTCCCGACCTGACCGACGGGCCGGACCTGGTCGAGGAGGTCGCGCGGCTGCGCGGCTACGAGCGCATTCCCTCGGTGCTGCCCGTCGCCCCGGCGGGGCGCGGCCTGACGCCGGCGCAGCGGGCGCTGCGGCTGCTCGGCGCGTCGCTGCCGGGGCTCGGTCTCGTCGAGGTCTGGTCGTATCCGTTCGTCGGCACGCAGGCCTTCGACCGGCTCGGCTACGCGCCGGACGACCCGCGGCGGGTCGCGATCCGCCTGGCCAACCCGCTCTCGGACGAGCGGCCGCTGCTGCGCACCGGCATCCTCGACACGCTCCTGGACACGGTGCGGCTCAACGTCGGCCGCGGCTCTCGCGATCTGGGGATCTATGAGATCGGGCTCGTCGTGCGGCCCGAGGCCGGCGGCACCACGGCGGCGCCGATCCCGCCGGTCGGCGCCCTGCCCGACGCCGCGACGCTGGCCGCCATCGACGCCGCGGTGCCCCCGCAGCCTCGGCACCTGGCGATCGCCCTGACCGGCGACGCGGTCCCCGCCGGCCCGTGGGGCACCGGTCGCGCCTACGACGCCGCCGACGCCATCGGGATCGCCCGGCAGCTCGGCCGCGCCCTCGGGGTGGAGCTCTCGGTCGCGGCCGACGCGCACGCGCCGTGGCATCCGGGCCGGTGCGCCGCGCTGCGCCTGCCCGACGGGCAGGTCGTCGGTCACGCCGGTGAGCTGCACCCCAAGGTGTGCCTCGCCTACGAGATCCCGGCGCGGACGTGCGCCGTCGAGGTCGACGTCGACGCTCTCATCGGTGCGGCCGGCGAGCCGCCGCAGGTGCAGACCCTGTCCACGCTGCCGGTGGCCCACAGCGACGTCGCGCTCGTCGTCGACGACGCCGTGCCTGCCGCCGACGTCGAGGCGGCTCTGAGCGCCGCCTCGGGGGAGGCGTTGGAGTCGGTGCGTCTCTTCGACGTCTACCGCGGTGACCAGGTCGGCGCGGGCAAGAAGTCGCTCGCCTACCGGCTGACCTTCCGGCCCGCGCAGCGCACGATGACGACCGAGCAGGTCAGCGCCCTGCGCGACGAGGCCGTCGCCGCGGCCGCCCGCGCGACGGGGGCGACCCAGCGTGCCTGAGGCGACCGGCCCTGCAGGCTCGACCGGTGGCTCCGACTCGGCGGGCAGGCGCCCGGTCGCGGTCGTCACGGGCGCCTCGCGCGGCATCGGCGCACACCTCGCGCTGGGCTTCGCGGCGGCCGGCTACGAGGTGTTCGGCTGCTCGCGCTCCGCAGACCCCGCGCGCAGCGACCGCCCGGTCGGCGGTGACGCGCCGCGCGCGGAGCCGGTCATCACAGCCCTGGACGTCACCGACGAGCGCGCCGTGCACGACTGGATCGCCGACATCCTGGCGCGCGTGCCGGCCGTCGACGTGCTGGTCAACAACGCCGGCGTCATCGACACCGAGGTGCCGCTGGAGGAGTCCGATCCCCAGGAGTGGTGGCGCGCGGTCGAGGTCAACGTGCGCGGCCCCTACCTCGTGACCCGCATGGTGCTGCCGGGGATGCTCGCCGCGGGCTCGGGGCGTGTCATCAACCTCAACTCCGGCTCCGGCACGCGGGCCGGGGCGCAGGCCTCGGCCTACAACGTCGGCAAGACGGCGTTGGCCCGGATCACCGGCTCGACCCACCTGTCGGGGCGCGCCGCGGGTGTCCGTGCGTTCGATCTGGCCCCCGGCGTCGTGCGCACCGACATGACGGCGGCGATGCCCAAGCATCGTGATCGCACGCAGTGGACGTCGCCTCAGGAGGTCCTCGAGCTGGCGCTCGCCCTGGCGTCGGGTCGGCTCGACGCCTGGTCCGGGCGCATGGTGCGCGCCGGCGTCGACCACCCCGACGAGCTGGCGCGGCGGGCCGCGGCCGGCCTGGGTCCGGCGGTCCGGACGCTGGCGCTGATGCCGTGGGGCGAGGACGACCCGCTCGCCTGACCGGCGGCGGGGTGAGGCGGGTGAGGCGGGCGCCGTGGGTGGTGTTCGCATATCTTTGCATCACCCCGTATGTTTGATCACGTGTTCACTGCAGCCATCGCGGGCGCCAGTGGTTACGCCGGCGGTGAGATCGTCCGGCTTCTGCTGAGCCACCCGGACATCGAGGTCGGCGCGCTCTGCGCGTCGAGCAACGCCGGGTCGCTCCTGGGGGATCACCAGCCACAGTTGACGCCGCTCGCCGACCGCCGGCTCGAGCCGACGACGCCGCAGGTGCTCGCCGGTCACGATCTCGTCTTCCTCGCGCTGCCGCACGGCGCGTCGGCCGCGTTGGTGCGCGAGCTGGGGCCGGAGACGATCGTCGTCGACTGCGGTGCCGACTTCCGACTCGCCGATCCGGTCGCCTGGGAGAGGTTCTACGGCAGCCCGCACGCCGGCACGTGGCCCTACGGGCTGCCGGAGCTGCCGCGGTCCGGGGGCGGCCGGTTGCGCGAGGATCTGCGCGGCGCGCGCCGCATCGCGGTGCCCGGCTGCTACCCGACGGGGATCAGCCTGGCGCTGGCGCCGGGCCTCGTGGCCGGTGTCATCGAGCCGCAGGACCTGGTCGTCGTCGCGGCCAGCGGCACGTCGGGAGCGGGTCGCTCCCTCAAGCCGCACCTGCTGGGCGCCGAGGTCATGGGCTCGATGAGCCCGTACGGCGTGGGCGGCGGTCACCGGCATACGCCCGAGATCGTGCAGAATCTGTCGGCCGCGGCGGGCAGCGCGGTGACGGTCAGCTTCACCCCGACGCTCGCGCCGATGCCGCGCGGGATCCTCGCGACGTGCACCGCCCGCCTGGTGCCCGGTGTCGACGCCGGCGCCGTCCGCGCGGCGTGGGAGCAGGCGTATGCCGACGAGCCCTTCGTGCAGGTGCTGCCGCAGGGGCGCTGGCCCTCGACGGGAGCCGTGCTGGGCAGCAACGTCGTGCAGCTCCAGCTCGCCGTCGACGAGATCGCCGGCCGGGTCGTCGTCACCGCAGCGGAGGACAACCTCACCAAGGGCACCGGCGGCGCCGCCGTGCAGTGCGCCAACCTGGCGCTCGGCCTGCCCGAGACGACCGGCCTGCCGCTCGCCGGCGTCGCCCCGTGACCCGCGGCGCTGCCGCACACCGCCGGGCCATCGCCGGACGCCGGACCATCGCCGGGCGCCCGACCATCGCAGGACAAGGAGTGAGGACACCGTGACCGTCACGTCTCCGCGGGGCTTCCGCGCCGCCGGCGTCACCGCCGGCCTCAAGGCCAGCGGTCGTCCCGATGTCGCGCTCGTCGTCAACGACGGGCCACGCCACGACGCCGCCGCGATCTTCACGTCCAACCGTGTGGAGGCCGCGCCCGTCACGTGGAGTCGCGTCGCCGTCGCCGACGGCCGCATCGACGCCGTCGTCCTCAACTCCGGCGGCGCCAACGCCTGCACCGGGCCCGAGGGCTTCGCCGACACGCACGCGACCGCCGAGCACGTCGCGCGCGAGCTGGGCATCTCCTCCGGTGACGTGCTCGTCTGCTCGACCGGCCTCATCGGTGAGCGGCTCGACATGCCCAAGCTGCTCGACGGCGTGACCCGGGCCGCGCGCAGCGTCGGCGTCGACGGCGGTGACGACGCCGCGACCGCGATCATGACGACGGACACGGTCTCCAAGCAGGTCCACGTCGTCGGCGACGACTGGTCCGTGGGCGGCATGGCCAAGGGCGCGGGCATGCTGGCACCGGCCCTGGCGACGATGCTCGTGGTGCTGACGACCGACGCCGCGCTGAGCCCGCCGGAGCTGTCGGACGCGCTGCGGGCCGCCTGCCGGGTCACCTTCGACCGCCTCGACTCCGACGGCTGTATGTCGACGAACGACACCGTCGTGCTCCTGTCCTCGGGCGCCTCGCCGGCTCCGGTCGACCCGGCGGCCTTCGAGGCGGCGCTCACGTCGGCGTGCGCGCAGCTGGCGCACGGGCTGCTCGCCGACGCCGAGGGGGCCAAGCACGACATCGCCATCGAGGTCGTCGGCGCGGCCGACGAGGACGACGCCGTGCAGGTCGCCCGGGCGGTGGCCCGCTCCAACCTCTTCAAGTGCGCGATCTTCGGTGGTGACCCCAACTGGGGGCGCATCCTGTCGGCCGTCGGCACGACGTCGGCCGTCTTCGAGCCGCGCACCCTGGACGTGTCCATCAACGGGGTCCAGGTGTGCCGCGCGATGGGGGTCGGCGACGACCGCAGCGGCGTCGACCTGTCCGGGCGCGACGTGCACATCGTCGTCGACCTGCACGCGGGCCCGCATCGCGCGACGGTGTGGACCAATGACCTGACCCACGACTACGTGCACGAGAACTCCGCCTACAGCACCTGAGCGGGCCGCGCCTGCGCGCCGCCCGCCCGCGACACCGACGACCTGGGAGCCCACGCGATGACCGACCCGGCCCGGCCGACGACGAACGCTCCGACGACGCATGCTGCGACGACAAGCGCCGCGCAGCGCGGTGCCCGACACGAGGCCGCCGCGGCCAAGGCGGCGGCCCTGGTCGAGGCGCTGCCCTGGTTGGAGCGACTGCAGGGCGCGGTCGTCGTCGTCAAGTACGGCGGCAACGCGATGGTCCGCGACGACCTCAGGGAGGCGTTCGCCCAGGACATCGCCTTCTTGCGGTATGCGGGGCTGCGGCCGGTCGTCGTGCACGGCGGCGGCCCGCAGATCGGGGCGATGCTGTCCCGGTTGGGCATCCACAGCGAGTTCCGCGGCGGGATGCGCGTCACGACACCCGAGGCCATGGAGGTCGTGCGGATGGTCCTCGTCGGGCAGGTGGGTCGCGAGCTCGTCGGCCTGCTCAACCGGCACGGCCCGATCGCGGTCGGGCTCTCGGGCGAGGACGCGCACCTCATGAGCGCGCGCCGGCGGGGGACCCTCGTCGACGGCACGGCCGTGGACCTCGGGCTCGTCGGCGATGTCGAGCGGGTCGACCCCTCGGCCGTGCTCGACCTGCTCGAGGCGGGCCGGGTGCCCGTCGTCTCGACGATCGCGCGCGACCTCGACGACCCGAGCCAGGTGCTCAACGTCAACGCCGACACCGCCGCGGCGGCGCTCGCGGTGGCGCTGCGGGCCCGCAAGCTCGTCGCGCTCACCGACGTCGAGGGCGTGTATGCCGCCTGGCCCGACAAGGACTCGCTCCTGGCGCGCCTGCCCGTCGGTGCGGCGCGCCGCATGCTCGCGACCATCGACGCGGGCATGGCGCCCAAGCTCGAGGCGTGCATCCGCGCGGTCGACGGCGGCGTCGGCCAGGCCCACGTCATCGACGGCCGGGAGCCGCACTCGGTGCTGCTGGAGATGCTCACCGACACCGGTGTGGGCACGATGATCTGCCCCGACGACCAGCCCGACGAGCAGATCGACCCTGACCAGGAGGAGCAGGCATGAGCGACGCACACGGGTCCGAGGGCGCAGCCGCGCAGGCGCAGGCTGCGCGCGGGCCGGCGCTGCTGGCGCGGTATACGGACTCGCTGCTCGGCGTCTTCGGAGCGCCCAAGCTCGTGCTCGAGCGCGGCGCCGGCGACGAGGTGTGGGACGTCGACGGGCGCCGCTACCTCGACTTCGTCGGCGGCCTGGCCGTCAACAGCCTGGGTCACGCGCACCCGCAGGTCGCGGCCGCGATCGCCGACCAGGCCGCCCGGCTCCTGCACACCTCGAACTTCTTCACGACCCCGCAGCAGGTCCAGCTGGCCGAGCGCCTGTTGCAGCTCGCGCGGGCGCCGCAGGGCTCGGCGGTCTTCTTCGCCAACTCCGGCACCGAGGCGATCGAGGCCGCGATCAAGCTGGCCCGTCGCACCGATCGCACGCAGTTGTTGGCGACCACGGGGGCCTTCCACGGGCGCAGCACCGGCGCGCTCGCCCTGACCCACAAGGCCGCCTACCGCGAGCCGTTCGCGCCGCTCATCCCGGGTGTGCTCGAGCACGTGCCGTACAACGACCAGGACGCCCTGCGGGCGGTCTTCGTCGAGCACGGTGACCGGCTCGGCGCCTTCGTCGTCGAGCCGTTCCAGGGGGAGGCCGGGGTGCTGCCGGCCGACCCCGACTACCTGCGGCTGGCGCGCGAGCTGACCACCCGCCACGGCGCGCTGCTCATCATCGACGAGATCCAGACCGGCATCGGTCGCACCGGCCGCTGGTTCGCCCACGAGGCCGCCGGCATCGTGCCCGACGCGATGACGCTGGCCAAGGGGCTGGGCGGCGGCTTCCCCATCGGCGCGCTCGTCACCTACGGGCCGCGCGTCTCGGGGCTGCTGAGCGCCGGCCAGCACGGCACGACCTTCGGCGGCAACCCGCTGGCCTGCGCCGCGGCGCTGGCCGTGCTGGACGTCATCGAGCGCGACGGGGTCCTGGAGCGGGTGGATCAGGTCGGCGGCACGCTGCGCGACGGCATCCTCGGGCTGGGGCACCCCGCCATCGCCGGAGTGCGCGGGGCGGGGCTGCTCCTCGGCATCGGGCTGACCGACGACCGGGCACCGGTGGCCTGCGAGCTCGCGCAGGACGCCGGCTTCATCGTCAATCCGGTGCGTCCGGACACGATCCGTCTCGCTCCGTCGCTGCTGCTCGAGCCCGAGCACGTCGACGAGCTGCTCGTCGCGCTCCCGCAGCTCCTGGATGCGGCCGGCCCGTCCGGCGACGAGCGGTGAGCTGATCGTGGCCCTGGCCCAGTCGCGCACCGCCAGGCACCGGCGCATCGTCGAGCTGCTCGACAACCTGCCGATCCGCTCGCAGGCCGAGCTCCTCGCCGAGCTCGCCAAGGACGGCGTCGACGTGACCCAGGCGACCCTGAGCCGCGACCTCGTCGAGCTCGGGGCGGTCAAGGTGCGCCGCGGCCGCACACTGGTCTATGCGGTCCCGGCCGAGGGGGGCGACATGACGCCCCGGCCGGCGGTGGACTCCGAGGAGGTCGACGCGCGCCTGCGCCGACTGTGCGAGGAGCTGCTCGTCGCGGCCGAGCAGGCCGGTCACCTCGTCGTCCTGCGCACGCCACCGGGGGCCGCCAACTACCTCGCCTCGGCGATCGACCGCAGCGCGGTGTGGCAGGAGGGCCGTATCGTCGGCACCGTCGCCGGGGACGACACGATCCTGGTGGTGACGGCCGACGAGCGCGGCGGCCGGGAGGTCGTGCGCCGGCTGCTGGCGATCGCCGCCGGCGCCGACGCCGAACTCCCCGGCGCCGACGTCGAGCTCCCCGGCCCCGACGTCGGCGCGACCGACCCCGTCGACGCCGGTGCGACACCGGTTCCCGAGCTCGGTCCCCTCGACCGGGCCAGGGCGTGAACAGCCGAGTGCAGAGAGGGCACGAGTAGCCATGAACGAGGACGCCACCGGGGCGAGCACCCCCTCCGCGAGCCACGCCCCGGCGGACCCGGGGCAGACGGACGGCGCCGCGCCCCACGCGTCGACCGCACTGTGGGGCGGTCGCTTCTCGGGCGGACCGGCCGATGCGCTGGCCGCGCTGAGCAAGAGCACCCACTTCGACTGGCGCCTCGCGCCGTACGATCTCGCCGGATCGCGCGCGCACGCCCGCGTGCTGCACCGCGCGGGCCTCCTCGACGACGAGACGCTCGCGGCGATGCTCGACGGGCTGCGCCGCCTCGGCGCCGACGTCGCGGACGGCACGTTCACCCCGAGCCAGGCCGACGAGGACGTGCACACCGCGTTGGAGCGGGGCCTCATCGAGCGGGCCGGCCCGCAGGTCGGCGGCCGCCTGCGCGCCGGCCGCTCCCGCAACGATCAGGTGGCCACCCTCTTCCGGATGTACCTGCGCGACCACGCCCGCAGCGTCGCCGGCCTCGTCCTGGACGTCGTCGACGCTCTCGTCGAGCAGGCGGCCGCGGCCGGAGCGGCGCCGATGCCCGGGCGCACCCACCTGCAGCACGCGCAGCCGGTGCTCCTGGCGCACCACCTGCTCGCGCACGCCTGGGCCCTCCTGCGCGACGTCGACCGGTGGCGCGACTGGGACGCGCGCAGCGCCGTCTCGCCCTACGGGTCGGGCGCGCTCGCCGGCAGCTCCCTGGGTCTGGACCCCGAGCTCGTCGCGGCCGACCTCGGCTTCGACGGCGCGGTGGAGAATTCCATCGACGGCACCGCGAGCCGCGACTTCGTCGCCGAGTTCTGCTTCGTGGCGACGATGGCCGCCGTGGACGTCTCCCGGATTGCCGAGGAGGTCGTGCTCTGGGCGACGAAGGAGTTCGGGTTCATCGCGCTCGACGACGCCTTCTCGACCGGGTCGAGCATCATGCCGCAGAAGAAGAACCCGGACGTCGCCGAGCTCGCCCGCGGCAAGGCCGGTCGCCTCATCGGTGACCTGACGGGGCTGTTGGCGACCCTCAAGGCGCTGCCGCTGGCCTACAACCGTGATCTGCAGGAGGACAAGGAGCCCGTCTTCGACGCCGTCGACACGCTCGAGGTGCTGCTGCCGGCCTTCGCGGGGATGATCGCCACCCTGCGCTTCGACACCGACCGGCTCGCGACATTGGCGCCGCAGGGCTTCTCGTTGGCGACGGACATCGCCGAATGGCTGGTCCGCCAGGGCGTGCCCTTCCGGGTCGCCCACGAGGTCGCCGGGGCCTGCGTGCGCGAGTGCGAGTCACGCGGCATCGAGCTGTGGGACCTGAGCGACGAGGATTTGCGCGGCATCCACGAGGCACTGACGCCCGGGGTGCGCGAGGTCCTCAGCGTCGCTGGCTCGCTGGCCTCCCGCGACGGTCGGGGCGGCACGGCGCCGGCCCGGGTGGCCGAGCAGCTGCGCCACGCGCGTCAGGTCGCCCAGTGGCACCGGCACTGGGCCGACGCGCGCCCGCGAGTGCGGGACTGAGCCGGCGGGCACGGGAGCGTGACGGGCTCTGGGCGGGGCGGTGCTGCGAGCGGCGACCTGGGCCCCCCGCTGCCGCAGTCCTTCTTCGATCGCCCCGTCCTGGAGGTCGCGCCGGACCTCCTCGGCGCGCTGATCACACACGAGCGTGTGACGATCCGCCTCACCGAGGTCGAGGCCTACGACGGGCAGCGTGATCCCGGCTCGCACGCCTACCGGGGGATGACGCCGCGCACCGAGGTGATGTTCGGCCCGGCCGGCGGCCTGTACGTCTACTTCACCTACGGACTGCACTACTGTGCGAATCTCGTGTGCGGACCGCAGGGGATGGCCGCCGCGGTGCTCCTGAGGGCAGGCGAGGTGGTCGCCGGCGCAGACCTGGCCACGACGCGGCGCACGCGACCGGGCTCCCCGGCCCCGCGGCCCCGCGACCTCGCGCGGGGGCCCGCGCGCCTCACGGTCGCGCTCGGTCTGGGGCGTGACGACAACGGGCTGCGGGTCACCGCGCCGGGCTCTCCCGTCAGCGTCCATCTGCCCGCCGGCCTCGGGCCGTGGGCGGGGGCGCAGGCCACGCCCGGCACAGCCCGGCCGCAGCCGCAGGGTCGCGCGGTCGGGACGATCCGCACCGGTCCGCGCGTCGGGGTGGCGGGGCCGGGAGGCGACGGCGAGGTCTATCCGTGGCGTTTCTGGCTCGAGGGGGAGCCGACGGTCTCGACCTACCGGCCCGGGGTGCGGCGCCGGCGTGCGCGCTGAGTCCGTCCGGGCGACGTCCCCGACGGGTGCTCGCTGCGCCGGCGCCACACCGCGGACCGGATCGGGCTCGGCGGGGTCGATGAGGCAGGCTGGGCAGCGACAACCGCGCTGCGCACGCGCCGCGCGGAGACGATGGCGCGTCCGGCGCGCGGCTGTGCCGACCGGCGTGAGGAGCAGAAGGGACCTGTGGGCGTGAGCAACGTGCTCGAGGAGCTGACGTGGCGAGGACTGGTCGCCCAGTCCACCGACGAGGAGGCGCTGCGGTCGGCGCTGGGGGGCCGGGTCACGGTCTACTGCGGCTTCGACCCCACGGCCCCGTCGCTGCACTTCGGCAACCTCGTCCAGCTCATCCTCCTGCGCCACCTGCAACGTGCGGGCCATCAGGTGATCGGCCTGGTCGGCGGGTCCACGGGCCTCATCGGTGACCCGCGCCCGACGAGCGAACGGGTGCTCAAGACCAAGGAGCAGACCGCCGCGGACGTCGAGAAGATCGCGGTCCAGGTCCGCCGCATCCTCGACGCCGAGCAGGGCAGCCCACCGATCTTCGTCAACAACCTGGACTGGACGGCGCCGATCAGCGCCCTGGACTTCCTGCGCGACTACGGCAAGCACTTCCGTGTGAACCAGATGATCCGCAAGGACGCGGTCGCGGCCCGGCTGAACTCCGATCAGGGCATCTCGTTCACGGAGTTCAGCTACCAGATCCTCCAGGCGCTGGACTACCTGCACCTCTACCGGGAGCACGGCTGCACGCTGCAGACGGGGGCCCAGGACCAGTGGGGCAACATCACCGCCGGTGTCGATCTCATCCACCGGGTCGAGGGGGCGACGGCGCACGCGCTGACGACGCCGCTGATCACCGACTCCAGCGGACGCAAGTTCGGCAAGTCCGAGGGCAATGCCGTCTGGCTCGACCCGACGATGACCAGCCCGTACGCGTTTTACCAGTACTGGCTCAACGTCGAGGACGCCTCGGTGGTGACGCTGCTCAAGGTCTTCACCGACCGCACCCGCGAGGAGATCGAGGAGCTCGCGCGGCAGGTCGCCGAGGAGCCCTTCCGCAGGACCGCGCAACGGACCCTGGCCGCCGACGTGACGACCCTGGTGCACGGGGCGCCGGCGACGGCAGCGGTGCAGGCGGCCTCCCAGGCACTCTTCGGCAAGGGGGATCTGGGCGCCCTGGATCCCGGGACGCTGCGCGATGCGACCGCGGAGTTGCCCGGGGGGACCGTCGCGCCGCGCACCAGCCTGGTCGACGCCCTCGTGGCGACCGGCCTGGCCGACTCACGCAACGCCGCCCGCCGCACCGTCGGTGAGGGCGGGGCCTCGGTCAACAACGCGAAGGTCACCGATGCCGACGCGCTCCTGAGCGATGGGGACTTCCTGCACGGTCAGGTGGCGATCCTCAAGCGCGGCCGCCGCAACCTCGCCGCGGCGCGGCGCGACCAGTCGCCGAACGCCGCCCCAACGCAGGACTAACGCGTCCCGAACGGCAGCAGAACGCTCTGACCTGCAGATTTGCGATCGACAGGCTGACCTGCCTAAAGTTCAACCCGCCGCCCAGCAGGGAGGAACGGACAGCGAAGCGCGAGTCTCGAACAGAGAGTTCGCCGCAACGCCTGGCCGGTCCCGCGGGGGCAAGCTCCACGAACACCACGGTCTCGGACCAACAGCCTAGAGCGAGTTGACGATCGGGAAACAGCCTGGTAGTGTGGAACAGCGGTTGCGAGGGACAGCGAAGCGCAGGGCCACGGCTCGGCACGACGGTCCCGGTCAGCCGAACCAATCGAAGCCTCCGACAGTTCGCACGGCAATGTCGTGTCCGGACGGGTGTGCATCCGATTCTTGAGAACTCAACAGCGTGCCATGACGATTGATGCCAAGTTGTTT
>JAVTVZ010000193.1:0-5379 GCA_032229625.1 Dermatophilaceae bacterium | reverse complement strand
ACACCGTGCTCGTATAGACGGTCTCGCTCAGCGGGATGCCGAAGAACGCGACCGACTCGCCGCCGGCGATGCGCTCGGCGATGGCGTTCCACGTCGGGTTCATGATCGCGGCGCAGCAGAGCACGGCGATGAACGTGTTGGTCTTGAAGTGCTTGCTCGCCGTGATGGCGATGAAGATCGGCAGGAAGGTGAACGGCGTCCACGACATGAACGACAACACCTCGTATGTGCCGGTCCCCTCGAACGAGGGCCACGCCATGGTGACGAGGATGAGCGCGCCCTGCAGCAGGCCGGCCGCGGCGAGGATGTAGACGAAGGGGGCGAAGACCGCCGACATCGTCGCGATGATCCGGTTGGCGACGGACGCCTTGTGCTCGACCGCGCCGGTGTCGTCGATCTGCGCGATCTTCAGCAGTTCCTCGTGCACCTCCCCGACGTGCGGGCCGATGACGACCTGGAACTGGCCGCCGCTCTCGACGACGGTGATGACGCCGGGCAGCTTCGCGACCGCGTCCTTGGCGCCGGGCGGGGTCTGCCGCAGCACGAGCCGCAGGCGGGTGGCGCAGCGGCTGGCCTGCGCGATGTTGGCGTCACCACCGACCTGGTCGCGGATGTCACCCGCGAGTTTGCGGTAGTTGCGGACGGGTTCGGCCATCGTCGGCTCCGATCTCGAAGCGACCGGGCGGTCCGGTCGGCTCAGTGGTGATCCGTCGCCGAGCGACGGTGCCGGTGGCGAGACGCCGGTGGCCACGACCGCGGGGCTGAGAGGATCCGGGGCTGCTCGAGGGAGGGCGTGATCGCCGCGTCGACCTCGAGCCGTGTCTCCACACACGCACGCCAAGGACGATTCGTCGACCTCGGGTATTGCCTCGTGGGAGTAACAAGCCCGTCGCTTCGAGAAGCTGTGCGTGACCCTAGCGCAATTCTGCCGGTGCGCGCCAGGGGTACGTCCAGACTCGACTGGACGGGCGCCCAGGGCTGTCGGGAAGAATGACCCCATGACCACCCCCGCAACCCCCGGCGGCCGCGTGCCGATGGAGCGCCTCACGCTGGAGTTCCCACGAAGCCTCGCCGTCTACGACGACTACCTGGGCGCCCAGAAGGCCGTCGACTACCTCTCCGACCACGAGTTCGCCGTCGAGAACGTGCTGATCGTCGGCACCGACCTCAAGCAGGTCGAGCGCGTCATCGGCCGCCTGACCTGGACGAAGGTCCTCACCGGGGGCATCCTCACCGGCATGTGGCTGGGCCTCTTCGTCGGGCTCATCATGTCGATGTTCTCCTCGACGGCCTCCGGCTCGGCCGGCACGATCATCTCGACGGTCCTCACCGGCGCCGTCTTCGGCGCGGTCTGGGGCGGCATCGGCTATGCGTTCACGCGCGGCAAGCGCGACTTCACCTCCGTCAGCTCGGTCGTCGCGACGAAATACGAGGTGCTCGTCGAGCATCGCGTCTTCGACCAGGCCCGCTCCCTGCTCGTCGAGGGCGGCCTGACGACCGGCCTCGCGGCCGCCGGCTCGGCCGGGTCGTCGTCGGCGCCGTCGCGACCCAACCCCTACGAGGGCCGGTACGGGGTGCGGCGCGACGACCCGTCGGCGCCGTCGGCGTCGGCAGCGTCGGCGTCCGCACCGTCGGCGTCCGCGTCGTCGGATTCGGCACCGTCGGACTCGGCCCCCGCTGCGGAGCCCGGCACCTCCTACACCTCACCGACGGGCGAGCCGCGCTACGGCCAGCGCCTGCCCGAGGGCCCGCCCGCCGGGGAGCGGCGCGGCGACGGCGGCCCGGACGCGCCGCCCCAGCCGCGCGACTGAGCGCAGGCAGCGACCGGCGCCGCCGACCGATCGCGATGTCCCGGGGCCCGACGAGCCTGTCGCGCCCCGGGACCGCGGCGGCGACCGAGCTCAGCGCAGCTTGTAGTCCTCCAGCAGGCGTCGCCCGATGATCATGCGCTGGATGTCGGCGGTGCCTTCGCCGATGAGCAGCATCGGCGCTTCGCGATAGAGCCGCTCGATCTCGTATTCCTTGGAGTAGCCGTAGCCACCGTGGATCCGGAAGGAATCCTCGACGACCTCGGCGCAATACTCGCTGGCGAGATATTTGGCCATGCCGGCCTCGAGGTCGTTGCGCTCGCCCTTGTCCTTCAGGCGGGCCGCCTTGACCATCATCTGGTGCGCGGCCTCCACCTTCGTCGCCATGTCGGCGAGGCGGAACATCACGGCCTGGTGCTGCGCGATCTGCTTGCCGAAGGTCTCGCGCTGCTGGGCGTAGGAGATGCCCAGCTCGAAGGCGCGCCGCGACAGTCCGCACGCGCGGGCGGCGACATTGACGCGGCCGACCTCGACGCCGTCCATCATCTGATAGAAGCCGCGGCCCGGAATGCCGCCGAGGATCTGCGCCGACGTCGTGCGGTGGCCTTCGAGGACGAGCTCGGTCGTGTCGACGCCCTTGTAGCCCATCTTCTCGATCTTCCCCGGCACGGTGACGCCCTGGGCGGTCTGCCCGAAGCCGGATTCCTTGTCGATGAGGAAGGTCGTCATGTTCTTGTAGACCGAGTCCGCGCCGGTGTCGGTCTTGACGAGCACCGCCGTCAGGTTCGAGCTGCCGCCGTTGGTCAGCCACATCTTCTGGCCGGTGATCGTCCAGGTGTCACCCTCACCGGCGACGGCCTTGGTCTTGATGCCCGAGACGTCGGAGCCGCAGCCCGGCTCGCTCATCGAGAACGACCCGCGCACCTCGCCGGTCGCCATCCGCGGCAGATACCGCTGCTTCTGCTCGTCGGTGCCGTGCTGCAGCAGCAGGTAGGCGACGATGAAGTGCGTGTTGATGATGCCCGACACGCTCATCCAGCCGCGGGCGATCTCCTCCACGGTGAGGGCGTAGGTGAGCAGCGACTCCCCCAGCCCGCCGTACTCCTCGGGGATCATGAGCCCGAAGATGCCCATCTCCTTCATGCCCTCGACGATGTCCGTGGGGTATTCGTCGGCGTGCTCCAGCTGCGTGGCCACGGGGATGATCTGCTCGTCGACGAATTCACGGACGAGCTTGATGAGCTCGGTCTGCTCCTCGGTGAGGCCGTCGGTCTGCTGGAGGCGGGACATGGAGCCACCCTTCGCTGCGTGGTCGATGTGTGATGCGCTCAGTATGCCGAACGGGATCGGCGCTCGCCGACGAACCACCGCAGCGAAGAAAACCCGTCGCCCCGGACGGGGGCGGCGTCGCACAGTGGGAGACATGACCGCTGCCGATGCCACCGCCGCCGACGCCCTCGCGGGCCCCGACGTGCCCGACGGCCCCCCGGTCGGCGACCGCTGGAGCACGTGGGACGTCGCCGCCCACGGCCCGGAGCCGACCCCGGACTGGGTGGTCACGGCGGTCGCCGCCGTCGACGAGGACCTCGGCGTGCTCAAGACCGGCAAGGAGGCCGACGTGCACGTCGTGCGCCGCTTCGTGCCCGACACCGACCGCGAGTGCCTGCTCGCCGCCAAGCGCTTCCGCAGCAGCGAGCACCGCATGTTTCACCGCGACGCCGGCTACCTCGAGGGCCGCCGCGTGCGCCGCAGCCGCGAGATGCGCGCGATGGCCGGCCGCACCGACTTCGGCCGCGACCTCATCACCGCCCAATGGTCGGGCGCGGAGTTCGCGACCCTGTCGCTGCTGTGGAGCGAGGGCCTGCCCGTGCCCTACCCGGTGCAGCTGCACGGCCAGGAGCTGCTCATGGAGCTCATCGGCGCCGACGGCGTCGCCGCCCCGCGCCTGGCGCAGCTGCGACCGCGCGGCGAGCAGGCCGCCGACCTCTTCGACCAGCTCACCCGAGCGATGGCCCGCCTCGCGGCCCGCGGCTGGGCCCACGGCGACCTGTCCGCCTACAACGTGCTCGTCGACGACGGCCGCGTCGTGCTCATCGACTGGCCCCAGATCGTCGACATCGTCGGCAACCCCCGCGGCCCCGAATACCTCCGGCGCGACTGCGTCAACGTCTGCTCCTGGTTCACCCGCGCGGGCCTGGAGACCGATCCCGACGACCTGTTCGCCGACCTCATCTCCCAGGTCTACTGACCCCCCGCAAGTGACGCGCCGACGGCGGGCCGTCCGTCGACCCACGACGGCGGGCCGTCCGTCGACCCACGACGGCGGGCCGTCAGTCGACCCACGACGGCGGTGCGTCAGTAGACCATCACCTTGTCGCCGACCTTGAGGCCGCCGTTCCACAGCATGTCCATGGCCTTGGTGCTGACGCGCGCGCAGCCGTGCGACGCGGGGCGGCCGGGGATGCTGCCGTCGGCGACGCCGTGCACGGCATACCCGCGGTAGAAGTACTTCGGCCGATACAGCTTCCCGAGCGGCGCGGTGTGCCACTTGTTGATCTGCCGGAAGACGCGGTAGGTGCCGCGCGGAGTCGGGGTGGCGGCCGTGCCGGTGCTGGTGTTGATGACGGCGGTGACCTTGCCGCTGCGGACCAGCAGGAGCAGCTGGCGCTTCAGGTCGATCTCGAGCACGCGGCCGGAGGTGCTGCGGGCCTTGGGCATCGTGCTCCGCTCCAGCGCCCGCCACGTCGCCGGGCCGGTGACACCGTCGCGCCCCAGACCGGCGGCCTTCTGCAGGGCCATGACGCCCTGGGCCGTCGCGTGGTCGTAGCGGCCGGACGGCGCGCCCGTCCAGTAGCCCAGCCGCGTCAGCCGCTGCTGCAGCGACGTGACGACCGCGCCGCTCATGCCGGGTCGCAGCATCGGCGGATTGATCGTCGGCTTCGCGGTCGCCCGCGCGGCCGTGCGCGTCGCCGCGTGTGCCGACGTGCGTGTCGACGTGGCGATGGAGTCCGGCCTCGAGGCCGTGGGCGTGACCGCGGCGACCGTGCGGGACGCGGCGAGCGTGCCCGCCGGAGCGGTCGTGGTGGCGGCCGTGGCCGACGTGGTGGCCAGCATCGGCGCGATGCCGAGACCGGCGCCGAGCGCGATGGCGATGAGACGACGAGACATGTGGTGTTCCCCCCTGGTGGTGCTCCTGTGCCCCCGCACAGCGCGTATGCCCGGCAGAAACCACCGGGGCGACCGTCCTGGTCACACGTCCAACACTAGAGGTCGCGCCTCACAGCGACCTCACGATGCGCTCACGGCTCGGCAACGGTCCGCCAGTGCGCGCCCGCTGCCTGCGCACCCCGGCCCCCCAGCGCGCCCCGGCGCGCCCCGGCCCGGCGCATCCCGGCCCCCGACCCCCGACCCACTCTGGCCCGGCGCACCCCGGCCCCCCGCCGCACTCCGGCCCCCCCGGCACACTCCGGCCCCCCGGCACACTCCGGCCCTCCGGCGCACTCCGGCCCTCCGGCGCACTCCGGCCCTCCGGCGCACTCCGGCCCGCTAGGCAGATAGGGGCAGATATCAC
>JAVTVZ010000192.1:0-5402 GCA_032229625.1 Dermatophilaceae bacterium | reverse complement strand
AGTGCCCTGCGGACATGATGGTGCCCGTCGAGGGCATGCGTGACCTGGGCTCGATCGGTGTCGATCGTCTGCACAGCCGCGACGGCCGGACCGTCGCTCATTCAAAGACAAAGGAGTCGTGGTGCCACAACGAAGGACGATCAAGTCGATCGTGGCGATCGCCGCGCTCGCGATGACCGCATCCGTGGGGTTGTCCGCCTGCGCAGGCCAGTCAGATGAGGGCGGCAACGTCGTCACCTGGTACATCAACCCGGACTCGGGCGGCAACGACCCGAACAAGAAGGGGCAGGCGCACCTGGCGAAGGTGTGCTCGGACGCCTCGAACGGCGCATATTCGATCCGCACCCAGGTGCTGCCCAACAGCGCCAGCGACCAGCGGCAGCAATTGCTGCGGCGCCTGGCCGCCGGTGACGCCGGGGTCGACATCATGAGTCTGGACCCGGTGTTCGTCGCCGAATTCGCGCAGGCGAAGTTCCTCACCGACGTCCCCGCCGACAAGCAGGAGGCGTTGAAGCAGGACGCGGTGCAGCCGATCATCGATTCGGCGATGTGGGCCGACAAGATGGTCGCGGCGCCGATGTGGGCCAACACGCAGGTGCTCTGGTATCGCAAGTCCGTCGCGCAGGCCGCGGGCCTGGACATGACCCAGCCGGTGACGTGGGACCAGGTCATCGACGCGGCGAAGTCGCAGAAGAAGACCGTCGGGGTGCAGGCGCGCCGGTACGAGGGCTATGCGGTGTGGATCAACGCGCTCATCGAGGGCGCGGGCGGCTCCATCATCAAGAATCAGGGCGAGCAGGACATCGAGAAGATCCAATGGGGTCTGGAGACGCAGGCCGGCAAGGACGCGGCCGCGACGATCGCCAAGGTGTCCTCGACCGGCGTCGGCGGCCCCGCGATGGGCAGCAGCGACGAGACCGCGGCCCTGGACCAATTCCTCTCCCCGAGTAGCGGCTTCCTGCTCAACTGGCCGTATGTGTGGGCCGCGCTCGACGAGCGCGCCCCGCAGCTCAAGGACGACGTGGCGTGGGCCCGGTATCCGCAGACGGTCGCCGGCCAGGAGTCGCGCCCGCCGCTGGGTGGCATCGAGCTCGGCGTGAATGCCGCGAGCCAGAAGAAGGACCTCGCGTGGCAGGCCATCGAGTGCATCACCTCGCCGGAGAATCAGAAGACGTACATGCTCGGCACCGGCAACCCGGCGGCGCGCAAGTCCGTCTACGACGACGCGGAGATCCGCAAGGTCTTCCCGATGGCCGATCTCATCCGTGAGTCGCTCGACGCGGGCGCTCCGCGGCCGGTGTCGCAGTACTACGGCGACATCTCGGTGGCGCTGCAGCGCACGTTCAGCCCGCCGAACGACGTGAGCCCGGACACCACGCCGGCGACCGCGCAGGACCTCATCGTTCGCGTTCTCAAGGGAGAGGCACTGCTGTGAGCACCGCTACCAGGTCGAAGCAGAAGCAGGTCATCTCCGACCGCGCCAAGGGTGAGCGGGCGCTGGGGTGGAAGCTGGCCGGGCCGGCCTTCGCGATCATGCTGCTCGTCACCGCCTACCCGATCCTGCAGGCGATCTACTTCTCGTTCTTCAACTACCGGTTGACGGACCCCGACGCCCGCAGCTTCGTCTTCCTGCAGAACTACATCACCGCCTTCGGTGACCTCGAGTTCTGGAAGGCGACCGGCAACACGGTCTTCATCACGGTCTTCACGGTCGTGGTCGAGCTGGTGCTCGGCATGGCGCTCGCGCTGCTCATGCACCGCGTCGTGTGGCCGCGCAAGACGCTGCGCACCGTCGTCCTCATCCCGTATTCGATCATCACCGTCGTCTCGGCGTTCGCGTGGTTCTACGGATTCCAGGTGAGCACGGGCTTCGTCAACCACTGGCTCAACGCGTTGAGCTTCGGGGCCTTCCCGGTCGACTTCAACTGGTTCGGGCAGTGGTGGAGCGCGATGCTCATCATCTGCTTCTCCGAGATCTGGAAGACGACGCCCTTCATGTCGCTGCTCCTGCTCTCGGGCCTGGCGCAGATCGACGGGGCGATGGAGGAGGCCGCGAAGGTCGACGGCGCGACCGCGTGGCAGCGGCTCTACAAGGTCATCCTGCCGAACATGAAGGCCGCGATCATGGTGGCGCTGCTCTTCCGCTCGCTCGACGCGTTCCGCATCTTCGACAACATCTTCATCATGACGGGCGGCGCCAACGACACGAGTTCGCTGTCGGTGCTCGCCTACAACCAGACGATCAGTCGCGTGGAGATCGGCATGGGTTCGACGATCTCGGTGATCTTGTTCGCGTTCGTCCTGCTCATCGCGGCGGCGTTCGTGAAGGGCTTCAAGGTCGACCTCGCCGGCGGAAGGAGCTGACCCATGGCCAAGAATGGCAACAAGGACAACGGCGCGACGATGCTCGGCGTCCTGTCGATCATCGTCGTCATCCTGACGATCGTGCCGCTGCTGTGGATCTTCTCGCTGTCGGTGAAGTCGGTGAAGGCGCAGGCTGACCCGACGCTCAACCTCTTCGGCAACTTCTGGCCGGTGCCCGGCGAGTTCACATGGGACAACTACCGGCTCATCCTCACCGGCGGCGCCAGCGACCTCTTCGTGCCGGCGCTCGTCAACTCGCTCATCGTGTGCCTGGTGTCGACGCTCATCGCGGTCGTCCTGGCGACGTTCTGCGCCTACGCGATCGCGCGCCTGGAATTCCCGGGCAAGCGGCTCATCCTCACGACGGCGCTGGCCGTGTCGTTCTTCCCCGTCATCTCGCTCGTCACGCCGCTCTTCGACGTGTGGAGCCGGATCGGTCTCTTCGACACGCGCACCGGTCTGGTGCTGCCCTACCTGGCGTTGACGCTGCCGCTGGCGATCTGGGTGCTGTCGGCCTTCTTCCAGCAGATCCCGTGGGAGATGGAGCAGGCCGCGCAGGTCGACGGCGCGACGAGCTGGCAGGCGTTCCGCAAGGTCATCGTGCCGCTCGCCTCGCCGGGTGTCTTCACGACCGCGATCATCGTCTTCTTCACGGCGTGGAACGACTTCGTCTTCGCGATCACCCTGACCAGTGAGAAGGCCCGGACGGTGCCCGCGGCGCTCGCGTTCTTCACCGGCGCCTCGCAGTTCGAGCAGCCTTTCGGGGCGATCTCGGCGGCCGCCGTCATCGTGACGATTCCCGTCGTCATCCTGGTGCTGCTCTTCCAGCAGCGCATCGTGTCCGGTCTGACCTCGGGTGCGGTCAAGGGCTGACGCCCGCCGCTGACTGTGAATTAGGAGCATCAACACATGTCCGAAATCGTGATGAAGAACATCTTCAAGAGGTATGGCGACGGGTTCCCCGCGGTCAACGACGTCTCCCTCGACATCAAGGACGGCGAGTTCATGATCCTCGTCGGCCCGTCGGGCTCGGGGAAGTCGACGCTGCTGCGCATGATCGTCGGCCTGGAGGACATCACCTCCGGCGACATGGAGATCGGCGGCCGCCGCGTCAACGAGCTCGCCCCGCGCGACCGCAAGCTCGCGATGGTCTTCCAGAACTACGCGCTCTACCCGCACCTGACGGTCTTCGAGAACATCGCCTTCCCGCTGCGGCTGGAGCGCGGCAAGCACTCCGAGGACGAGATCCGCTCCCGGGTGCGCAACGCGAGCTCGCTGCTGGAGCTCGACGAGCACCTCGAGCGCAAGCCGGGCAACCTCTCCGGCGGTCAGCGGCAGCGCGTCGCGATGGGCCGCGCGATCGTCCGTGACGCGGAGGCCTACCTCTTCGACGAGCCGCTGTCGAACCTCGACGCCAAGCTGCGCGGGCAGATGCGCACCGAGATCGCCCGCATGCAGCGCCGCATGGGCATCACCACGGTCTACGTCACGCACGACCAGACCGAGGCGATGACCCTGGGCGACCGCGTGTCGGTGTTGAAGAAGGGCGTGCTGCAGCAGGTCGCGTCGCCGCGCGAGCTGTACGAACAGCCGATCAACCTGTTCGTCGCCGGCTTCATCGGCTCCCCGCCGATGAACTTCCTGCCCGCCCGCGTCAAGGACGGCGCCCTCGGGCTGCCCTTCGTCGACGTGCCGATCCCCGCCGAGCTGCAGGACAAGCTCAAGGGCAAGGAGCTCGTCGTCGTCGGCATTCGCCCCGAATACATCAAGGACGCGCGCCTGGGTGACTCGCGGGTCGAGCACGCGGTCGAATTCAGCGCCGACGTCGACCAGACCGAGTGGCTCGGCAACGAGCAGTACGCCTACATCCCCTACAAGGCCGAGGACGAGGTGCAGGCCAAGCTCGACGAGCTCGACCGTGAGCTCGACGGCGAGGGCATGCGCCCGCAGCTCATCGTCAACCTCGACGGGCGCTCCCGCATCCGCGAGGGCGACGAGGCGCACCTGTATTTCGACCCCGCGCTCATGCACGTCTTCGACCCCGAGAGCGGCACGAACTACACCCGCGACGAGGCCAAGGCCGCGCAGATCGCCAAGGACAGCGAGGACGACCGCCGCCGCGCCCTGGAGCGGGCGCGCGAGCGCGACACCAACGTCAACTGACGTCACGCCGACAGACGCGGGGGGCCGCACTCCTTGGCTGGGTGTGCGGCCCCGCCGTCGTGGTCGATCGCTGTCGGCGTCGGTGCTGCCCTGTGACGTGGTCCGGGGTCGTGGTCCGGGTCGTGCTCGGCGGGCGCGCGGGGTCAGGTCGTCGCCGCTTCGGCGGGGAAGCGGCGACGCAGCGCGAGGCTGACGTAGACGAGGCCGACGAGCACGGGCACCTCGATGAGCGGGCCGACGACGCCGGCGAGGGCCTGACCGGAGGTGACGCCGAAGGTGGCGATGGCGACGGCGATCGCGAGTTCGAAATTGTTGCCGGCGGCGGTGAACGCCAGGGTCGTCGTGCGCGAGTACGACAGGCCCAGCGCCGCGCCGAGCGCGTAGCCGCCGCCCCACATAAGCGCGAAGTAGGCCAGCAGCGGCAGCGCGATCCGGGCGACGTCCAGCGGCTTGTCGGTGATCTGCTCGCCCTGCAGGGCGAAGAGGATGACGATCGTGAAGAGCAGCCCGTAGAGCGCCCACGGCCCGACCCGCGGCAGGAACGAACGCTCGTACGCCGCTCGGCCCCAACGCTTCTCGCCGAAGCGCCGCGAGAGGTAGCCGAGCAGCAGCGGGATCCCCAGGAAGATCAGGACGCTCGTGGCGATCTGCCACGGCGAGACGTCCAGCGCCGTCTGCTCCAGTCCCAGCCACCCGGGCAGCACGGCCAGGTAGAACCAGCCGAGCCCGGCGAACGCGACGACCTGGAAGATCGAGTTGAGGGCGACGAGCACGGCGGCGGCCTCGCGGTCGCCGCACGCCAGGTCGTTCCAGATGATGACCATCGCGATGCAGCGGGCCAGGCCGATGATGATGAGCCCGGTGCGGTATTCGGG
>JAVTVZ010000191.1:11447-34678 GCA_032229625.1 Dermatophilaceae bacterium | reverse complement strand
GCGAGGATCAGGCGCGGCCGACGGTGCGGAACGCCACGCCCTCGAAGCGGGCCGGGTCGAGCACGCGGCGGCCGTCGACGACGAGGCGCACGCCCGGCAGGTCGGCGGCGGAGAGCTCCTGGTAGTCCGCGTGGTCGGCCTGCAGGATCGCGACGTCGACCGCCTCGCCGAGGTGGTAGGCGTCGAAGCCGTACCGGCCGAGCTCGTCGTCGGTGTACATCGGGTCGTGGACGGTCACGCTCGCCCCGGCCTCGCGCAGCGAGTCGACGGTCGGGAACACCCCGGAGAACGCGGTCTCCTTGACGCCGCCGCGGTAGGCGGCGCCGAGGACGACGACGCGCAGCCCCGTGAGGTCCCCCAGGACGCCCTGCGCGAGCCCGACGGTGTAGGCGGGCATCGCGGCGTTCGCCTCGCGGGCGGCCCGCACGACGGTCGCGGCCGGGTCGTTCCACAGGTAGAGCCGCGGGTAGACGGGGATGCAGTGGCCGCCGACGGCGATGCCCGGGCGGTGGATGTGGCTGTACGGCTGGGAGTTGCTCGCCTCGATGACCTGGTAGACGTCGATCCCGTTCGCCGCAGCGAAGGCGCCGAACTGGTTGGCCAGGCCGATGTTGACGTCCCGGTAGGTCGTCTCGGCGAGCTTGGCCATCTCGGCGGCCTCGGCGGAGCCCAGGTCCCACACGCCGTTGCCGCGGGCCAGGTCGGGGCGCTCGTCGAAGTCGAGGACGGCCTCGTAGAAGTCCTTCGCGCGGGCCGCGCCGGCCTCGCTGAGCCCGCCGATGAGCTTGGGGTATTTGCGCAGGTCCTCGAAGACGCGCCCGGTGAGCACGCGCTCGGGAGAGAAGACGAGGTGGAAGTCCTCGCCCTGGCGCAGACCCGACCCCTCTTCCAACATCGGCAGCCAGCGCTCGCGGGTCGTGCCGACCGGCAGGGTCGTCTCGTAGGAGACGAGGGTGCCGGGCCGCAGGCCCCGCGCGATGTCCTTGGTCGCGTCGGTCATCCAGCCGAAGTCGGGGATGCCCTCGGCGTCGACGAAGAGCGGCACGACGACGACGACCGCGTCGGACGCCGCGACCGCGGCGGCGGTGTCGGTGGTCGCCTCGAGCGCGCCGGCGGGCACGAGCTCCGCGAGCTTCTCAGCCAGGTGCGCCTCGCCGGGGAAGGGCTCGGTGCCCGCGTTGACGAGGTCGACGACCGCCGGGTTGACGTCCGCGCCGAGGACGTGGTGCCCCTTGGAGGCGAACTGCACGGCCAACGGGAGACCGATCTTGCCGAGACCGACGACGGTGATATTCACGCGGTGTCCTCACTTGCGACGAGTTGTGGCCCTGCGCCGCAGCGCCCGAGCCTGACCTGACCGATGCGCCGCCGGCGGTCCGCAGCGCCCCGCCGGCGCCTCGGCAAATCCTAGGCCCTGCGGCCCCCGAGCCCCCGCTCCCGTGCCGCCGGGCTCACCGCCGCACCCGGCCGGCGACCCCGGCGGGCCCGGCCCGTCGCCCAACCCGTCACCCGGCCCGTCGCCCAGCCCGTCGTCCGCCCCGTCGCCGGGCCCGGCTCGGCGCCGCTGCCCTCGCCGAGCACCCCGACCTCGCAGGCCCGCACGACCTTGGGGTCGAACTCGTGCCCCAACCCCAGGTAGAGCCGCTCGACCGCCTGGGCGGGGTCGCCCACCGGATCGGCCCCGCGGTAGTCCTCGTAGGCGTTGGCGACCTTGACGATGCGGCTGGCCAGGGGCTGGCGCTCGCGGCGGCCCATGACCCGGTGATAGGGCACGGCCTGGCGGCGGACGATCTCGGCGACCTGAGCCAGCGTGCCGGTCTGCTCGACGATCCGGGCGCCGCGTGCGGCGATGCGCGCCTGGTCGGCGGCCGAGGCGAGCACGGTCGCCCCCTGCGGCAGCGGCCGGCGCAGCGACAGCTGCCCCAGGTCGTGCAGCATCGCCGCGTATTCGGTGTCGCGGACCGCGGGCTCGGGCAGCCCCATTCTCACGGCGATCGTCACGGCGAGGTCGGCGACGCGGCCGGCGTGACCGGCGGGCACGAATCCGGCGAGCTCGGGCAGCCGCGACAGCGCCCGCACGCTCTGGCGATAGACCGACAGGGTGTCCACGAAGCGTCGGAACGCGAGCTGGCTCACGGCCAGCGGCATGAGCAGCAGCGGCACGGCGACCAGGCCGAGCACCTGCTCGGCCAGGGCGACCAGCACGGCAGTGGCGGCGACGGCGCTGGCCAGGCCGCCGCTGCCGCGGATCTCCTCGAGCGTCTCGCGGCCCAGCGTCGAGCGCTCCTCCCGGGCCCGGGGCCACGCCCGCGCGACCGCCTCCAGGGCGAGCACGGTGAGCACGACGATCATCATCGTCAGCGCCTGCAGCCACCCCGGCCACGTCGTCAGGGTCTGCGCGAGCGAGCCCCAGGGCAGCGGCAGCCGCATGACGAGCGCGACGAGCAGCACCGACCCGGCGCGGATCGCGGCGTCGAGCAGCGCCTCGCGCCGCTGCACGGGGCTGCGGCGGCGATACCGCACGAGCAGGTCGAGCGTCTGGGCGGCGACGACGATGCCGACGACCTCGACGAGGTGCAGGTCCAGGTGCGCGATGCCCGGCAGGCCCAGCGTCAGCGCCAGCGCCAGACCGGCCGCGGCGGCGGTGGGGGCGGTCTCCAGGCGCCATTGCAGCCGCATCCGGAATCGCTCGGCGACGACGAGGGTCAGCAGGTAGACCGCGGCGACGGTCAGATCCGCGGACTCGGCCCGCGGCCGGTCGCCGCTGAGCGCCAGGACGACGACGAGCAGCGTCGTCAGCGCGACGAAGAGCGTGCCGACGAGCCGGCGCGCCCCCGCCGGCGGCACCTGCGGCTCGGACTCCCCACCCCGGCGCGCGCGCCCGAGGTGACGTCGCGGGGGCCCGGGTCGCGCGGACCCGGGTGCGGCGGCCGGCGCCTGGTCCGTGCCCGCGTCCGGGCCGGCGTGCGTGCCCGCGTCCGTGCCCGCGTCCGAGCGCACCCCCGCGCCCGCCTCCGAGCGCTCGTCCGGGCCCACCGTCGCGCCCACCCTCGCGCCAACCGTCGCGCCCACCTCTTGGGCGAGCGCGGTCGCCGAGGCCGCCTGCGTCGTAGCAGTCCTCGCGTGCAGGGCGCGGCGGTCCGCCGCCGCGATCCGGTCGCCGAGCGCGGGGTCGGCGTGCCGCAGCGGGGGCCGCCGCGCGGCGGCGCGGCGCTGGGCCGGATCCATCGGCGTCGTCTCTGCCGGCGCGGCGGCCGACGGGTCCGGCTGCGCCGCGGAGGTCATCGTCGCCAGGAAGACGGCGGTCAGGCGCGGGTCGAAGTCGCGGCCGCTGCGGCGGCCGATCTCGGCGAGCGCGGCGGCAGCGCGCGCCGGGGTGGGCGCATCGCCGCGGGGGTGCGGATCGTCACCGACGACGACGGCCTCGTCGGCACCGGCTCGGTCGGCAGCGAGCTCGTCGGCCCCGGCCCGGTCGGCGCTCGCCTCTGCGTCGGCCCAGGCCAGCGCCTCGTAGGCATCGACGATGGCGAGGATCCGGGCCGGCAGCGGGATCGCCCGGCCGGCCAGGCCGTCGGGATATCCCGTGCCGTCCCAGCGCTCGTGATGGTGCCGCACGGCCTGGGCGGCCTCCTCGAGGAAGCCGATGTCGCGGATCGCCTCGTAGCCGGTGAGCACGTGCGAGCGCACGAGGGCCAGGCCGTCGGCGTCGATCCGCTCGGCGCTGACGTCGAGCGTCTCGCGCGGGATGGCGACCATGCCGATGTCGTGCAGCGCGGCGCCGTAGCGCAACGCGACCCCGACCCGCCGCGGCAGCCCCAGCTCGGCCTCGAAGGCCTTGAGCAGCGCGTCGAGGCGCCGGCTGCGCAGCGCCGACCAGTCGCGGGTCTCCGCGGCGGCCGCGAGTGCCTCGAGGATCCGCGCGCGGGACCAGGACTGGGCGGCGTACTGCACGTAGGCCCAGCGGGCGACGAGCAGCGGGGCCACCATGAGGGCCGCCGCGACGACACCGAGCCCTCCGGGGCCCCACAGGACGACGAAGAGGAACGCCGTGACGGCATACCCGAGATAGACGGGCAGGGTCGCGACGAAGGGCTCGATCGCGACCCGCTCTCCGGGGGCCTGGTGCAGCCAGATCATGCCCGCGACGAGCGCGAGGTTGACCAGACACAGCACGACGTCGGCGCCGACGAGCGGCCACGCGACGCGCTGCAGCAGCGCCAGCCCTTCGGCGTGGTGCGGCACCGGCACCCAGCCGCCCAGCGCGAGGTAGGTCAGCCCGCTGGTCGTGCCGAGCAGGCTCGTCATCGCGCTGTTGAAGACGGTGGCGAGCAGGCCGCCGCGGCGCGGCCCGAGGAAGGGCACGACGGCCCCCAGCGCACCCGCGCCGGCCGGTCCACCGACCGGGACCGCCGCGAGCAGGATCGCTGCCGTGAAGGAGAGGTCGACCTCGAAGTCCCCCTCGGCGTCGCGCAGCCGCGCGCTGGCGGCGCCGAGGGCCAGCAGGACCAGGAGCACCGGCCACGAGGCGCTCACGGGCGGGGTCAGCCACCACACGAGCGCCAGCGCGGTCGGGGCGCAGACCAGCACACCGACCAGGTAGGCCGGGGCGAACCGCGCGCGGGTCATGCCCACCGGCGGTGACCGGCGGCGATCCGACGCGACCGCCCTGTCGGGGTCGCGCCGTCGCCGCCCGCGGTCACCTCACTCACGTGCGTGATCCTAAACCGCGCGGCAACGCCCTCGGCGCCTCTTGGTGCCCGGCCGCCACATCGTCGTGGCCGGGCCGGCGGGTAAAGGCGGACTCAGGCGGTGTGGTCGAACACCGGCTTGGGGTGCCACCACCACGTGCCGGCCGCACTCAGCGGCTGGGCCGACATGGCGGCGACGGGCTTGGGGTGCCACCACCACGTGCCGGAGGTGGCGGTGGACATCGCGTGCAGCTGGGTGTCGTTCATCACAGAACTCCTCTGGGTCGAATGCCGACAGCGATTCCCTCTATCGCTCTCGAAGTCATGAACTGGCCTGAGCGGCAACGACACTCGCATCCCCGAAGTTGCCCGGCCGATTCCATCGTGGCATCCGTCCCGAACGGAGGACCAACATATTTACTGATTCTTTGACGAACTTTGGTAATGATGTAGGAAATCGGGCCGACTGTGCGCTAAGGCACATGTTCAAGACGCTTGTATATAGGACGTCCGACCTGGAACGCGTCGAATATATGTCCGAACAGGACGTGCGACTAAGAAGCTCCCGATGAACTGTAAATGGGCACAACAAAGCGACTCGTCGCCTTTGCGGCGCGAGTTCCACGAAGGTGTCGAAGGCGACTACCGCACAGCGCGGGCGCTCATCCGCGGGGCGGGCCGCCGGCCCGCTTCCGGCCCCCGTGAGGCGTCACCGGGGCGCGACCGAGGGCACGACCGGGTGCGACCGGGCGCCACGATGCGCGCCGGGCGCCGAGCATGCCGCAGGCGTCCAGGGCCGCTCGCCCGGCGACCCGGGCGTCACGTGCGGGCAGTCGCGTCAGCTACTCCCGACTCACCTGCCACTCGCGACGAAGTGGAGGCTCGCACTACCCCTGTGCGAGAATGACCCGGATCCCCGCGCCCCCGCGGGGTCCTGCATCAGGGCACGCAGGAGTGCCGAGGCGCGCGGGGTTGCCGGCGCGCATGATCGGTCGGGCCGGCCCGACGGGTCGTCGGCCGACGCACGTCGGCCGTCACGAGGTGTCCGAGATCGGGCCCGCTGCAGGTCGTCACGACGATGGGAGTACCGCCATGAGCCGCCGCGCTCGCAAGCGTCGCTCGCGCAAGGGCAACGCGGCCAACCACGGCCGCCGCCCCAACGCCTGAGCACCGCGCAGACGTCACGAGACACGACGAAGGGCTCACTCGCCGGATGGCGGGTGAGCCCTTCGTCGTGATCCGTCATGGCGTCGACCGTCCCTCAGCCGCGCGGAGCGTCCCAGCGGTCGACGGCCTCGTCGATGACCTCGATGGCCGCGATCGTCTCTCGGGAGCCGGAGAAGTCGCCCGAGGCCGGCGTCTCGACCGTCACCGACGTCAGGCGCGCGAGGATGCGGCTGCGCAGCGCGCCGGGAGCCGCCTGCGCCGCGCAGGAGCGCCGCACCATGGCCTTGAGCAGCACGTCGCGCTCGTATTCGTCGAGGCAGTGGGCGCACCCGTCGAGGTGCGCCTTGATGCGCGCGGTGTCCTCGGCGGCGGTCTCGTGGTCGATGTAGGCGAAGACGCGCAGCACGACCTGCGAGCAGTCGACGGCCCCGTGCGGGTGCGTCTCGTGTCGCTCGCGCGTCTCGGGTCGCTCGCGCGTCTGGTGTCGCTCGGTGTCGTCGTGGCGGTGCCCGTGCGTGCCCGCGGGCTCCGGGATCCCGGACTCGGCGGCGCTCATGCCTTCGCCCCCGTAGCGACATAGCCGCGCTCGGCCGCGTAGTCGGTGAGCAGCTCGCGCAGCTGGCGACGACCGCGGTGCAACCGCGACATCACGGTGCCGATCGGTGTCTCCATGATCTGCGCGATCTCCTTGTAGGCGAAGCCCTCGACATCGGCGAGGTAGACCGCCAACCGGAAATCCTCGGGCAGCGCCGCGAGCGCGCGCGTGACGTCACTGTCGGGCAGGTGCTCCAAGGCCTCGGTCTCGGCCGAGCGCAGCCCCCGGGAACTGTGCGATTCCGCCCGCGCCAACTGGTAGTCCTCCACGCCCGCGGCGTCGGACTCCTGCGGCTGCCGCTGCTTCTTGCGGTAGGCGTTGATGTAGGTGTTCGTCAGGATGCGATAGAGCCAGGCCTTGAGATTCGTACCCGGCCGGTACTGGTGGAACGCACCGAACGCCTTGGCGAACGTCTCCTGCACGAGATCCTCGGCGTCGACGGGGTTGCGCGTCATGCGCAGCGCCGCGCTGTAGAGCTGGTCGAGGAAGGGCATCGCCTCGTCCTCGAAGCGCTGCGCGCGCTGCGCCGGCGTCTCGGCCGCAGGATCGACGGCGGCAGGATCGGCGCTCGGCGCCCCGGTGGACGGCGTGGCGGACGGCCTGGCGGACTCGACGGGCGAGGACTCGGCAGTCGACGAGTCAGCGGTCGTGGATTCGACGGGCGTGTCGGCGCCGCGACCACCGCCGCGTCGTCGCTTCGTCGTCTGCTCGGGCTGCTCCGCCGTCTCGTCACTCATCGCGGGCCACGATACCGGCCCGCCGCGACGGGGGCCGAATCCCGTCACCGGCGGCGACGAGAGGGTGATATACGGGCTGCCCGCGCTGCTGGAGGGCCGCACCCCGACGGGCATCGGCCGCGTGTGGAGGGTCTGCATCTGGCTCCTTCGTCGCGCACGTGGCGCGAGTCGCACATGGCCGCCGCACGGGCGTCCCGGCGTGGGGCCCGGACGACGCCCTACCGGCATCGAACGTGTCATCGTCAACGCCGTGCGCGCCGCGGCTCATTCCCGGTCGGCGGTCGTCAGCGGCCGGCCGGACTCCCACCGCACCCCCCACAGGAATCCCGGCGGACTCCCGGCGGACTCCCGGCAGCGCGTCGGACCCGCGGCGGACCGGGCCCACACCGGTCAGTGGGCGCTCGCGGGGAGTTCGTCGAGCCAGGCCCGCACGGCCTGCGCCACATCGGCCGCGTCGCCGCTCATGCCGTGGCCGCCGCGCACGGGCACGACCTGTCGACCCAGCTCCAGCCCGGCGGCCTGGGCGACCTCCGGCGGCCGCCCGAAGGTGTCGGTGCGCCCCTGGACCACGAGCAGCGGCACGCCGGTGTCGACGGCCCGGGCCAGCTCCGGCGCCCGCGAGGCGGCGGCGTCGCGCCCCGGCGGCACGAGCGGGAAGGACAGGAGCAGCAGCGCCTCCGGGCCGAGATCGGCGGCGGTGCGGGCGACGACCCGCGCGCCCGCGCTGCGTCCGCCCGCGACATACGGCCTGGGCAGGGCGCGGGCCCCGCCACGGGTCAGTGCCCGCCAGGCCGCGGTCCACGCGACGTCGAGCTGCGCGGGCGGCCCGGCGACGCGGCGCCCGGCGACCCGCCACGGCTGGTCGACGAGCACGACGACCCAGCCGGCCCGGGTCAACCCGGTCAGGGCGATGAGGTCGCGACTCGGGCCGGAGCCACCGGCCCCGTGGCCGAGGATGAGCGTGCCGCGCGCCGCCGCGCCGGGACCCGCCGCCTGCGCCGACGACGTGGCGATCGTCGGCGCATCTGCTGTCGACGTGGCGATTGTCGACGTGGCGGACGTCGACGTGGCGGGCGTGGGTCGCAGCACGGTCGCGCGGGCCGGGCCGATCGGGGTGTCGATCCGGCGCACGCTGCGCCGGCCGATCAGCACCGCATTCACGACCACACCACGCTCACGACCACACCACGCTCACGGCAGCACCGTATTCACAGCAGCACCGTATTCACGACAGCACCGTATTCACCCGTATTCACGGCAGCACCGCAGGCACGACAGCGCCGCTCACGGCAGCACCTCGCCGGTCTGCGGATCGACCACCCCGGCCAGCTGCGCGGGGTCGGTGAGCGGCTCCAGGAGGGCGGGGCCGTTGGCGCGACTGTTGCCGACGGCCCGAGCGATGGGATAGGCCGCGAACCGGCCCGGCCGCTGCGCCGCGAGCATCCCGGCGATCTCGTCGGGGCCCGTCCGCCGGTCGAGCCAGGCGTCCCACCGGTCGGGATCGAGCACGACCGGCTGCCGGTCGTGGATCCGCGCGAGCCCCGGCTCCGCCGCCGTCGTCAGGATCGTGAAGGTCGTCAGCCACGCCAGCGGGTCGTCGCGCTCGCAGGCCGGGTCGCGCCAGAACTCGTACAGCCCCGCGAAGGTCACCGGCACCCCGTCGGTGCGGTGCATGAAGAAGGGCTGCTTGCGTGGCGTGCCGCGGGCGTCCGTCGCCACCGGGCTGACCTGCCACTCGTACCAGCCGTCGGCGGGCACGAGCGCCCGCCGCGCGCCCAGCGCGGCGCGGAAGGCCGGCTTCTGCGCCACCGTCTCGGCCCGCGCGTTGGTCATCCGGGCCCCGACGCCGGGGTCGCTCGCCCACGACGGCACGAGACCCCACGTCAGCAGCCGCAACTGGCGCTGCTCCCCCGCTCGCTGCGCGGCGTCACCGGGATCGTCAGCCGTGCCCGTGCCCTCGCTCGTGCCCTCGCCCGTGCCCTCGCTCGTGCCGGCGCCTGTGCCCGTCGAGGACTCCCCGCGGGGGGCCCGCTGCAGCACGACGCGGGCGTTCTTGCTCGGCGCGAGGTTGTAGTCGGGGTCGCCGGCCGGGGGTGACTGCGGCGACTTCAGGATGCTGCGCACCGGGTCGGCGCTCGCGTCCAGATCGATCTCCAGCTGCTCGACGAGGTCGTCGTTGCTCATGCTCGCCGCATACCGCCCGCACATTCCCCCAGGCTAGGGCCCCACCGCCGGCTCCCGCGAGGTGCCGACGGGACCGCCCGCGCTCGACGGGTGGCCGCCGCGGCGCCGAGGTCGACGCGCGCGGCGGGGACGTTGTCGGGGGGAGCAACTACCGTAGGCAGGGCACGACCGGGCACGCCCGTGACGGCGCAGCCGACAGCGGCCGTGCGACCCGACCGACCCCGACCACACGACTGCTCCGGGAGAGCACCACCTCATGCCGCATCCGTCCTCACGCCCACCCAGACCCGCGATCGCGCACTCCGGCCGGGCACGCCGATGACCGCGACCGGATCCGACCACGGCCCCACCTCGCGACGCGCGGCCGACCCGGCACAGACCGCCACGGCCGACACCGCCACCGCGTCCGCTCCCCTCGCCGGCGACCTCGACGCCCCGGCCGACCCCTGGCCCGCGCCGCGGGCGATCGGCCCGGTCGACGCGACGGTCGTCCTGCCCGGCAGCAAGTCGCTGACGAACCGCTACCTCGTGCTCGCCGCGCTCGCCGGCGAGACCTCCCGCCTGCGGCGCCCGCTGCGCTCCCGCGACACCCTGCTCATGGCGCAGGCCCTGCGCGAGCTCGGGGCCGACATCACCGACATCGCCCCCGCCCCCGGCGAGGAGGGCGACGACGACTGGCTCGTCGAGCCCGGCCCGGTCCGCGGCGGCGGCCGCGTCGACTGCGGCCTGGCCGGCACGGTCATGCGCTTCCTGCCGCCGGTCGCGGCGCTGGCCGACGGGCCGGTGACCTTCGACGGCGACCCGCATGCGCGCCGGCGCCCTATGCGCACGAGCGTCGAGGCGCTGCGTGCCCTGGGCGTCGACGTCGACGACGAGGGCCGCGGCGCGCTGCCCTTCACGGTGCACGGCGCCGGGTCGGTGCGCGGCGGCACGGTCCACCTCGACGCGTCGGCGAGCTCGCAATTCGTCTCCGCGCTGCTCCTGGCGGGAGCCCGCTTCGAGCACGGCGTCGAGGTCGTCCACACCGGGGGGCCCATCCCCAGCGAGCCGCATGTCGCGATGACCGTCGAGGTGCTTCGCGACGCGGGCGTCGACGTCGAGGACTGCGAGCCCGACCGCTGGCGCGTCGCGCCGTCGACGATCCACGCGCTCGACGTGCAGGTCGAGCCCGACCTGTCCAACGCCGCGCCCTTCCTGGCCGCCGCGATGGTCACCGGCGGCCGGATCCACGTGCCGGGCTGGCCGCAATACACCACTCAGGCCGGTGACCAGCTGCGCGACATCCTCGACGCGATGGGCGGCGACGTCGCCCTCGTCCGCGAGGGCCTGACGATCCGCGGGCCGGCCGCCATCAGCGGCGTCGACCTCGACCTGCACGACGCCGGCGAGCTGACCCCCGTCATCGCGGCCCTGGCCGCGCTCGCCGACTCCCCCAGCCGGCTGCGCGGCATCGGCCATCTGCGCGGCCACGAGACCGACCGGCTCGAGGGCCTGGCCACGCAGATCCGGCTGCTCGGCGGCCGCGTCGACGTGCTCGAGGACGGCCTGCGCATCACGCCCACGGCGCTGTCGGCGGCGACGCTGCCGACCTACGACGACCACCGGATGGCGATGTCCGCGGCGGTCCTGGCCCTCGCGGTCCCCGGCGTGCTCGTGGAGAACGTCGGGACGACGGACAAGACGCTGCCCGGCTTCGACCGGCTGTGGTGGCGGATGCTCGGCGACGTCGGCGCCGTCGGTGACGCGCCGGCCGGGCCCGGGCAGACCGGGGGCGACGAGGCGTGAGCCGGCGGGCGCGGGACTACGACGAGTCGGATGTGCGGGTCCGGCCCAACCGGCGTGGCAGCCGGCCCCGGACCAAGCTGCGCCCCACCCACGACGACGCCGTGCCGGGGCGCGTCCTGGCCGTCGACCGGGGCCGCTACACCCTCGACGTCCAGGGGCGCACGGTCCTGGCGATGAAGGCCCGCGAGCTGGGCCGCAAGGGCGTCGTCGTCGGCGACGCGGTCGCGGTCGTCGGCGACGTCTCCGGCGATCCTGACGCGCTGGCGCGCATCGTGCGCCTCGAGCCGCGTCGCTCCGTGCTGCGCCGCACCGCCGACGACACCGACCCCGTCGAGCGGGTCATCGTCGCCAACGCCGACCAGCTGGCCATCGTCACCGCCCTGGCGGACCCCGAGCCGCGGACCGGCATGATCGACCGGACCCTCGTCGCCGCCTACGACGCCGGCCTGGAGACGCTGCTCGTCCTGACGAAGTCGGACCTGGCCGACCCGGCGCCCCTGCTCGCGGCGTATGCCGGGCTGCCGGACGTGCGGGTCGTCGTCACCGGCGTCGGATCAGGCGCAGGATCAGGCGCACCACCGAGCGCAGGGTCAGGCGCAGAACCAGGCGCAGGGTCAGGCGCAGCATCAGGCGCGCAGTCATCAGCGAGCCCGGCCGGCGACCCCACGGGCCGCGACGCTCGCGCCGCCGCCGACCCGGACGGTCGGATCGCGGGGCTGGAGGAGCTGCGCGCGGTGCTGGCCGGCACGGTCACCGTCTTCGTCGGGCACTCCGGGGTCGGCAAGTCGACGCTGGTCAACGCCCTGGTGCCGGGGGCGCATCGGGCGACCGGGCGGGTCAACGACGTCACCGGTCGCGGTCGGCACACCTCGACGTCGGCGATCGCGCTGCCCCTGCCCGACGACGACGGCTGGATCATCGACACCCCGGGCGTGCGCTCGTTCGGCCTGGCCCACGTCGAGCCGGCGACGATCGTCACGCACTTCGCCGAGCTGGAGCCGGGCACCGCCGACTGCCCGCGCGGCTGCAGCCACGACGAGCCGGACTGCGCGCTCGACGACTACGTGGCGGCGGGGCGCGCCGGAGCGGCCGGTCCCGCGCGGCTCGCGTCCCTGCGGCGGCTGCTGCGCGCGCACCGCCGGCCGCGCTGACTGACCGGACCCACCGCACACGTGTCTGTGCAGTGGGTCCCGCGGCCCGGTCCGGTCCTGCGCGGCGCCGGGCCTCTCACGAGGCAGATCCGGGAGGACCTTGTGCCCCCGGCGCCCCGGGGCAGGATGCGACGATGGCCGACATCGTCGCGGCCGGCCGCGAGCCGGCCCGCGCCGACCTCCGCCCCGCCGCACCACCCGCGACACTCGCACCACCCGCGACACCCGCACCACCCGCGACACCCGCACCACCCGCACCACCCGTCAGCCCGCGGACGTCACGAGCGGACGTCACGACCGGACCGCACGCGTCAGGACGAAGAGGAACTCGATGCCGGACAAGCCGAAGCGCATGAACAAGGCCCTCTACGAGGCGGAGCTGCTGCGCCTGCAGCAGGAGCTCGTCGAGCTGCAGGAATGGATCAAGGCCGAGGGCAAGCGGCTCGTCGTGATCTTCGAGGGCCGCGACGCCGCCGGCAAGGGCGGCTCCATCAAGCGGATCACGGAGTTCCTCAACCCGCGCACCGCCCAGATCGTCGCGCTGCCCGCCCCGACCGAGCGGCAGCGCACGCAGTGGTATTTCCAGCGCTACGTCCAGCATCTGCCGGCCGCCGGTGAGATCCGGCTCTTCGACCGGTCGTGGTACAACCGCGGCGGCGTCGAGCACGTCATGGGCTATTGCACGCCCGAGGAGCACCGCCGATTCCTGCGCCAGACCCCGATCTTCGAGCGGATGCTCATCGAGGACGGGATCATGCTGCGCAAATACTGGTTCTCCGTCAGCGACGACGAGCAGGAGCGGCGTTTCCGCTCGCGCCTGACCGACCCCATGCGCCGCTGGAAGCTGTCCCCCACCGACCTGGAATCGCTGACGCGGTGGGAGGAATACAGCCGGGCCAAGGACGAGATGTTCGTCCACACCGACATCGCCGAGGCGCGCTGGAACGTCGTCGAGAGCAACGACAAGCGGGCCGCGCGGATCAACATGATCGCCCACCTGCTGTCCTCGATCCCCTACCAGCACATCCCGCAGCCCGAGCTCGTGCTGCCCGACCGGCCGGCCTCCACGGGCTACCGGCGCACGGACCGGTCGCTGCAGTTCGAGGTGCCCAACCACGCGGCCACGGTGTCGCAGGCGGCGCAGGACGAGCAGAGCAGCGCCCAGCGCGGCCAGGCCCTCGCCGCCGATGGCGCGCACGCGGCGGCCGCCGCCACCGCGACCGACGCCAAGACCGGCAGCGGCAAGGACGCCAAGGGCGGCAAGGCCACGAAGGAGTCGGCGAAGGCCAAGACACCCGCGAAGAAGAGCTGACCGCAGAGCTGACCGGCGCGGGAGAGCGCACCTGCGCTGCGCGGCGGGGCGCGGACGCTAGGTTAGGAGTCGTGCCCGACTACAACGACGACCTGCGCCTGGCCCACGTGCTCGCGGACTCCGTGGAGCGCGTGACGATGGCCCGCTTCCGCGCTGCCGATCTGCGGGTCGAGGCCAAGCCCGACCTCACGCCGGTGACGGATGCCGACACCGACGCCGAGGACCTGATCCGCAGCCAGCTCAAGCGGTCCCGCTCCCGCGACGCCGTCCTCGGCGAGGAGGGCGGCGAGACCGGCGGCGGGTCGCGCAAGTGGATCATCGACCCGATCGACGGCACGAAGAACTACGTGCGCGGCGTGCCGGTGTGGGCGACCCTCATCGCGATGTACGACAACAACGAGCCGGCCCTCGGCCTCGTCGCGGCGCCTGCGCTGGGCCGCCGCTGGTGGGCCGCGGCGGGCACCGGCGCCTGGACGGGGCGCAGCCTGTCGAGCGCCCAGCGCCTGCAGGTCTCCGGGGTCAGCGCCATCGGCGACGCCTCGCTGTCGTATTCGAGTCTCGGCGGCTGGCGGGAGCAGGGGCGTTTCGAGGAGTTCCTCGGTCTGGCCGACAACTGCTGGCGCACACGGGCCTACGGCGACTTCTGGTCCTACATGCTGCTCGCCGACGGCGGCGTCGACATCGCCTGCGAGCCCGAGCTCGCCGTCTACGACATGGCGGCGCTCGTGCCGATCGTCACCGAGGCCGGCGGCCGCTTCACCGCGCTCGACGGCACGCCCGGCCCGTGGGGCGGCAACGCCGTCGCGACCAACGGCCTGCTGCACGACGCGGTCCTCTCCGCGTTGACCCCGCGCGCCGGCGCCAGCGCCGATGCCACCGCGGGCCAGGCCGCGTCGGGGGCGCAGGGCGCACCCGCCACTGCCTCCGAGAGCGCGGCCGTCCCGGCGTCGCGGCGCTGACCGGCCCGACCCAGCCCAGCCACACCGACGAGGGGCCGCCCGACCCGGGCGGCCCCTCGCGCTGTCCACACCCTCGACGAGCTGCGCGTGCTCAGGAGGTGACGTGCCGGACCGGCCCCAGCCCGCGCCGCTGCGCGAGCGCCTCGACACCGTCGCCCACGAGGGAGGCGTCGCCGACGAGCACGATCGTCCACCGCGCGTCGTCCTCGGGCACGAACGCGCGGTAGGCGCGGCGCAGCCGCTGGGGGGTCAGCTCGCGCATCTGGCGCAGCGTGCGCGTCGTGTGCCGCGTGTCGAGGCCCTCCAACGCCCGGGAGATCGCCTCGTCGGCGACGGCGTCGGCCGTCGCGAAGCGCCCCGGCGCGGTCTCGCAGAGGAACCGCACGCCCGCCTGGGTCTCCTCGTCGCTGAAACCGTCGCGCGCCGCCCGCAGGATGTCGAGCGTGTCCTCCAGCGCCTCGGCGGTGACGTCCGCGCGCACCGCCCCGCTCGTCACGAAGAGCCCGTTGCCGACGCGCGGGCGGAAGCCGCTGCGCATGCCGTAGGTGTAGCCCTTCTCCTCGCGCAGCACCTGGTCGAGCCGGGCCTGCGGGGCGCCGCCCACGAGGAACGACAGCACCGGGTAGGGCGCCCAGCCCCCCTCAACGTCACGCGCCGGTCCGGGGCCGCCGAGGTAGATCTCGGTCTGCACGGCGCCGGGCCGGTCGACGAGCACGATCCCGGGGGCGTCGCCCGCCGGGTCGTCGGTGGGCACGAGCTGCGGGGCCTCGCGCTGCGGCGCGTCGGCCCACGCGCCGAGCCCGCGGCTCAGTTCCGCTTCGACGTCGACGCCGTCGAGGTCTCCGGCGAGCACGATCGTGGCGCCGACCGGCCCGACGTGCCGCGCGTGATAATCCGCCAGGTCCGCCGGGCGCACCTGCGAGACGGTCTGCGCGACCCCGGCCGTCGGGCGCGACGCGCGACCGGTCGACGGGTAGTAGGTGCGGACGAATTCGATCGCCGCCCGCTGGCCCGCCGACGCGTATTCCTGCTCGATGTCCGAGAGCCGCGACCGCACGGCCCGGCGCACCTCGGCCTCGCCGAAGGCCGGCTCGGCGAGCGCCTGGCGCAGGAGGTCGAGCGCGTCGGGCAGGCGCCGCTTGGCGACGTCCATCTCGACGACGAGACCCCGCTCGCCGACGCCGGCGCCGAGCGCGACGCCGCGACGCTCGAGCAGCTCGGCCATCTGCTCGGCCGTCCACGAGCGCGTGCCCTCGTCGAGAGTGCGGGCCATCAGGGTGCCGACGCCCTCGCGCTCACGGGGCTCGGACGCCAGGGGCAGCGGCACCGCGAGCCGTGCGGACAGCACGAGCTGACCGGGCAGGTGGTAGGCGAGGGCGTTGAGTCCGTTGTCGAGGTCGATCTCGCGCGGGATGGGGAACGCCCACGACTTCGGCGCCTGGGCCTTCGGGCGGGACGGGGTCTTCACAGCGCACCTCCGGCGTCGCTCGCACCGCGCAGGCTGCGGCCCGACGCGCGGGTCGAGGGGTCGGTCTCGGCGTCGGGCGGCGCGGCCGCCGACGCACCGCCGGCCCCCGAGGCGTCGGCGGCCCCGGAGGCGACGGCGAGCTGCTCGGCGAGGTCGGCGGGGTCGGTGGCCCCCGTCTCCCCCGGCCGGTAGGTGATCGTCGCCCGCGCGTCGGGCCGCAGCCAGCGCGCCGCGGCCTCGCCGACCTGGTCGGCGCTGACGGCCGCGGTCCGGTCGAGCAGCGTGTTGATCGAGCGCGGGTCGTCGAAGAGCAGCGTCGTGCGGCTGATGTGGTCGGCCCGCTCCTCCAGCGACGCCAGGGAGCTGAGCCACGCCCGCTCGTTCTGGGCGACGACCGCCTCCATCTCGGCGACGCGCGGGCCCTGCGCGGCGAAGTCCTCCAGCAGCGCGCAGATCTCCTCCTCGACCCGGCGCAGGTCGTCGGCGTCGACGAGCTCGGCGACGAAGAAGCCGAGCGAGACGTTGTCGACGAGCCCCATCGAGGCCGACGAGACGCTCGTGCACAGCTCCAGCTCGCGCACGAGGCGCCGCTCGAGCCGCGAGATCGTCAGCCCGGCGAGCGCGTCGATCGCCGCCGACGCGGCGAAGAACTCGGCGGTGTCGTCGACGGGGAGCCGGAATCCGACATACAGGCGGGGGGTGGGGACGTCGTCGACGATCTGGACGAGCGCGGGGCGTTCGCGGGGCGCGAGAGTCGCCGTCAGCGGCGGCTGGGGCACGGGCGCGTCGGCGAGGTGGCCGAAGTACTTGCGGGCGGCGGCGAATCCCTCGCGCGGGGTGAGGTCACCGGCGATCGTCAGCACCGTGTTGCTCGGCCGATACCACGTCGTGAAGAACTCGTGGACGTCCTCCAGCGTCGCGGCGTCGAGGTCGGCCATCGAGCCGATCGTCGGGTGCGCATAGGGGTGACCGGCGGGGAAGACCGACGCATAGAGGCTGCTCAGCGCCTGCCCGTAGGGCACGTTGTCGTAGCGCTGGCGCTTCTCCTCCTTGACGACGTCGCGCTGGTTGTCCAGATTCTCCTGCGTCAGCGCGGCGAGCAGGTTGCCGTGCCGGTCCGCCTCCATCCACAGGGCCAGGTCGAGCGCGCCGACGGGCAGGGTCTCGAAGTAGTTCGTGCGGTCGAACCAGGTCGTCGCGTTGAGGCGGGCGCCGTGCGCCATGAGCACCGAGAAGTGCTCGCCGGAGGCGACGTGGGCCGACCCCTGAAACATGAGGTGCTCGAAGAGGTGCGCGAAGCCGGTGCGGCCGGGCCTCTCGTGCCGTGAGCCCACGCCGACCCAGAGGTTGACGGCCACGACCGGCACGCTGCGGTCCTCGTTGACGACGACGCGCAGGCCGTTGGCCAGGGTGTGCTCGGCGATCTCGTAGGCGAGGGGCATCCCTACAGACTAGGTGGGGCGCCGGCGACCGTCGGCGAAGGGCACGCACGCGCGATGCCCCGGCCGTTCACGGGGCCGGGGCATCGGGTGGCGAGAGTGTGCCGAGCGGGTCAGTCGGCGGTGCGGGGCCGGGAGTCGGTGTCGAGCTCGTCGCCGCGCATGAGCTTGCCGGACGTGCCCTGACCGAGGCGCTTCATCGCCAGGCGCCCGACGAGCTGCTGGTTCGTCGTGACGCGCTCGGCGCGACCGTTGCCGACGAAGGTGATCATCCAGTGCAGCAGGGTCGTGACGCGCGCCTTGAAGCCGACCATGGCGAGCAGGTGCACGGCGAGCCACATGACCCAGGCGGTGAAGCCGGTGAAGCGCAGCTTGCCGATGCTGGCGATCGCGTTGAACTTGCTGATCGTCGCCATGCTGCCCTTGTCCTTGTAGGCGAACGCGCCGGGCTCCGGCTCGCCCTTGAGCCGGGCCAGGATCGTCTTCGCGGCGTGCTGACCGCCCTGGATCGCGCCCTGCGCGACGCCGGGGACGCCGGGGACGAAGGCGAGGTCGCCGACGACGAAGACGTCGGGTCGCCCGGGCAGGGTGAGGTCGGGCGAGACCATGACGCGACCGGCGCGGTCGAGCTCGGCATCGGAGCCCTGCGCGAGGCTCTGGCCGAGCACGTTGCCCTGGACGCCGGCGGCCCAGACCTTGCACGCCGACTCGATGCGCTGCGTCGTGCCGTCCTTGAACTTCACGACGAGACCGGCGTGGTCGACGTCGGTGACGAGCGCGTTGAGCATCACCTCGACGCCCATGGCCTCGAGGGACTCCTTGGCCTTGCCGCCGAGCCGGTCGCCGAAGGCGCCGAGCACCTGCGGGGCGCCGTCGAGCAGGATGACGCGGGCGTCGCGGGAGTCGATCTTGCGGAACTCGCGGGCGAGCGTGTGGTTGGCGAGCTCGCGGATCTGGCCGGCCATCTCGACGCCGGTGGGGCCGGCGCCGACGACGACGAAGGTGAGCATCCGGTCGCGGTCGGGCTTGCTGTCCTCCATCTCGGCGAGCTCGAACGCACCGAAGATGCGCCCGCGCAGCTCGAGCGCGTCGTCGATCGACTTCATCCCGGGGGCGAAGTCGGCGAACTGGTCGTTGCCGAAGTACGACTGCCCCGCGCCGGCGGCGACGATGAGCGAGTCGTACTCGGTGACCGTCTCCTTCTCGTGGAAGCGCGACGTCACCGTCTTGGCGTCGAGGTCGATGTCGGTGACCAGGCCCTGCAGCACGCGGGCGTTGGTCTGCCGGCGCAGGATCTCGCGGGTGGGGGGCGCGATCTCGCCCTCGGAGAGGATGCCGGTGGCCACCTGGTAGAGCAGCGGCTGGAAGAGGTGGTGCGAGGTCTTGCCGATGAGGGTCACGGCGACGTCGTCGCCGGCCAGGGCCTGGGTGGCGAAGAGGCCACCGAAGCCGGAGCCGATGACGACGACGTGGTGACGATTGGGCTTGGCGGTCATGCGACGCTGTCTCCTCGGTGCAGGGACTGTGCTGGAAGGACGGTGCGGACGGCGTGAGCCGCGGTCGATGAGCGCCCGCCGGCGACGACGGCGCAGGCGCGGGCTCCCGTTCGACGGCTCATCCTGCCAGGTTCCCTTCGTGGTCCGCGCCACGCGCCCGCCCGTCTCGACCCTCGGGCGCCGTGCGTCGACGTGGGTGCGCAGGCAGGTCCGTCGACGGGTGCGGACGCGACGACCGGAGGGTCGGCGGCCAGGTCACCCCGGACATGCGTCAGGCCCGGATCCTGGAAGGATCCGGGCCTGAATCTCGTAGCGGGGGCAGGATTTGAACCTGCGACCTCCGGGTTATGAGCCCGGCGAGCTACCGAGCTGCTCCACCCCGCGTCGGTGATCCCTACTCTACGCGGTCTGGCTCAGGTGTCCAAATCGAGGGTCCTGGCGCCGCCACGGACCACGGACCACGGACCGAGCGTGGCCGGCCCGGGCGTCGGCGCCGATCGGTGACCGGCCGGCGCCGACGCAGGGGCTCAGCTCGTCGCTGCCGCGGTCCCCGTCGCCCGAGGCGTCGCGGTGGCCGTCGGCCTCGGCGTCGCGGTGGGCGACGCCGTCGGCGCGGCGGTGCCGGTCGCCGTCGGCGAGGCGGTCGCCTTGCCCGGCTCGATCGCGCCGCCCTCGGGCTGCAGGGCCATGGCCTGCGCGATCGCCTTCGACAGCGCCTCCTGCGCCTTGCCGTAGGCGGCCCAGTCACCGGCCTTGAGGGCGTCCTGCCCGGCCTTGTACTGCTTGTCGACCTCCACGAGCGCCGCCCGCAGCTGGCTCGCCGTGCCCGGCGTCGTCGGCGCGGTCGGCGTTTGGCCGTCCGTCGGCGGGGTCGTCCCCGGCGAGACGTCGGAGTCACCGGCCGTCGCTCCGGAGTTGCCGCCGAAGAGCTGGTCGAGCGCCGAGTCCAGCGTGCGACCCCAGGCGATCCGGTTGCCGAAGCTGACGACGACCGCCTGCAGCAGCGGGTAGCCGGCGTCGCGCCCGGAGACGTAGATCGGCTGGACGTAGAGCAACCCGCCTCCGACGGGCAGGGTCAGCAGGTTGCCGCGCTGCACCTTCGAGCCCGTCTGGGAGATGTTGAGGAAGTTGTTCAACGTCATCGGGAAGTCGATGGAGTTGGCGTTGGAGCTGTTGATCTGGTTCTGCACCTGGCTCGGGCCGGGCACGTTCGTCGCGCTCGGCAGGTCGAGCAGGCGCATCTTGCCGTAGTCCTCGCGGCGTTGTCCTGCCTGATCCCCGGCGTCGGAGTCGACGGCCAGGAAGCCGGTGAGGAACGGCCGATCGTCACCGGCGGGCGAGAACGACGTGGTCAGCGAGAAGGCCGGCGACTGCTGGTCGGGCATCCGGATCGACAGGTAGTAGGGCGGCTGGCCCTGGCTCTGCCCCTGCTCCGCCTGGGTCGGGTCGACCGGGACCTTCCAGTACTCGCCACCGCCGAAGAAGGCGCCGGCGTCGGTGACGTGATAGCGCGTCAGCAGCTCACGCTGGACCTTGAAGAGGTCCTCCGGATAGCGCAGGTGGCTCATGAGGTCGCCGCTGATCTCGCTCATCGGCAGCAGGGTGTTGCTGAACGCCGCCGACCACGCCTTGAGCACCGGGTCCTGGTCGTCCCAGCTGTAGAGCTTGACGCTGCCGTCGTAGGCGTCGACGGTCACCTTCACCGAGTTGCGGATGTAGTTGACCTGGCCCGCCCGCACCTGCTGCACGCTCTGCGTGCGCGCGGTGAGCGCGTCCGCGGTCGCGGTGTCCAGGCTCTGCAGCTTGCTGTAGGGGTAGGACGCCGACGTCGTGTAGCCGTCGAGGATCCACAGCACGCGCCCGTCGACGACCGAGGGATAGGCGTTGCCGTCGAGCGTCAGCCATGGCGCGACCCGCTCGACGCGCTCGCGCGGCTGGCGGTGGTCGAGCATCGTGGAGAAGTCGCCGACCTGCTCGGAAAGCAGCAGCTGGAACGCGCGGTACTTCACGGCATACGCGGCCCGCTTGAGGATGTTGTCCATCGGCACACCGCCGCCCTGGGTGTAGGTGAAGCGCTGCTCACCGTCGGCCGACTGGTAGTCGATCTCTCGCGGCGCCGCGCCCTCGGGGGCGCCGACGACGGAGTAGTTCGTCGTCCGCTCCCCGAAGTAGATGCGCGGCTCGAACGGCATGAGCGGCCCCCGCGGCGGGATGTCGCGGGTGAAGAAGTCGGGCTCACCGTCGGCCGTACGGCGGTTGCCGTAGGCGGTGACGAGGCCGTAGCCGTGGGTGTAGACGGTGTGGTCGTTGACCCAGTTGCGCTGCGGCACCCCGTCGAGATCGAGCTCGCGGGCCGCGACGACGGTGTCCTGCGGCGTGCCGCCGTCCTCCAGGGAGTAGCGGTCGACGTCCAGCACGTCGGGGAAGCGGTAATACTGCCGCAGACCCTGCATCTGGGTGAAGGTCGGGCTGACGATCAGCGGGTCGAGGATGCGGATGCCCGGGATCGTCGCGGCGTCCGAGCGCAGCTGCCCGGGCGTGGCCTGGGTCTGCGCCTCGTAGGCCCTCTTGTCGATCTCGGAGAGTCCGTAGGCCGCCCGGGTCGCCTGGATGTTCTTGTCGATGAACTGCGCCTCCAAGGCCGCCTCGTTGGGCCGCACCCGCAGGCTCTGCACGGCCATCGGATACAGGCCGCCGACGACGACGGACAGGACGAGGAGCATCGAGACGCCGACGACCGGCAGCCGCCACGAGGAGGTCCAGATCGTCGCGATGAAGAGGGCCGCGCACAGCACCGCGGCGATCGCGAGGATCGTCTTGGTCGGCAGCACCGCGTACTGATCCGTGTAGGTCAGACCGGTGATCCGGGTGGAGTCCTTGACGGTCAGGGAGTATCGCTCGAGCCAGTAGCCCGCGGCGCGCACGAGCACCAGCGCGGCGCCGAGCAGCGACAGGTGGACGCGCGCGGCCTTGGTCGTGTGCGGGCCGCGGCCGCCGAGCTGCAGGCCGCCGTAGACGTAGTGCGTCAGGGCGCCCGCCATGAGGGCGAGCACGATGCCCATCGTCAGGAACGACACGGCGAAGAGCAGCCACGGCAGCGTGAAGACGTAGAAGCCGATGTCGAGGCCGAAGGTCGGGTCGTTGCTGCCGAACGGCTGCCGGTTGATCCACAGCAGCGCCAGACGCCACTGACTGGCGGCCGCGGCTCCGGCGAACGCGCCGAGCACGAGCGGCGCGGCGATGAGCGCGAGCTTGCGCAGCGGGTCGATGAGCTCGCGGTATCGGTCGAGCGCCTCCTGAGCGGGGGTGCTCGGCGCGTAGACAGGACGCGTGCGATAGCCGATGAGCAGGCTCGAGGCGACCAGGAGCGCGACGATGATGCCGCCGACGACGAAGAGCGCCGCCTGCGTGCCGAGCTGGGTCCACAGCACCTGGCGGTAGCCGACGCTGTCATACCACAGCAGCTCGGTCCAGAACTGCGACGACGCCGTCAGCACCCCCGCCAGGACGACGAGCACGGCCAGCGTCGTGGCCAACGGCCCGGGCCGACGGCGCACACCGGCGCTCCCGCGGCGGCCGGGACCACCGGGCACCCCCGGGCCGGGACGGCGCGGGCCCCGAGGGCCACCGGGCCCACCCGGCCCACCGGGGCCGGTGGGACGACCAGGGCCGGACGGGCCGCCGGATCCGCCGGAGCCGCCAGGGCCGGACGGGCCACCGGGCCCACCGAAGCCCCCGAAACCGCGCGGCCCGCCGCCGGACTCACCCGAGCCCGATCCTCCGGAGCTGCCGGTCGAGCCGAAGCCACCGAGTCCGCCCGGCAGCCGGAAGGGCGATCCGGGGCCGAAGAGGCCCCCGCCCTCGCCGCCACCACCGCCGGCGCGGGGTCCGCGCCCCTCGGCGGGCGGGCCGGACGCGCCGGCGCCGCCGGACGCGCCCGATGCGCCAGGCTCTCCCGAGGCACCCGATGCGCCCTGGTCGCCTGCGCCGCGGTCGGGGTCGTCCGCGCCCGAGGGTCCGCGGTCCTTCTCGTCGCTCACGCCGATCCGCCGTTCATTCGATGCGTCCCTGACTTCCGGTGGGCCACGTCACCCGTCACCACACGTAGGCCACCAACGTACAGACCCGCGCGCGACGCCCAGGACTCTGGGGGAACTGCGGGCGCGCCGCCGCCGATACCCGAACGGTTCATCGGGCACGGCGGTTCATCGGGCACGGCGGTTCATCGGGCACGGCAGGTCATCGGGCAC
>JAVTVZ010000191.1:7493-11347 GCA_032229625.1 Dermatophilaceae bacterium | reverse complement strand
TCATCGGGCACGGCGGTTCATCGGGCACGGCAGGTCATCGGGCACAGTGGGGGTCGTGAGTGTCCTGCTGCCCCCGCTGCTGTCCGCCGCGCGCGATGTCGAGCGCCATGTCGCCGCCGCCGGGTGGGATCAACCCGTCCGGCTCTTCGCGCTCGTCCCGACCGCACAGCTGCGCGCGAGCCAACCCCAGCTGACCCAGCTCGAGGACGACGCCGACGGCGACGAGGTCGGCGCGCTGAGCGCGATCGAGCAGGAGGACCTGCCGCCGGCCGACGGTGTCGAGACGCTGCTCGCGCAGATCGGCTGGCCCGCGCAGGTCGCCGGCGTCGCGATCGCCCTCGAGCGCATCGTGCTGCCCCCCGAGGCCGCGGACGACCTCCCCGCCGACGAGGCGAGCGCCCTCACCGCCGCGACCCAGCACCCTCAGCGCGAGGACGTGCGGCTGCTGGCGGCGGTGCTGCGGGACGGCGCGGCGACCTGCCTGCTGCGCCAGCGCAGCAACGACGCCGACGGCCAGGTCGCCGTCGGCGAGGACATCGCCCCTGGCCTCATCGAGGCGTTGCGGCAGACGCTGGCCGACTAGCCCGGGCCGCGGGTAGCCCGCGGGGCGCGGGCCCTCAGCCGGTGCAGGTGGCCAGCTGCCTGCCACGGCCTGCGGCGATCTCCTCCACGGCGTGGCGTGCCTCGTCGAAGGTCGCGACCTTGGCGACGTGCATGCCGTCGGGCACGTGGCCGACGACCTCCGCGCAGTCGGCGGCCGGCGCGAGGAACCACGAGATGCCCGCGTCGGAGGCCCCGACCATCTTGTGGTCGATGCCGCCGATGCGCCCGACGCCGCCGTCGATGCCGATCGTGCCGGTGCCGGCGATGCGCTGCCCGCCGGTCAGCGGGCCGGGGGTGATGCGGTCGTAGACGGCGAGGGCGAACATCATGCCTGCCGAGGGTCCCCCGACGTCGCCGGCGTCGATCGTCACGTCGAGGTCGTGGGCGAAGCGCGCCTCGAGCCCGATCCCGACGAGCCGGCGCCCCTGGGTCACCCGCGTGGGCACCGATACCGTCGTCGTCCGCCCGTCGCGGCGCACCTCGAAGCTCACCTGCTCGCCGGCGCTCTGCACGAGCCGCGAGACGTCGGGGGCGATCCGCACGCGCGTGCCGTCGACCGCGAGGATCTCGTCGTCGACGCGCAGGCGCCCCGCGGCCGGACCGTCGGCGAGCACCTGCGCGACGACCGCCTGCTCGGGCTTGCCGACGGCGCGCAGGGCGACGGCCGCGGCAGCGTGTTGCGACCCGGCCATCTGCCGGTTCGTCGCCTCGCGCACCTGGTCGCGGGTGACGTCGGGCGGGTAGAGGTCGGCGATCGGCACGACCGAGGCCCCGGGGTCCAGGCGCGCGAAGAGCGTGTCCCACACGTTGATCTCGTAGCCGGGCCCGCCGTATTGCGCCACGGTCGTGAAGTCCAGGCTGCCGGTCGTCGGGTAGGTCGGCACCCCCTTGACCTGCACGAGGTCGTGCCCGCCGGTCTGCCCGAGGGTGTCGATCGCGGGGCCGGCGCGCAAGATGAGGTAGGGCGGGTTGTACAGCATCCCGGCGAGCACGACGAGCAGCACGACGATCGTCACCCACAGGGAGCGGCGGGTGCGCCGGGTGAGCTGCCAGGAGACCCGGCGTCGGCTCACGGGGTGCCCACCCATTCGTCGGTGCCGTCGGCGAAGAGCTGGTGCTTCCAGATCGGCACGCGCGCCTTGAGCTCGTCGATGAAGGCGCGCGCGGCCTCGAATGCCTCGCCGCGATGGGCGGCCCCCACGGCGAGCACGACGGCGCGATCGCCGATGCGCAGGTCACCGATCCGATGGGTGGCAGCGACGGCGAGCACGCCGTCACGCTGCGCGATCTGCGCCGCGACCTGCGCCAGGATCTGCTCGGCGCTGGGGTGTGCGGTGTAGCCCAGGGCCCGGACCTCGCGCCCGCCGTCGTGCTCGCGCACGACCCCGACGAAGCTCGCCACCCCGCCGACGCCGTCGAGGCTCACGGCGTCGACGACCTCGTCGAGGCCGAGCCGCTCGTCACGGATCGCGGTCAAGGTCACGATCCCGCGCTCCTGCGCGCCCGTGGCGTGCGCACCCATCGGCGTCATGCTCCCTTCCGGCGTCGTCGCCGCATGAGCGCGGCGGTGCCGACCAACGCCACCGCGGCGCTGGCCGTGCCCACGGCGGCGTCGCGGCGCAGGCCGCGCTGCCCGCGACCGTGCAGCTGCTCGAGCAGCACCCGCAGGCAGGCCTCGTTGTCATGGACGGCGCGCCATCCGACGGCTTCGAGCCGGTCCGAGGCGACGACCCAGGGATAGCACACGTAGTCGAGATCGAGCCCGGACGTGCTCAGGACCCCGGCCGCGTGCAGGCGTCGGGCCGTCGCGAGCGCGGCCGCCGCCGGCAGCTCGAGGCGCCGCTTGCCGCTGATCCGCTCGACCTGCTCCTGGGTGACCCCGCCCGGCGCGCCGACGGTGACGACCGGGCCCAGCAGCGGGGTCGCGGCCTGCGCGCCGGCCCCGGGCCGCCCGCCGGCGCGCTCGTGCTCCGGCGCGAGGCCGTCGACCAGGACGGTCAGGACCGCCGACGCGAGATCCTCGACGTGCACGAACTGCCACAGCGGCCGGCTGCCGGAGAGGACCAGGAGCCGCGGTGACTCGAAGTGCCGCGTGATCGTCGTGTCGACGCCGGGCCCGACGACCGCCGCGGGCCGCAGCGTCGTCACACGCAGATCGGGCCGCTGCGCCCGCAGCTGGGCGATGGCGGCCTCGGCGACGATGAGGTCACCGACCAGCCCCCCGTCGTCGGCGGCCTGCACGGGCGACTCCGCGGGCAGCGGCACCGGATTGGAGGCCCGCGCGCCGTAGACGCGGGCCGAGGTGACGACGACGACGTGCCCACCGGGCCGGGCGGCGGCCCCCGCGGCCGCGACGAGCCCGGCGAGGGCCCGACGCCGGGTGGCGACATCGGTCTTGAGGTCGGCCTGCAGATCCGTGCTCAGCGCGACGCACACGACGCAGCAGGCCGATTCGTCGCCGCCGGCCCCGGCGCCCGCGAGCGTCGGCCATGATCCGGTGACCGGCCCGTCGACGGACGCCCCCGTCGCTGCAGTCGCCGCAGTCGCTGCAGTCGCCGCAGTCGCTGCAGTCGCTGCAGCGCTCGGAGCCGCGGGATCGAGGACCGGGATCACCCCGGTGACCGGCACCAGCGCGGAGCGCCCCGGGGTGCGCAGGATGGTCCGCACGGCCTCCGGACCCCACCGCTGCCGCGCCAGGCGCAGCACCTCGCGGGCGATCCGGCCCTCCAGCCCGATGAGCAGGATGCGGTCGGAGGGCCCGACGCCGCCGGGGTCGGGCGCACCGGCAGTCTCGGGCGCACCGGCGGTCTCGGGCGCACCGGCGGTCTCGGGCGCACCGGCGGTCTCGGGCGCACCGCGATGCCGGTCCGCCCTCTCGGCGCTACTCACAAACCCTCACCACCGTCTCCCTCTACCCTCCGATCCCGCTCCGCCCCCGGCACCGCCGGGACCGTCCCGCCGGTCGGCACGGCTGACGGCCGACGGTGCACGTGGTGCGCAGGTGCGTGCCCGAGCGGCCGGAGAACGGCCGTGGTGCCCGCGCCGCGCACGAGGGTCGATATCGTGGACCGACATCCCGTCGATGCCACCACGGCGAGGGACCTGACGCCACACCCGGTGCCGCCCTGACGTCCGACCAGACCTCACGGCACATCTTCTCAGCTCCCTCGACGCGATCCGGCCCACGACGCCGCCAGACCTGCGACGCCGTCGGACCCGGCGACGTCGGCACCGACCCACCACCGACCCAC
>JAVTVZ010000191.1:5174-7393 GCA_032229625.1 Dermatophilaceae bacterium | reverse complement strand
CACCGACCCACCACCGACCCACACGGCCATCGGACCCCAAGGAGCACGGACGTGTCGCGCAGCGAGAACCCCGGACCGGACCCCGACGACCTGCGACGCATGATCGAGCAGTTCCTCGGCGACACTGACAACCCCGCGATGGCCCAGGCCATGCAGCAGATGGGCATCGACAAGCTCGACGAATCCACGATGCAGATGATCTCCGCGCAGTTGTCCGCGCTCTTCAGCACCGAGCCGACGGACGGCATCAACCTCGCGCTGTGCACCGACCTGGCCCGCAAGACCGTGGCCGCCGCGGGCGACGAGCTCGTCAACGACGCCCAGCGGCGCGCCGTCACCGAGGCCGTCGGCGTCGCCGACCTGTGGCTGGAGCCGGTGACGTCCTTCTCCCGGCCCGGTGGCGCCGTGCGGGTCTGGAGCCGCGCGGAGTGGGTCGACCAGACGATGCCCCTGTGGGGCCGGCTCGTCTCCCCCGTGGCCACCGCGGTGACCGACGCCATCACCGGCGCGCTGCGCGCCCAGCTCGACCAGCTCGGCGAGTCGGGTCAACTGCCGCAGATGCCCGGGATGCCGGAACTGCCCGGCGGGATGGGCGGTCCGGGCGACATGTCCGCGATGCTCGGGCAGCTCGAGCCGATGCTCGGGCGCATGAGCAGCTCGATGTTCGGCGCCCAGATCGGTCAGGCCGTCGGCAACCTCGCCGGCGAGGTCGTCAGCGGCACCGAGGTCGGGCTGCCGCTGCTGCCGCGCGGTGAGGTCGCGATGCTGCCCGTCAACATCGCCGCCTTCGCCGAGGGCCTGCAGATCGACGACACCCAGGTGCTCCTCTACCTGTGCGTGCGCGAGACGGCGCGCGCCCGCCTCTTCGCCGACGTGCCGTGGCTGGGCCCGCAGCTGCTCGCCGCGGTCGAGGCCTATGCGGCGGACATCAGCGTCGACACCGACGGCATCGAGGCCAAGCTCTCCTCCATCGACCCGATGGACCCCGAGGCCGTGCAGTCCGCGCTGGCCGGGGGCCTCTTCACCCCCGAGCCCAGCGAGGCTCAGCGCCGGGCGCTCGCCCGTCTGGAGACGCTGCTCGCTCTCGTCGAGGGCTGGGTCGACGTCGTCGCCGCCGAGGCGACGCAGCCGCATCTGCCGCAGTCGGCCGCCCTCGGTGAGACCGTGCGTCGTCGGCGCGCGACCGGCGGCCCCGCCGAGCAGCTCTTCAGCCGCCTCGTGGGCTTGGAGCTGCGGCCGCGCCGACTGCGCGACGCCGCGAATCTCTTCGCCGCCCTCACCGCCGCCGGCGGCGCCGAGGCCCGCGACAAGGCGTGGGGCCACCCCGACGTCGCGCCGACCTCGGCCGATCTCGACGACATCCTGGGGTATGTCGAGCGGCTCACGGGCCGCCGCCCCGGCGGCCCCGCCACGGTCGAGGGCGTCGCCCCGGTGCCCCCGATCGAGGGCGGCGACGCCGCGACGGGCGACTCGGGCGACTCGCGCGACTCGGACGCCACCGGCTCCGGTGCCTCCGCCGGCAGCGACCAGAGCGACCTCGACGACATGGACGCCGCGCTCGCCCGGCTCCTGGACGAGGAGACCCGAGGAGACGACCCGCGGTCATGACCCCCGCGGCACCGACGACGCCCACCGCTGCGACCTCGCCGGCTGCGACAGCCTCGCCGGCTGCGACAGCCTCGCCGGCTGCGACGGTCCTGCCCGAGCCGGCGGCCGACCCGGGCATGCGGGCCTACGAGGGCCTGCGGGCGCGGGCCGTGGCGTGCCTGTCGTCGTGGGCGGCGCCGGACGACGGCCAGGAGGCGCTGCGGCGCGACTACCTCGCCCTGCTCGCCCAGGGGGCCGGGGCATGCGCCAAGCACGGCGGTCCGGCGCACCTGACGGCCGGTGCCGTGGTGCTCGACGCCGCCGGCGAGCGGGTGCTGCTCGTGCTGCACGGCAAGGCGAAACGGTGGTTCCAGCCCGGTGGGCACCTCGAACCGGGCGACGCCGACCTGCTGGCCGCCGCGGGCCGCGAGGCCCGCGAGGAGACCGGGCTGCCCGACCTCGTGCTCGACCCGGTGCCGCTGCAGCTGGATCGGCACGCGCTGCCGGGCGGCTTCGGCGGCTGCCGCGAGCACCTCGACGTGCGCTACCTCGCCGTCGCGCCACGGCCGGACGCCGCCACCGTCAGCGCCGAGTCCGACGCGCTCGCGTGGTGGCCCACCGGGTCCAGCGCA
>JAVTVZ010000191.1:0-5074 GCA_032229625.1 Dermatophilaceae bacterium | reverse complement strand
CCGACGCGCACGGCGGGGCCGACGCGCACGGCGGGGCCGACGCGGCCGCCCCGAGCGCCGGCCGCTCGCCGACCCGGCGCGCAGGACGCGGGCGACGCCGCCGGCGCGGCAGCGCGTGGATCCCCGCCCAGCACGGGGCCTGGGCGATGCTGCTGCTCCCCTACCTCGCGGGCGTCATCCGCTCGCACGGCTCGTGGCTGCAGGTGCCGCTGCTCGCCTTCTGGCTCGTCGCCTACCTCGCGTTCTTCGCGGCCGGGCAGTGGCTGCGCTCCCGCGGCAAGGCGCGCTACCGACCGCCCCTGCTCGTCTTCGGGCTCGGTGCGGCGGCACTGGGCCTCCCGCTGGCGGTCCTGCGCCCGGACCTGCTCGTCTGGGCGCCGGTCTTCGGCGTCTGCGCGAGCGTGAGCCTGTGGTGCTCGTGGCGCCGACGCGACCGCGCGCTGCTCAACGACGTCGTGACGATGCTGGCCGCCGGCGCGTTCGGGCTGGTCACCTACCAGGCGGGCTACTCCTCCGACGGGACGATCGAGGCCGGGTGGCGCGCGATGGGCGTCATCGTCGCGGTCCTCGTCGCCTACTTCGTCGGCACGGCGCTCTACGTCAAGACGATGATCCGCGAGCGCGGCAGCCGCGGCTATCGGATCGCCTCGCTCGCCTATCACGCCACCGTCACCCTCGTGCTCGCCGCCGCGTGGGCCGCGCCGGTCCTGCCGCCGGGCGTCCCGCATCGGCCGATCCTCGCGCTGACCGCGCTCTTCGCGGTGCTCACGGCGCGCGCCGGGCTGCTCGCCGGCCGCGCGATCCGCCCCCTGTATGTCGGTCTCGGCGAGATGGTCGTCTGCGCAGCGCTGCTCGCGATCATCACGATGTGGCGCTGACGCCGGGTCGGCAGACCTCGCGGCGCGCCCCGTCGGGCCGCGTCAGGCCCCCTGGGGGTCGGTCGCGTCGTCGAGATCGTCGACCTCGCCGGGCGCGGCGTCCTCGGGGTCGTCGTCGCGCAGCGGCAGCTGGGCCGCCGCGGCATACCCCTCGAGGTAGCCCCGCGCCCGCTCCAACGGTGGGTAGCCCGCGAGCAGGGCCCAGAAGGCCGGCCCGTGGCCGGGCTCGAGCAGATGCGCGAGTTCGTGCAGCAGCACATAATCCAGGACCCAGCCGGGCATCCCCCGCAGCTGGTCGGAGATCCGGATGGTCCGCGTCGCCGGCGTGCACGACCCCCAGCGGCGGCGCTGGTTGCCGACCCAGGTGACGCTCGCGGGGCGGGCGCGACCGGCCAGATACCGGCGCGAGAGCGCCTGCGCCCGGACGCCGAGCTCCTCGTCGCCGGGGGTCCGGCGGGCCCGGCGGCTCTCGAGCCGCGCGCGCATCCGCTCGACCCACTGCTGCTCCTGCGCGCGGGAGAAGCCGGCGGGCATGAGCACGACGAGGCGCCCGTCCCGCTCGTAGGCGCTGACCGTGCGGCGGCGCCGTGCGCTGCGACGCACCTCGACGGGCAGCGCGTCGCGTCCGGCGGTCGTCGGCGCGGGGCCCACGGGGTCCGGCGACGGCGCGGCGGATCCGCGCTCGTGTCGCGATCGCGAAACCATCGGCGCCCCTTCGTCGTCGGTCGTGGTACTGGGTCGTGCTGCTGGGTGGGCTCGGTCGTGCTACTGAGACGTGGTGCTCGTCCGTGCGGTCGTCGGCCGTGTGTGATCGGTGGTCGACGCCCGTGTGATCAGTGAGCGGCACGCTCGGCTCGGCGGCGGTGGGCGACCTGCGGTGCAGCGGCGGCCAGGCCGCCTCCGGCGGGCGCCGTGGCCGGGCAGAGTAGACGCAGAGTAGGCACGCGCACGGCCGCGCGTCATCTCGGGGGGCCGAGGCCGTCACGGCTGCGGCGGACGGTGACCGCGCCCGCGCAGACCCGACATACCTCCGGACCGGCCCACCATCAATTCGTCACACCAAGTGAATACTGGCTCGGTAGTGACGAATTCACGCGCGACACCGCGCCCGCCGCGGCCCGGCCCTGCACGGAGCATGCGGCGCGCTGGTCTAGTGTGGCCTGGTCCCGGGCACACCCCGGCGGCCAGATCAGAAGGAGACACCAGAGATGACTGACACCGGCGAGACCTACAAGGGCGAGTTCTACTGCGTCAAGTGCAAGGAGAAGCGCGAGGCGGAGGGCAACGTCGTCGAGACCAACGGACGCCGCATGGCCAAGGGCAAGTGTCCCTCCTGCGGCACGAACCTCAACCGCATCCTCGGCAAGGCCTGACGGCCGGTCCCACCAGGGCGTCCACGCCGTCGAGAGCGACCGGCGCGCCGGGGGGTTCGACGCATCGGTCGTGACGGGACCGCCCTGACGGCGGTCCGCAGGCGAATCGGCCGCGGCACCACGGCGACTCCCGCAGTCGCCGTCAAGAGCCGCGGTGGCCCAGGAGGGCGCTGGCCGCTCCTGAGCCTGCGACACGGCGCGCGACCACAGCCCGTGTGAGCCGGTCGAGCCGGTCGAGCCGGGGCGGGCGTCGCAGGTCGGTCGCCACCACGACTCTCGGGGGGACACGCGACGGGGCGGGAGCAGGCGGGTCACCGCCGCTCCCGCCCCGTCGTCGTCCCCGCCGCCGTGACGCCGGCGACCGCGGGGCGCGAGCCCCCTACAGCCGTAGACCGATCCGCACCGACCCCACGCGACCGGCCGGGGGTCTGTGGATAACTCGCGGAGCGGTCGGCCCGACGCGGGCAGACTCTCGCCATCCGCCGCGCACCCCGCGCCGGCCGACCGAGGGGATCGACCATGACGCACCATCGCCCGCTCCTGCAATCCCACGCGCGCGTGCTGCGCCGCGGGGACGACGCGGTGCAGATAGGCCTGGTCGACGCGGGCATCGTGGTCTCGGGCCTGGCGCCCGAGGAGATCGACCAGCTCGCGGAGCTGGACGGCGAGCGTGAGGCCCAGACGCTGGGCCGCGGACCGGCGGGCACCTCGCGGCGGCGCCGGCTCATGGTCGACTCGACCCGCCTGACGCGGGTCGTCGACGCGCTCGCGGAGCACGACCTCCTGCTCACGGCGCCGACGTCGCTGGACACGCTGCGCGGGGTGAGCCCGCAGCGGGTGTGGAGCTTCGCCCCGGACGCCGCGGCGCGCAGCTGCGCCTACCGGCTGGCCGACGACGGATTCTCGCTGCTGCGCTCCCGGGCCCGGGCCCACGTCCTCGTCGACGGGAACGGTCGGCTGGCGGCCGACGTCACCCGGTGCCTGCGCGAGGGCGGTGTCGGGCGCGTCGAGACGGGTGAATTCGCTCTCGGGGCGGCCGAGTTGGCGCTGCGCCGGCAGTCGGGGCGCACCCCCGACCTCGTCGTGATCATCGGCGACGGCGCGGTGCCCCACCAGGCGGGCGAGCCGTGGCGGGTGCACGACGTGCCGCATCTGCCGGTCGTCGTCGACGGCCCGGTGCTGCGCGTGGGCCCGCTCGTCGCGGGCCCGGGGCCGTGCCTGCGGTGCATGGATCTGCACCGCACGGACCGCGACCCGGCGTGGCCCCAGGTGCTCGGCCAACTGCGCGGCGCCGGCCCGGGCCGCACGCACGCCATCGACGCCGAGAGCGGGCTGCGGGCCCTGGCGACGGGGCTCGTCGCGACGTTCGCCTACGGGCAGCTGGACGGGCAGGACGTCCCCGCCGGGCTGTCGGTCTCCTACCGGTTGCCCTCCCCGGAGGCGCGGCATCACGTGTGGCATCCGCACCTGGGGTGTCACGGCTGCGCCTCTCGGGCGACAATGGCCGGGTGACGCAACTGCCACGACGAGCGATCGTCCGCACGGCCAAGCTCGCGTCGCTGCCGCTCGGGGTCGCCGGGCGCGCGGCGGTCGGCGCCGGCAAGCGTCTCGGGGGCAAACCCGCCGAGGCGGTCGCCGCCGAGCTCCAGGCCCGCACCGCCGAGCAACTCTTCACGGTGCTCGGCGAGCTCAAGGGCGGCGCGATGAAGGTCGGCCAGGCCCTGTCGGTGCTCGAGGCGGCGATGCCGGAGGAATTCGCCGGGCCCTACCGCGCGACGCTGACGAAGCTGCAGGAGTCGGCCCCGGCGCTGCCGACCCAGACGGTCCACGAGATCCTCGCCCGCGAGCTCGGGCCGCGATGGCGCGCGAAATTCGCCGAGTTCGACGACCGCCCCAGCGCCGCCGCATCCGTCGGCCAGGTGCACCGGGCGATCTGGAAGGACGGCCGCGAGGTCGCGGTCAAAGTGCAGTATCCGGGCGCCGGCGCGGCCCTCATCGGCGACTTCCGACGGTTGTCCCAGGCCACGAAGCTCCTCGTCTCCTGGGTGCCCGGCCTGGACCTCGGGCCGGTGCTCGCCGAGCTGGTCGACCGGGTCGCCGAGGAGCTCGACTACGAGTTGGAGGCGAGCCGGCAGCGGGCCTTCGGCGAGGCCTTCGAGGCCGACCCGCACATCTTCGTGCCGGCGGTCGTGCATCAGCGCGGCGCGGTGATCATCACCGAGTGGATGGAGGGGACGCCGCTGTCGGCGGTCATCGCCGACGGCAGCCCCGCGCAGCGCTCGCTGGCGGCGACCCGCTACCTGGAGTTCCTCGTCAGCGGCCCCCAGCGGGCCCGGCTCATGCACGCCGACCCCCACCCGGGCAACTTCCGGCTGCTGGCGGACGGGCGCCTCGGGGTGCTGGACTTCGGCGCGGTGGCCCCGCTGCCCGACGGGCTGCCACCGGCAATCGGCGCTCTCGTCAGCCACGCGCTGCGCCGCGAGCCCGAGCCGCTGCTGGCCGGCCTGCGCACGGAGGGCTTCGTGCTGCCGTCGATGGATCTGGAGCCCGCGCGGGTGCTCGACCTCGTCACGCCCTTCCTGACGCCGCTGAGCGAGCCGGCCTTCACCTTCAGCCGCAGCTGGCTGCGCGGCGTCGTCACCCGGCTGCAGGATCCGCGCGGCGAGCAATGGCGCACCGGCATCAAGATGAACCTGCCGCCCGAATACCTGCTGATCCACCGCGTCTGGGCGGGCGGGATCGGCGTGCTCGCGCAGCTGGAGGCGTCGGTGCCGGTGGCGGCCGTGCTGCAGGAGTGGCTGCCCGGCGCCGACTTCCCCGAGG
>JAVTVZ010000190.1:0-5473 GCA_032229625.1 Dermatophilaceae bacterium | reverse complement strand
CTTGTCCTTGCGCGCACGGGCGGCGCGCTCGGCGCTGCGCTCGGCGCGCTCGGGGGATTCGGGCAGCTCGCCGCGCTTGACGGCGCCGACCTCGACCTTCTCCTCCTGCGCGTCGAGGGCCTGCACGTCCTCCGGCAGCGGCCGGCTCTGCAGGATGACGACGGAGCGGCCACCGACGGTGAGCACGTCACCGGACGGGTGGGCCGGCTCGGCGGGGCCGGGGGCACCGCCGGGCAGGTTGGTGTTGACCGCCTCGGCCCACTCCACGCCGTCGACCATCTCGGGGATCATGAAGTTCACGGGCTCGCTGTGGGCGTTGAACATGAGGATGAAGTGGTCGTCCCGCACGCCCTGGCCCAGCGGGCCGGGCTCGTAGATCGCCTCGCCGTTGAAGAAGACGGACAGCGTGCGCGCATACCCGGTCTTCCAGTCCTCCTCGACCATCGGGGTGCCGTCGACCCGCAGCCACACGATGTCGTGCAGGTCCGAGACCCCACCGTGGTCGGCGTTGCCCTTGAAGAAGCGGCGCCGGCGGAAGACGGGGTGCTCCATGCGCAGCCGCACGATGCGGCTCGCGAAGCTCAGCAGCTCACGCTGCTCGCGCCCGAGATTCCAGTCGATCCAGGAGATCTCGTTGTCCTGGCAGTAGACGTTGTTGTTGCCGCCCTGGGTGCGGCCGAGCTCGTCGCCGTGGGCGATCATCGGCACACCCTGGCTGACCAGCAGCGTCGTCAGGAAGTTGCGGATCTGACGCAGGCGCAGCTCGCGCACCTGCGGGTCGTCGGTCGGCCCTTCGACCCCGCAGTTCCAGCTGCGGTTGTGGCTCTCGCCGTCGTTGCCGCCCTCGCCGTTGGCCTCGTTGTGCTTCTCGTTGTAGGAGACGAGGTCACGCAGCGTGAAGCCGTCGTGGGCGATGATGAAGTTGATCGACGCGATCGGCCGCCGCCCCGAGTGGGCGTAGAGGTCCGAGGAGCCGGTCAGGCGCGACGCGAACTCGGACAGCGCCGCCGCCTCGCCCCGCCAGTAGTCGCGGACGGTGTCGCGGTACTTGCCGTTCCACTCCGTCCACAGGGGCGGGAAGCCACCGATCTGGTAGCCGCCGTCGCCGAGGTCCCACGGCTCGGCGATGAGCTTGACCTGGCTGATGACCGGGTCCTGCTGGATGAGGTCGAAGAAGGCGCTCAGCTTGTCGACCTCGTGGAACTGGCGGGCCAGCGTCGCGGCGAGGTCGAAGCGGAAGCCGTCGACGTGCATCTCGGTGACCCAGTAGCGCAGCGAGTCCATGATCAGCTGCAACACGTGGGGGTTGCGCATGAGCAGGCTGTTGCCGGTGCCCGTCGTGTCGTAGTAGTGCGCCTTGTCGTCGTCCACCAGCCGGTAGTACGCCGAGTTGTCCAGGCCGCGGAAGCAGAGCGTCGGGCCGTACTCGTTGCCCTCGGCAGTGTGGTTGTAGACGACGTCGAGGATGACCTCGATGCCCGCCTCGTGCAGCGCCTTGACCATCGCCTTGAACTCCGTGACCTGTTGGCCGCGGGAGCCGGTCGCCGCGTACGCGTTGTGCGGCGCGAGGAAGCCGATGGTGTTGTAGCCCCAGTAGTTGGTGAGGCCCTTCTCCTGCAGGTGGGTGTCCTGCACGTACTGGTGGACCGGGAGCAGCTCGATGGCGGTGACGCCCAGGTCGGTCAGGTGCTTGATGATCGCCGGGTGCGCGATCGCGGCGTACGTGCCGCGGATCTCCTCCGGCACGTCGGGGTGGGTCATCGTCAGGCCCTTGACGTGGGCCTCGTAGATGACGCTGTTGTGATACTCGTGCTGCGGCGGGCGGTCGTGCCCCCAGTCGAAGTACGGGTTGATGACGACCGAGAGCATCGTCTGCCCCAGGCTGTCGTCCTCGTTGTAGGACGTCACGTCCCCGAACTTGTAGGAGAAGAGCGACTCGTCGCCGGTGATCTGCCCGTCGATCGCTTTTGCGTAAGGGTCGAGCAGGAGCTTGTGGGGGTTGCACCGCTGCCCGTTGTCCGGCTCGTAGGGGCCGTGCACGCGGTAGCCGTAGCGCTGTCCGGGCTGCAGATTCGGCACGTAGCCGTGCCAGACGTAGCCGTCGACCTCCGTGAGTTCGATGCGGGTCTCGGTCTCGTCGTCGGCGATGAGGCACAGCTCCACCCTGCTCGCCGCCTCCGAGAAGACGGCGAAGTTCACGCCGGCCCCGTCGTACGTCGAGCCGAGCGGATATGCCTTGCCGGGCCAGATGTCCATGATTCCTATCCATGTCACGTCGACGCAGGGTCGCGTCGAGGGGGGTTCGGCCCTTGCGTCGGGCGGCCGGCGCTCACCACGGCCGCGCACAGTGCGCCTGGCGGTGAACTCCGCCGTCATGGGCGCAGGGTCGCTCCCGAATCGTGTCCGGGTCGCCCCCAGACTACCGCCCGACGCTCTTCGACGGCCGAACGAGGCGCCGCCGAGGCGACCGCGGGACGCCCCCCGGCGGGCCGAGTTTGAATCCGGACGCCGGGATCGGTTACTGTCGTCCAGCACGCCGGGGGCGGGAACGCCCACCGGATGCGACATGCGGACGTGGCTCAGTTGGTAGAGCACAACCTTGCCAAGGTTGGGGTCGCGGGTTCGAGTCCCGTCGTCCGCTCGGAGGAGCGAGGCCTTCCTCGTAGCACTCAGGAGGTTCTCGACAGAATCTCCATGGTGGAGTGGCCGAGAGGCGAGGCAACGGCCTGCAAAGCCGTCTACACGGGTTCAAATCCCGTCTCCACCTCTGTACGACACCACCTCGGTGGTTCGCTCGGGCGATTGGCGCAGTCTGGCTAGCGCGCTTCCTTGACACGGAAGAGGTCACAGGTTCAAGTCCTGTATCGCCCACCACCACATCACGACACAAACCCTCGGGCTGCAAGCCCGGGGGTTTGTGTCGTGTCCGTAGGCGCATCGGCGGTCACCGACAGCGAGCGGGTGGCCCCGAGACCAGGGGCGGGATGGGTGAGGGGTCAGCGTCGATGCCTCACGTGAGCCATGCCACAGCGGTCGTCTGCCACCCCCGCTCACGTTCGCCGGACTCCGACCGACAGGAGTCCGAGGGAACGAAGTTCCACACCCAGGAAGGGTACGAAGTCCGATGACCGCCATCGCGAGCGCCTTGAGCGCGCCGCCGCGTCGTTACAGCGTCCTGATCACCGGCGCCGACGAGCGCCAGGGCACCTGGCACACCATTTCTGCCGCGAGCATCGCCGAGGCGCTGCGCGGCATCCGCAACGGCGGCTTCTGGGAGAGCGCGCAGGTCACCTACCCGCGCGAGCAGGCCACCGTCAGCGCCATCGAGTGTCTGGGGTTCGCCGGTCGCTGACCGGTCCCGGCGCCCGCCCGGCACGACCCCGCGTGCGCGGCTCCGGCGTGACAGCACGACGCCGGAGCGCGCTGCGCCCGCTGGACGTCAGCGGAGGAGTCAGCCGGGTGACTGCTGCAGATTCGCGCACGCGGTCGCCGAGCGGGCCAGCGACTTCAGGTGAGCGACCGTGCCGCCGGTCGGCTCCTTGGGCACGCCGTCGTAGGCGATGTACTTCGGCGTCCACGTGTAGTCCGTGATCAGGCTCCTGGTCGTCGTCCGGTCCGCGCCGCTCGCCTGACCGCGGGCGCGGGCCGCGTCGGCGTCGACCGTCACGCTCAGCACGCCCGAGGGCCGCGAGGTGGCGCTGGTGTTGTACCAGATGAAATTGCCCGTGCCGTAGCCGACGAACGTCCGCCCGTTCCACCCCGACCCCTGCGGCCGGTGCGCGTGCGTGCCCACGACCACGTCCGCGCCGTCGGCCTTGAGATCGGCGACCGTGGCGACCTGGCTCTCGTTCGGGCACGTCGATCCCTCGGTGCCGTAGTGCATTTGGACGACGACGAGGTCGTGATTCGCGGCGGCGGAGCGGACGGCCTCGCGCAGCTTGGTGCGGTCCAGGGCGACCGCGATCCCGGGGGAGTCGGGCCCGGCGGCCCAGTTGCGGGCCGTCTCCTCGGCGACCTGGGAGGCGGCGAGCACCGCGACCTTGACGCCCTTGACGTCGACCTCCAGCGGCGCGTAGGCGCTCGCGGCGTCGGGCCCGAAGCCGACGATCGGCAGGACGTTCTTGGCCTTGGCGGCCAGAGTGTCCTCGACGCCGAGCCGGCCGTAGTCGGCCGCGTGATTGTTGGCCATGCTCACGGCGTCGACGCCGGCGGCCTTGAGCCTGTCCAGCGACGTCGCGGGCGCCCGGAACGTGTAGGCCTTCGGCTGCGGCGCGCCGCGCTGCGTGATCGCGGTCTCGAGGTTGACGAGCCCGAAGTCGGCGTCGCGCAGCTCGGGCAGGCGCTGGGCCCACACCTCGTCGGAGTCCTGCAGGAGCGGTGCGACCTGACGCTCGAAGTGGACGTCGCCGGCGAAGGCGAGCGTGATCTGCGACGGGTGCTGCGCCGTGGGCGTGGCCTCCTGGCCACCGCTCGCGGACGACGTCGTCCCAGACCCTTCCGGCGACGAATTCGCTTGGGGGGCAGTGGTGTCGGCCGCTCCGGCGCAGGCGGTGAGGGAGGTCGCCACGGCGAGCAGCAGCGGCAGAGAGAGGCGAGGGCGCATCTGCGCAGTCTAGGTCGGCGCTCCCCGCGGATCCGGCACGTGCGAGCCCGCGGGGCGGAACCGCAGCGGCGACTCCGGGCGTTGGGGTCAGCGGCGGCCGACCTCTGGTCAGGGGCGGCCGCTCTGGGGCATCGTGGGAGATCGCGAGAGGTCTCGGGAGATCTCGGAAAGACCGCGAGAGATCTCGGGGGAGATCGCGACTGAGGGAGGGCAGACGTGGACGAGACGGCGACACCGGCGACGCCGATGGCACCGGTCGCGCCGGCGCGCCCGGACACGTGCGCCGCGACGGCCGACGCGCACGAGGGTGCGACGAGCCGCCGGCCGCGCGACTGGGCGTGGCGGCGTCGGCTCCGAGAGCGGCGCGCGACCTACCAGGCCTACCGGATGGGCGTGGCGCTGCTCGGCCTCAGCGTCGTCGTCATCGGGCTGATCCTCGTGCCGCTGCCCGGGCCGGGGTGGCTCATCGTCTTCCTCGGCTTCGGCATCCTCGCCAGCGAATTCCACTGGGCCAGGCGCCTGCACGCCTTCGCCTCGGTGCAGCTGCGCCGCTGGAACGACTGGATCCTCGCGCAGTCCTGGCCCGTGCGGCTGGCGTGCGCGGCCGCGACCGGACTCTTCGTCGGGTTGTGCTTCTGGGTGCTCTTCAAGATCGCCGGGCTGCCCGGCTTCTTCCCGGAGTGGATCACCCAGTTCCTGCGCACCTACCTGGCGCTCTGAGGCCCCCGCGCCGAGGGCCGGGAGGCGAATTGGGACCGGCGCCCCCGGCCGGGTATGCTGACGGTCGCTTCCACGGACGTATAGCTCAGTTGGTTAGAGCGTTCGCTTCACACGCGAAAGGTCAGGGGTTCGAGTCCCTTTACGTCCACC
>JAVTVZ010000189.1:0-5494 GCA_032229625.1 Dermatophilaceae bacterium | reverse complement strand
TGGACGGCCCACAGGGCGGCGTACATCCCGCCGCGGGCGAGCAGCTCCTCGTGCGTGCCGTATTCGACGACGCGGCCGGCGTCGAGGACCCAGATCCGGTGGGCGTGCCGCACGGTCGAGAGGCGGTGGGCGACGACGATCGTCGTGCAGTCGCCGGTCACCTCGCGCAGCGAGCGCTGGATCGCGGCCTCGGTCTCGTTGTCGACGGCGCTCGTCGCCTCGTCGAGCACGAGCACCGCGGGCCGGCGCAGCAGCGCGCGGGCGAGGGCGAGCCGCTGTCGCTGCCCGCCGGAGAGGGTGACGCCGCGCTCCCCGACCCAGGTGTCGAGTCCGTCGGGCAGCGCGTCGACGAAGTCCAGCGCCGCGGCGGCCTGCGCGGCCGCGCGGATCTCCTCGCGGGTCGCCTCCGGCCTCCCGTAGGCGATGTTGTCGGCGATCGAGCCGGCGAAGACGAAGACGTCCTGGGCGACGTAGCCCATCGCGCCGCGCAGCGAGGGCCAGTCGAGGTCGCGCACGTCGTGCCCGTCGAGAAGCACGTGCCCCTGCCGCGGGTCGTCGAAGCGCAGCACGTGCCGTAGGAGCGTCGACTTGCCCGCCCCGGTCGGCCCGACGATCGCGTGCGTCTCGCGGGCCGGGACGACGATGTCGAGGTCGTGGAGCACATCCCGGCCAGTGCCGTAGCCCGTGCTCACCCGACGCAGCTCGACGCGCCCGTCGACGTCGGCGAGCGACCGGCTCCCGGCAGCCACCTCGATCGGCTCGACGAGCAGCCGCAGGATCCGCGTCGTGCTCGCCCGGCCCCGCTGGTAGAGGTCGAGCACCTCGGCGATGTCGGTGAGCGGCCACAGCAGCCGCTGCGTCATGAAGACGAGCACCGAATACAGGCCGACCTCGAGCTCCCCGTCGAGGGTCCGCCACCCGCCGAGCAGCAGGGTGCACGTGAAACCGGCGAGGATCGCCATCCGCACGAGCGGCACGAACGCCGCCGACGACCGGATCGCCGTGACGTTGGCCCGCCGGTAGGCGTCCGACACCTCCCCGATCCGCACGAGCTCGCGGTCCTCGGCGGTGAACGCCTTGATCGTCGCGACACCGGCGAGGTTGGCGCTCAGCGCCCCGGACAGGTCGGCGACGCTCTGGCGCACCCGCGCATAGAGCGGTTCGAGGCGCTTCTGGAACCACAGCGACCCGAGCACGATGAGCGGGATCGGCAGGAACGCGAAGACGAGCAGCTCCCACGAGGCCGCCGCGAAGACGGCCCCGACGAGCACGATGTTGAGCGCCGTCTGAAGGATCCGCGGCGCCCCGACGTCGAGGAAGCGCTCGAGCTGGTTGACGTCGTCGTTGAGCGTCGCCAACGTCGCTCCGGCGGGCCGCGATTCGTGCCAGCGCAGGTCGAGGTGCTGGGCGTGGTCGTAGGCCTCCATCCGCAGGTCGTGCTCGACGCCCTGGGCGACCGAGCGCCACAGCACGTCGGCGACGTATTCGCTGGCCGACTCGATGAACCACACGACGACGTTGACGACCGCGAGCCACGCGAGCTGGCTGTAGCGCGACTCGACCCCGAGCAGCGTGCCGACGAAGGAGGAGTCGCCGCGCACGACGACGTCGACCGCCGCGCCGATGAGCAGCTCGGGCATGACGTCGGCGACCTTGTTGAGCGTCGAGGCGAACAGCGCGCCGATGAGCCGCGGCCGATGCCGGCGATAGCGGGTCCACAGCTCGTGCAGCGGCCGCTGCGGATCTACAACCACGAGACATGCCCCCTGAGCACGGTGTAACCGACGAATGCGACGACGTCGAGGATCGTGTGCGCGATGACGAGCGGCATGACCCGTCGCGTCCGCGCGTAGACGACGCCGAGGATCACCCCCATCGCGAGGTTCCCCACGCCCCCGCCGAAGCCCTGGTAGAGGTGGTATCCGCCGCGGATGAGCGCCGAGCCGACGATGATCGCCGGCAGCCCCCACCCGGCCTGCCCCCACCGCGTGAAGAGGTAGGCGACCATGACGACCTCTTCGAGGATCGCGTTCTGCGCCGCGGCGAGCACGAGCACCGGCACGGCCCACCACACCGCGTCGAGGTTCGCGGCCGCGACCTGGGTGTTGAGGCCGGCGGCGCGCGCGCCGAGGTAGAGCGCGAGGCCGGGGATGCCGATGAGCGCCGCGAGCGCCGCGCCGTGGAGCAGATCCCGCAGCGGCCGGCGCGCGTCCGCCCCGACGAGCCGCCGGGCGCGCGGGTCGTCGCGCGTGAGCAGGTGCAGGGCGAGGAGGGCCGGGACGACGCCGAGCCCGATGCCGGCGAGCTGGTAGGCGAGGTCGAGCCAGGGCCGGTCGGGCGTCACGGCCTGGTTCATCGCCGTCGTCTGCGCCCCGAGCGCGACGGGCTCGGTGAGCTTGCGGACGAGCGACAGCGTCGCCCAGATCGCCGACGCCCCGAGCGAGACCCCGAGCACGAGGGCGCTCTCGACGAGCAGGGTGCGGGCCGGCAGGGTGGTCGCCGGGAGCGGTGGCGCGGGCCGGCGCGGGCCGCGCGCGACCGCATCTGCGCCGGTCGGGACGCTCCTGGCCGCCCCGCCCGGCGCGGGAGGCTCGGCTGCACTGGTCATGCCGGGATGGTGTCACGGACCCCCGACACGCCGGGCACGTAGGCTGCCCGGCGGGCCGCCACCCGACCGTCGACCCCACGCCGATCGCGGGCATCGACGTGCGGTGGGCCCGGCCCGCGGCCCCGGCGACCGGGGCACCCGACGAGCGCCCTGACGAGGGAGGCACCCATGACCGAGGCGACCGAGACCGCTGCGACCCAGACCACGGCGACCCAGACCACGGCGGTCGAGACCGCGGCAGTCGAGACCACGGCAGTCGAGACCACGGCAGTCGAGACCACGGCGACCGACAGCAACCCGATGGGCCTGCGCGACGACGTCGACTCCTACTACGTGCCGCTGGACGACGGCAGCTTCCAGCCGACGCGGCACGTGCAGGGCGCGTGGCTGCCGCACGAGCAGCACATGGCGCCGGTCACCGGCCTGCTGGCGCACTGCCTGCAGACGTTCAACGCGCGCGAGGACCTCCAGCTCGCGCGGCTGACCGTCGAGATCCTCGGTGTCATCCCCGCGCTGCCGACGCGGGTGGACTGCGAGACGATCCGCGCCGGCCGCACCATCGAGCTCGACGAGGCGACGGTGACGATCGACGGGCGGGCCGTGCTGCGCGCGCGGGCGTGGCGGCTCGCGCGGGTCGACACCGCGAGCGTCGCGGGCGACGACACCCCGCCCATCCCCGACCCCTCGCAGCTGCCGCTCATCGACCTCAGCGCGATCTGGGGAGGCGGCTTCATCGCCTCGCTCGAGATCCGCGCCGGCGCCGAGCGGGTGCCCGGCCGCGGGGTCGCGTGGGCGCGCCCGACCAAGAAGCTCGTCGAGGGCGTCGATGTGCACCCGGCCGCCGCCTACCTCGGCGTCGTCGACACCGCCAACGGCGTCGCGACCCGCCTGGACCCCGCGCGCTGGATGTTTCCCAACACCGACCTGTCGATCCACCTCGTGCGCGAGCCCGCCGCCGGGTGGGTCGGCTTCGACACCGCCGTCGCGATCGGCACCAGCGGCGTGGGCCTGACGAGCTCGCGGCTGCACGACCTCGACGGGCCCGTCGGTCGCTGCGAGCAGATCCTCACCGTGCGCCCGATGCCGCAGTGAGGGCCGCCGCAGCGACGTGTGGCGGCTTCTCTTCTCACCCGGTACGAAACGGTCAGCGGCGGATAGGCTGCGGGAATGGATCTGACCTACCGCCTGCTCAACGTGTTCACCGACGGCAAGACCCCGTTCACCGGCAACGGGGTGGCGGTCTTCGAGGATGGCTCGGGCCTGAGCACCGAACAGATGCAGACGCTCGCCTTCCAGGTCAACATCGAGACCGTCTTCATCCTGCCCAAGGGTGACTGCTCGGCGACCGTGCGCTTCTTCTCCCCGGAGAAGGAGACCGGCTTCGCGGGCAGCGCGTCGCTGGCCACCGCGTCGGTGCTGCGGTCGCTGCGCGGCGGCGAGGGTGACGTGCAGCTCACCGAGGAGCCCGAGCAGGAGCGCTCGGAGTCGGACAACCCGTCCCACCGCGACCTGGCGACCCACGTCGACGCTCCGCGCTCCTACACGGTCTTCCAGCGCGACGACCTGTGGATCCTCGACGCCCACGAGCCGGTCGCGTCGCCGCTCAAGGCCTCGCCCCAGATCCTGTCCTCGCTCGTCGGGCTCAACGCCGACCTGCTCGGCGGCGACGTCATGACGGTCAACAACGGCCGCGGCGGCATCGTGCTGCCGGTGCGCAGCGTGCAGGATGTGCGCCGCACCCGGCTGGACGCCCGGATGCTGCACTCCTACGCGATGCTGCTCAACATCGAGCCGCGCGTCTATGTCTGGGCCCCCTCGGAGACCGAGGAGGACACGATCGTGGCCCGGATGTTCTACGGCCCCCGCGGCGGTGTGCTCGAGGTCGCGGCCACCGGCACCGGCGGCGTCAACCTCGGCGCCTGGCTCACGGCGCACGGGGTGCGCGGCGTGCGCAAGAGGGTCGTCCAGGGTCGCCCCGGCGGCCGCCGCTCGCTGCTCGACCTGCGCATCGACGACTCCGGCGAGGTGTATGTCGGAGGTCGCGTCGACCAGATCGCCGTCGGGACCTTCACGGTCTGAGCGGTCGACCGCGGCGCCGTCGCGCGGGCCTCAGCGGGCGCGCTCTCACGGGAGCGCGGCCCCTCACAGCACGAGTGACAGCGCCCACGGCAGCGCGGCGAAGAGCGCGCACAGCACGATGAGCACGGTGTCGGCCCGCGTCCACGGCGCGGGCCGCAGCCAGGTGCGGCGGTGCCCCGGCCGGGCGAGCAGGCCGTAGCCGCGGGCCTCCATCGCGACCGCGAGCTGCTCGGCCTGGCGCAGCGCGCTGACGAGCAGGGCCAGCGACATCGAGGCGTAGTGCCGCACCTGCGCCGCCGGCGAGCGGCCGGGGCCGAGCCCGCGGACGCGGCGGGCGCGGGCGAGCTCCTGCCAGTCGGTCGACAGCGTGTCGAGCCGCTGCAGCGCGGCGGTCATCGCGAGCACCGGGCGCGGCGGAATGCCCAGCCGCTGCCCCAGCTGGTCGCCGAGCGCGGAGGCGTCGATGAACGCGGCGAAGACGACACCGGGCACGACGACGCAGGCGACCCGCAGCCCCGCGAGCAGCGCCGCGGACAGGTCGCGGGGATCGGCGAGGAACCAGTTCGACCACGTCACCGAGGCCAGCGCGAGCAGCCCGGGCAGCAGCCGCAGCCACCCGATCCGGTGCCGCCCGGCGAGCACGACGAGCGTCACCAGCAGCGCGGCGCTCGCCGCGGCCGCCACGTCGAGCCGCGGCATCGTGACGCCGCCGACGAGCAGCACGAACGGCCCGAGCAGCAGCGACAGCGGCCCCGCCCGCCCGAGCAGACCCCAGGGCGACCCCGCCCTGCCGGACGCCGCCGGCTC
>JAVTVZ010000188.1:32155-35179 GCA_032229625.1 Dermatophilaceae bacterium | reverse complement strand
TCGCGCGTGTCGGTCGCTGGTGTCGGTCGCGCGTGTGACGCCCGTGCCGGTGCCCGGGCGGGCCCACGGTCACCGGGTCGGCGGCCCGGGGGAGAATCGGGCGCATGAGTGTGGTGACACAGGCGTCCTCCGGGCCGGGCGCGGCCTCCGGACCCGACGGCGGCAGCCCCTTCGGCGCCTTCACGGCGGCCGACAAGGAGCGCGCGGCGGCGCTGCGGCGCATGCGGATCGTCGCGACCTCGCTGCTCGGACTGGCGGCGGTGGTCTTCGTCGCCACGCTGCACCGCGGCGGGGCGTGGGGATATGTCAACGCGACGGCCGAGGCCGCGATGGTCGGCGCGTTCGCCGATTGGTTCGCCGTCACGGCGCTCTTCCGCCACCCCCTCGGGCTGCCGATCCCGCACACGGCGCTCGTGCCGCGCAAGAAGGACCTGCTGGCCAAGAGCCTGGAGGACTTCGTCGCGGGCAACTTCCTCACCGGCGACGCGGTCCGCGAGCGCTACCTGGCCTCCGGCGCCAGCGCCCGCGCCGGTCGCTGGCTCGCCGATCCGACCCACAGCGCGCGGCTCGTGCAGGAGGTCGCCCGGATCGCCGGACGCGGCCTGGCCCACGTGCGCGAGGACGACATCCGCGAGCTCGTCGAGCACTCCCTCGTGCCGCGGCTGGCCGCCGAGCCGGTGAGCCCGCTCGCCGGGCGGCTGCTCGAGCAGATCGGGCGCGACCGCATCCACCAGCGTCTCGTCGACATCGTGCTCGCCGAGGCGCACACGTGGCTGCTGGAGAATCCGCGCACGTTCATGGCGATCATCACCGAGCGCGCCCCGTCGTGGGCGCCGAGCTGGGTCAACGACATCGTCAGCGACCGCGTCCACACCGAGGCCCTCAAATGGGTGCGCGACGTGCGCGACAACCCCGACCACCGGGTGCGCCTGGCCGTCGACGAGCTCGTCGCCGACCTCGCCCGCGACCTGCAGGAGGACCCGGTGACGATGGCCAAGGCCGAGGCCGCCAAGGAGGTGCTGCTCGCGCACCCGCAGACCGTCGACACGCTCCTGGCCGTGTGGGAGGTGCTGCGGACGGCGCTCGCGCGCTCGCTGGAGGACCCCGACGGGCAGCTGCGGCAGCGCCTCGTCGCCGAGTCGGTGTCCTTCGGGCAGCGGCTGGCCGTCGACGAGACGCTGCGCGGACGCGTCGACCGCCGCGTCGGCGACATCCTCGCCTGGGTCGTCTCGACCTACGGCTCGGAGCTGGCGCCGGTGATCTCGCAGGTCATCCAGCGCTGGGACGGCAAGGAGGCCGCCTCGCGCATCGAGCTGTATGTCGGTCGCGACCTGCAATTCATCCGCATCAACGGCACGATCGTCGGCGGCCTCGCGGGCCTGGTCATCCACACCCTGGCCCAACTCGCGGCCTGAGCGGGCGAGCCGCGGCGCGGACCCGGCGGCCGGGTCGGCGCCGAGCCGCCGCGTCGTGCGAGCCGGCGCCGAGCCCGCTCAGTCGTCGGGCTCGGCGCCTGCGGCGGCGGGCAGCCCGGGGACGAGATAGCCCTCGTCGTCGAGCCGACCGGGCAGCTCGACGGCGCCGGGCAGCCACGGGGCGCGGGCGCGCACCCGGCCGTCGGCCACGGTCAGCTCGACCCCCGGGACGGCGGTGCCCAGGGTGGCGAACCGCACGCGACGCGGCACGTTGCAGGTCAGGGGGCCGAAGCTGCGCGGCGGCGCGAACGCCTGATAGACCGGCAGGCCCGCCGCGAAGTAGGCGTCGAGCACGTCCTGCGGCAGCGCCCGATCGGCGCAGCAGATCGCGATCGCGGGGCGGCCGACGGCGGCTCGCGAGGGGGCCAGGACCGTCGCCTCGAGCAGGCCGTGCCGCGCCCGCGCCGCCCACGAGACCGGCCGGCCGGCCGCGCGGGCCCGCTCGACGTCGCGGGCGACGCCCTGGGCCCGGCGCCGCAGACCGACGCGGTCGCGGGCCTGCAACTGCCCTGCGAGGTCGAGGAAGTCGGCGGCCTCGGCGACGAGCACCACCGCCTGCCGCGGGTCGAACTGCGCGGCGTCGGTGACGTGGCACACCTGCGCACCCTGCAGCAGCGCGTGCCACGCGAGCGCCCGCGCCGGGGCCGGCAGCTGCGGCACGTGCGCGACGACGCGCCGACCGACCCGCACCGGCAGCAGCTCGGCCAGCGCGTCGAGCCCGGCGCCGATCTGGCCGTGGGTGAGGGTCACCGGGCCGTCCGGGGTGAGCAGCAGCAGGGCCGGCGACGCCGGGAGCCGGTCGCACTGCGCGCGGACGGGCGCCAGCACCGCCCCCGGTGGCGGGGTGAGCCCGATCCGCGGCAGCGGCGACCGCCGGCCGCCGGCCGCCTCGCCAGACCCCTGGCCGGGCGCGGCGATGACGGCGGCCGGGGTCAGCCCGGCGGCGCGCACGCCCTCGGCGATCGCCGACAGCGCGGTCGCGGGATCCGGCACCGGCACGACGACATAGCCGGCGGCGACGGCGGCCAGCTCGGCGACGAGGGCGTCGGGGCCCTCGCCGCGCACGATGAGGGCCTGCCCGGGCGCCGCCCCGGCGTGCTCGAGCGCGGCGGCCAGCGCCCGCAACCGCCGCCCCACCTCGGTGTAGGTGATGACGCGGGTGCGCCCGTCGCGCACCTCGTGCAGCGCGGTGCGTGCGGCGTGCTCGGCGACCGCGCGATGCAGCCGCCCGGCGATGCCGTCGAACGTCATACGGGCCTCCCTCGAGGCGTGGAGAGAACGGGGCGGGCCACCGGCCGGCGATCCTGCGCCCACGGTAGGCGCCCACGGTAGGCGCTCACGGTAGGCGCTCAGGGCGCGCGCTCAGGCGCGGGGACGGTCTGCGGGTGCTTGTCGGTGGGAGGTGGTTGACTTGCCAGGTCCGCGTCACCCAGCGTCACCCCGGGTCACCCATGGGCCGTCCATGGGCCGTCCATGGGCCGTCCATGGGCCCCGTCGTCGCGGTGACCTCATCGGCGAGCAGGAGCGACCATGTCAAAGCGACCGTCCC
>JAVTVZ010000188.1:15897-32055 GCA_032229625.1 Dermatophilaceae bacterium | reverse complement strand
TCGTCGCGGTGACCTCATCGGCGAGCAGGAGCGACCATGTCAAAGCGACCGTCCCGCACCCCGCAGACTCCGCGGGTGCCGCTCGTCGCCCTGTGCGTGAGCTCCTTGGCCCTGGCCGCCTGCTCCGCCGGGGCCGGCTCGACCGGTGCCCAGCCCGGGGCCACGCCCGGCGCGGGCGGCACCGGCGGGGCCGCCGGAGGCACGCTGGCCGTCGGCATGGTCGCCGAGCCCGCGAGCCTGGACTTCACGACCTCCGACGGGGCGGCGATCCCGCAGGCGCTGCTGACGAACGTCTACGAGGGTCTCGTCAAGCTCGACGGCGAGGGCACGATCGTGCCCGGCCTGGCCACGAAGTGGACGGTCTCGCAGGACCGCAAGACCTACACGTTCGATCTCGTGCAGGGCGCGACCTTCACCAACGGCGACACCTTCGACGCCGACGACGCCGTCTTCTCCATCAACCGTGTGAAGAAGGACTGGACGACGTCGCTGGCCAAGGCGATGGACGTCGTGGCGGAGGCGAAGGCGCTCTCACCGACGCAGCTGCAGGTGACGCTGAGCCGCCCGAGCAACGACTGGCTCTATCGGATGACGACGCGGATCGGGGCGATGTTCAGCACGTCCGGCGTCGACAAGCTCGCCACGACGACCGTCGGCACCGGCCCCTACACCCTGGGCTCGTGGAACCGCGGCGACTCCCTGACGCTGACGCGCAACCCGCACTACTGGGGCACGCCGCCGCAGTTCGACTCGGTCAAGCTCGCCTACTTCAAGGACCCGACGGCCCTGAACAACGCGATGCTCACCGACACCATCGACGTGATCTCGACGGTGCAGGCCCCCGAGACGCTCGCGCAGTTCGAGGGCAACGACAAATACCAGGTCATCGAGGGCACGACGAACGGCGAGGTCGTGCTGTCGATGAACAACGCCCGCGCCCCCTTCGACAAGCTGCCGGTGCGCCAGGCCGTGCGGCACGCGATCGACCACCAGGCGCTGCTCGACACGTGCTGGGCCGGCCGCGGCACGCTCATCGGCTCGATGGTGCCGCCGACGGACCCCTGGTACGAGGACCTCACCGGCGTCGCGCCCCACGACGTCGCCAAGGCCAGGTCACTGCTCGCGAGTGCCGGCACGCCGAACCCCGCGATCCGGCTGCGGCTGCCGTCACTGCCGTATGCGACGGCGTGCGGCCAGGTCGTCAAGAGCCAGCTGGAGCAGGCCGGCTTCACGGTCACCCTCGACCAGCTCGAATTCCCCGCCGCGTGGCTGACCAGCGTCTTCAAGGGCGGCGACTACGAGATGTCGATGATCGCCCACGTCGAGCCGCGCGACCTGCCCGCGGTCTTCGGCAACCCGGACTACTACATCCACTACAAGAACCCGGAGCTGACGGCGCTGCTCGCGACCGCCGACTCCGGCGACGAGGCCGCCCAGACCGACACCATGAAGAAGGCCGCGCGGCTGCTGTCGACCGACGCCGCGAGCGACTGGCTCTTCCTGCTGCCCAACCTCATGGTCGCCGACGCCGGGATCACGGGGCTGCCGAAGAACGCGATCGCCGAGTCCTTCGACCTGACGGCCCTGCGCCGCTCCTAGCAGTGGTCGTCCTCATCGCGCGCCGGGTCGCGACGCTGCTGCTGAGCCTGGGGGTCAGCTCGGTGCTCGTCTTCGGCTTCCTGCAGGTGCTGCCCGGTGACCCCGCCCGGGTCGCGCTCGGCGTCAACGCCGGCGAGGAGGCCGTCGCCCGGCTGCGGGCCGACTTCGGGCTCGACGCGCCCCTGCTGCAGCGGTATGTCGAGTGGGTCGGCGGGCTCGTGCGCTTCGACCTCGGCGACAGCTACATCAGCCGCGCGCCGATCGCGCCGCAGATCCTCGACCGCCTCGGCGTGACCGTGTGGCTCGTGGCGGCCGCGATGCTCATCGCCGTCGTCATCGCCCTGCCCGTCGGCACGCTCATGGCGGTGCGGCACCGGCAGCTGTCCGGGCTCGTGCTCTCGGGGATCTCCCAGATCGGCGTCGCGATCCCGGCGTTCCTCGCCGGGCTGCTGCTCATCATGGTCTTCGCCGTGCGGCTGCGCTGGCTGCCGGCGAACGGCTGGACCCCACCGGCCGTCGACCCCGTGATGTTCGCCCGGCAGCTGACCCTGCCCGCGCTCTCGCTCGGCCTCGTGCAGGGCGCCGTCCTGACGCGGTACGTCCGCAGCGCGGTCCTCGACGTCATGCGCGAGGACTATGTGCGGACCGCCCGCGCCAAGGGCCTGCGCCCGCTGCGGGCCCTGCGGCGGCACGGGCTGCGCAACGCCGCGATCCCCGTCGTCACCGTGCTCGCCCTGCAGCTGGCGACGCTGCTCATCGGCGCGGTCGTCGTCGAGCGCGTCTTCGTCGTGCCCGGTCTGGGCAGCCTGCTGCTCGACGCCGTCGCCAACCGCGACCTCATCCTCGTCCAGGACGTCGTCATGGTGCTCGTGCTCGCCGTGCTCGTCATCAACATGATCGTCGACGTGCTGTACACCGTCATCGACCCGCGGCTCAAGGCCGGCCGATGAGCGGGCGCGGGCCCGCGACCGGCCCCGACGCCGCCGCGGCAGATGTCGCGGGCGTTGCTGCCGGTGCCGCGTCCGGCGCGTCCGGCGCGGTCGCTGCCCGGCGCCGGCGCGGGCGGGCCGACCCGAGCCTGATCGTCGGGGCCGTCCTCGTCGGTCTCGTCGTCGCGGCCGCGCTGCTGTCCTACGTCTGGCTGCCGCACGACCCGATGCGTGTCGACCCGGCCCACCGCCTCCTGGGGCCCTCGACCGACTACTGGCTGGGCACGGACCGCTTCGGGCGCGACGAGTTCAGCCGACTGCTCGTCGGGGCCCGCACCACGCTCTTCGTCGGGGTCGTCGCGGTCGGGGTCGCCGCGCTCGTCGGCGTGCCCGTCGGGATCTTCGCGGCGATGAGCCCACGCTGGGCGGGGGTGCTCCTCATGCGCGGCGCCGACATCCTGCTGGCCTTCCCCGCGTTGCTGCTGGCCATCATGTTCAGCGCCGTCTTCGGCGGCAGCACGCTGACCGCGATGCTCGCCATCGGCATCGCGAGCATCCCCACCTTCGTGCGGGTCGTGCGGGCCGGGGCGCTGCAGGTGCTCGGCGCCGACTACGTGCTGGCCGCGCGCGCCGCCGGCCGCGGCGAGGTCGCCATCGCGTGGCGGCACGTGCTGCCCAATGTCGGCAGCATCGTCATCGTGCAGGCCAGCGTCGCCTTCGCCATTGCGATCCTCGCCGAGGCCGCGCTGTCCTTCCTCGGGCTCGGCACCCCACCGCCGACCCCGTCGTGGGGCCTGATGCTGCAGGAGAGCCAGGCGTTCCTCTTCCTCACCCCGCGACTGGCGCTCGTGCCCGGCGTCGCGATCGCCGTCGCCGTGCTCGGCTTCAACCTGCTCGGTGACGGGCTGCGCGACCTGCTCGACCCGCGACTGGAGGACCGATGAACGCCGTCGCGGCGGGGCCGGTCACCGACGCCCGGGACGGTGGCGAGGGGCCGCGCAGCGACCTCGTGCTCGACGTGCGCGGGCTGAGCGTGCACGTCGGGGGACGTCGCCGCGGAGCCGCCGGCGGCTCGGGTGGCCTCGCGCTGGTCAGCGACGTCGACCTGCGCGTCGCGCGCGGCGAACGTCTCGGACTCATCGGCGAATCCGGCTCCGGCAAGTCGCTCACCGCCCTGTCCGTCATGGGGCTGCTGCCCGAGGGACTGCGCGCGAGCGGATCCGTGCGCGTCGCCGGCTTGGACCGCGACGTCGTCGGCGCCGGCGAGCGCGCCCTGTCCGACGTGCGCGGCCGGCAGATGGCGATGGTCTTCCAGGAGCCGATGACCGCGCTCAACCCGACGATGCGGATCGGCGAGCAGGTCGCCGAGGTGCTGACGATCCACGGCGCCGACGCGTCGAGCGCCCGCGCCCGCGCGGTCGAGCTGCTCGCCGACGTGCGGCTGCCCGACCCGGCCGCCGCCGCGCGCGCCTACCCCCATCAGCTCTCCGGCGGGCAGCGCCAGCGCGTCGTCCTGGCGATCGCCCTGGCCAACGACCCGGCGCTGCTCATCTGCGACGAGCCGACGACGGCGCTCGACGTCACCGTGCAGGCCGGGGTGCTCGACCTCATCGTCTCCGGGGCCGCCGCCCGCGACGCCGGGATGCTCTTCATCACCCACGACCTGGCCGTCGTCGCGACGCTGTGCCACCGCGTCGCCGTCATGCGCGACGGGCGGATCGTCGAGACCGGCGACGTCGAGCAGGTGTTCACCGCCCCGCGCCATCCGTATACCGCCCAGCTCGTCGCCGCCTCCGACCTCACCGCCGTCGATGCGCGCGGGCGGCTCCTGGCCGGGGGAGCCGCGGGACCGGCGGGGGCCGACCGTCGCAGCGCTGCCCGCCGCGGCGCCGCGTCGCCCCCGAGCGGGGTTGCGGCCGGGGAGCCGCTCATCGAGGTCCGCGACCTCGTGCGGCACTACCGGCGGCCGCGGACGCACCTGCTGCGCCCGGCCCCGACGGTCGAGGCGCTGCGCGGCGTCGACCTCGTCGTGCGTCGCGGCGAGCGGCTCGGGATCGTCGGCGAATCCGGCTGCGGCAAGTCGACGCTCCTGCGTCTCATCGCCGGGCTCGACACCCCGACGAGCGGGTCGGTGCGCGTCGGGGGCCGCGAGATCGGGGGGTTGCCGCAGCACCGGCTGCGCTTCCTGCGCGAGCGGCTGCAACTGGTCTTCCAGGACCCGATGAGCTCCCTCGACCCGCGCATGCGCGTCGCCGACATCGTCGCCGAGCCGCTCGTGGCCCAGGGGCGCGGCGGCGAACGCGCCCGCGTGCCAGGGCTGCTCGAGGCAGTGGGGGTCGATCCGGGGGCCGCGTCGCGCTATCCGCACCAGTTCTCCGGCGGGCAGCGCCAGCGCCTCTCGCTGGCCCGTGCCCTGGCGCCCGACCCCGACATCCTCGTGGCCGACGAGCCGGTCAGCGCCCTCGACGTCTCCGTGCGCGCCCAGGTGCTCAACCTCGTCGCCGACCTCGTCGAGGATTTCGGGCTGACGCTCGTCGTCGTCAGCCACGACCTGTCCGTCGTGCGGCACCTGTGCGAGCGCGTCGTCGTCATGGAGGCCGGCCGCATCGTCGAGGAGGGGCCGACCGCCCGCGTCTACGACGACCCGCAGCACCCCTACACCCGACGCCTCGTCGCGAGCATCCCGACCCTGGCCGGTGCGCTCGCCGGGATCGACGCCGCGCGGCTCGCCGAGGGGGTGCGCAGCGCGGCGACGCACGTCCCCGACTCCGACGTCGCGGAGGACGACGCGGAGGACGACGCGGAGACATCCCACGAGAGCGAGGGCCCATGAGCGTGACCTGCGGACCGACGAACTCCCTGCACGACATCGCCGGCCTGAGCGTCGGGCACGCCACCCGCGACGAGCCGGGCTGGCTCACCGGCACGACCGTCGTGCTCGCGCCCGACGAGGGCGCGGTCGGCGGCGTGGACGTGCGCGGCGGGGGACCGGGCACCCGCGAGACCGACCTGCTCGACCCCCGCAACGTCGTCGAGCGCGTCCACGCGATCTGCCTGTCCGGCGGCAGCGCCTACGGACTGGCCGCCGCGGACGGGGTGATGACCGGGCTGGCCGCCGACGGGGTCGGTCTGGCGATGGGGGAGCCCGGGCAGGTCGTGCCGATCGTGCCCGGCGCCGTCGTCTTCGACCTCGGCCGCGGCGGCTCCTTCGAGCACCGGCCCGACGCCGGCACCGGCCGGGCCGCCTACGACGCGGCCCGCGCGGCGCGCGCCCGGCCCGGTGAGCCGGTCGCGCTCGGCGTCGTCGGCGCCGGCACGGGCGCCACCTGCGGCGGCCTCAAGGGCGGCGTCGGCTCCGCGAGTTCGCTGCTGCCCCAAGGTGATCGGGTCGCGGCGCTCGTCGTCCTCAACGCGCTGGGGGAGGCGGTCGACCCGGGCGACGGAGCGCTCTACGCTCGGCGCCTCCTGCTGCCCGGCGAGGTGCAGCGGCTCGGTGTGCCGGACGCCGCGGAGGTCGCCGCCGCCCGCGAGCGCGCCGCGCAGCAGCCGCCGCTCGTGCTCGGCCGACCGGGCACGGCGACGACGATCGGCGTCGTCGCCACCGACGCCACCCTCACCAAGGCCCAGTGCGCCAAGCTCGCCGGCGTGGCCCACGACGGCCTCGCGCGGGCCGTGTCGCCGGTCCACACGATGTTCGACGGCGACACCTTCTTTGCGCTGGCCACCGGCAGCGGGCCCGCGCCCGACCTCGCCGGCTTCCACGCGATCCTGTCGGTGGCCGCCGATACCGTGAGCCGCGCGATCGCCCACGCGATGCTCGCCGCGCGCAGCGTGCGCACGCCCGGGGGGAGCTGGCGCAGTTATGCCGACGCCTTCCCCAGCGCGTGGGCGCCGCCGCAGAGCACGCCCGACCCCCGTCGCGGGTGACCGACGCCCGACCGGCACCTGACCGGCACCTGACCGGCACCGACCGATCCGCCGACCGATCCGCCGGCAGCACACCGTCCACCACCTGACCGCCCACCGACCCGAGGAGCACCCGTGAGCGACCCCGCCGCGCAGGGACGACCCGACTACGGCGCGCTCTTCCGCCTCGACGGGCGCCTCGCGCTCGTCGTCGGCGGCGGCAGCGGGATCGGCCGCGAGAGCGCGCTCGCGCTGGCCGCCCAGGGGGCGAGGGTCGTCGTCGCCGACCGCGACGCCGAGGCCGCCGCGCAGACCTGCGCCCTGGCGCCCGACCCGTCGTCACACCTCTCGTCGATGCCCGACTCGTCGCACTCCGACTCGTCGGACTCCGGGCCGTCGCGCGACGCCGCGATGACCCCCTACGAGCTCGACATCCTCGACACGCAGGCGGTGCACGCCGCGGCGGCGCAGCTGGGGGATGTCGACGTGCTCGTCGTCACCGCGGGCGTCAACGTGCGCAAGCGGCTGCTCGACTACAGCGCCGAGGAGTTCGACCGGGTGGTCGCCCTCAACCTGCGGGCGCACTTCGACCTCATCCGGGCGTTCGGGGCGGGCATGGCGGCCCGCGGGCGAGGCAGCATCATCGCCTTCAGCTCGATGCGGGCGCTGCAGGTCGAGCCGGGCCAGGGCGTCTACGCGGCGACGAAGGCCGGGCTCGTGCAGCTGCTGCGCACCGCCGCCGCCGAGCTCGGGCCCGCCGGGGTGCGCTGCAACGCGATCGCCCCCGGCGTCGTCGACACCCCGCTGACCGGCCAGATCAAGGCAGACCGCGGGTGGTACGACGCCTACGCCCAGGCCAACGCGCTGGGCCGGTGGGCGCACCCCAGCGAGCTCGCCGGCGCCGTCGTCTTCCTCGCCTCCGACGCATCCAGCTACGTCACGGGCAGCCAGCTGCTCGTCGACGCCGGCTGGACGGCCGTCGACGGACGCTTCGACCCGCCCGCATGAGCGCGCCCGACCCCGCCCCGCCGAGCTCCTGGGACGGTCCGCTGCGCTATACGACGATCGCCGCGCCGGTGCAGGCCCAGATCGAGGTCAAGCGCTCGCGCTTCCTCGCGGACCTCGCGCCCGCGCCCGACGAGGACGCGGCCCGGGCCGTCGTCGAGGCCGCACGCCGGGCCCACCACGACGCGCGGCACCACTGCAGCGCCTTCGTGCTCGGCCCCCAGCGCCGCACCCAGCGCAGCAACGACGACGGCGAGCCCGCCGGCACCGCCGGCGCACCGATGCTCGAGGTGTTGCGCGGCAGCGGCCACACCGACGTCGTCGCCGTCGTCACGCGCTGGTTCGGCGGCACGCTCCTGGGCACCGGCGGGCTCATCCGGGCGTATTCGGACGCCGTCGCCCAGGCCCTGGAGGCCGCTCGGCCGCTCGCCCGGGAGCTGCGGCGGGGCGCGCACGTCGACGTCGACATCGCCGACGCCGGGCGCCTCGAGCACGAGCTGCGCGGCGCCGACACGGCGCTGCTGCGGGTCGCGGGCATCGACTACGGGCCGTTCGCCGGGTCGTTCGCCGGGTCGTTCGCTGGGGACCGGGTCGTCGCGCGCGTCGGTCTGTGGATCGACCCGGGGCGTGCCGAGGAGGCCGAGGCGGTCGTCGCAGCCCTCACCGGCGGCGCGGACCGGCTCGTCATCGGCGCCGACCTGGCCTGGTCCGATGCGTGAGCCCGCCGCCGTGACCCGGCCGTCGCTCTCGGCTGACGAGACGACACCTGTCCGCCCAGCGGACGATCGCGGGGCCGCCGGCCAGACGCCGCCGGTCAGGGCGACGCGGGAGCGCCGCCCGTCCGGCGGCCGAATCCCGGCTGCCGGGCCCGGGATACCGTGGGGCGCCGCTACGTTTGGGGGGAACCTTTAGTGACCGTGTTGCTCGTCGTCCACGGCGTCCTCGCGGTGCTCGCGCCCCTGCTTGTGCGCGTCATGCACCGCCACGCCTTCTGGGTGCTCGCGCTGCCGCCCGCGGCGACCTTCCTGTGGGCGCTGAGCCGGTCGAGCGCCGCCCTGTCCGATGCCCCGCCCGTCGAACGCCTCGCGTGGGTGCCCAGCATCGGCCTCGAGCTCGCCTTCCGCCTCGACGCCTTGTCGTGGCTGCTGTGCCTGGTCGTCGGCGGCGTCGGGGCGCTCGTCCTGGTCTATTGCTCGGCCTACTTCGTCGACGACGAGCCGGGGCTGGGGCGCTTCGCGGGCTGCCTGCTCGGCTTCGCCGGCGCGATGCTCGGCCTCGTGACCAGCGACGACCTGCTCGTCCTCTACCTCTTCTGGGAGGCGACGACGGTCCTGTCCTACCTGCTCATCGGGCATCGCCCCGAGAGCGGGGCCAGCCGCAGTGCCGCCACTCAGGCCCTCGTCGTGACGACCTTCGGTGGTCTGGCGATGCTCGTCGGGCTCATCATCGTCGGCGAGCGCGCGGGCACCTACCGGCTCTCGGAGGTCATCGCCGCGATCAGCGCCGCGCCGCCGACGAGCGCGGACCCGGCGGCGCTGGCCGCCGTCGCGCTCATCCTGCTCGGCGCGCTGACGAAATCGGCACTCGTGCCGTTCCACTTCTGGCTGCCCGGCGCGATGGCCGCGCCGACGCCCGTCAGCGCCTACCTGCACGCCGCCGCGATGGTCAAGGCGGGCGTCTACCTCGTGGCCCGCTTCGCGCCGGCGTATGCCGAGGTGCCGCTGTGGCGGGTGCTCGTGCTCGTGCTCGGCGGCGCGACGATGCTGCTCGGGGCCTACCGGTCGCTGCGGCAATACGACCTCAAGCAGCTGCTCGCCTTCGGCACCGTCAGCCAGCTCGGCTTCCTCGTCGTGCTCGTGGGCACCGGCACGTCCGAAGCCGCGCTCGCGGGCGTCGTGATGCTCGTGGCCCACGCGCTCTACAAGTCGTGCCTCTTCCTCGTCGTCGGCACGATCGACCACAGCATCGGCACCCGCGACCTGCGCGAACTCTCCGGGCTGGGGCGCTCGATGCCGTGGCTCGCCGTCGCCGGCGCCCTGGGGGCGGCCTCGATGGCGGGACTGCCGCCGCTGCTGGGCTTCGTCGGCAAGGAGACGGCCTACGCGGCCTACGCCGATGCCGACCGCGACTGGGCGCCCTGGGTGCTGGGCGTCCTCGTGCTCGGCTCGATCCTGACCTTCGCCTACTCCGCCCGGTTCGTCTGGGGGGCCTTCCGCGGCGCGGGGCCGACGCCCTCCTCGGTCCACGCGCCCGGCCCGGTGCTCGTCGGTGTGCCCCTGCTGCTCGGGGTCGGCGGGCTGGTCGCCGGCCCGCTCGCGCCGCTCCTCGCGCCGCCGCTGCGGGTCTACGCCGACACCGTCGGATCGCTGCCGGCCTCGGGGAGCCTGACCCTCTGGCACGGGTTCACCCTCGCGCTCGGGTTGACGCTGCTGACCTGGGCCGCCGGTGGCGCGCTCGTCGTCGCCCACACCCGCCTCGAGGCCTTCCAACAGCGGGCAGGCCGGATCTGGGGTGAGGCGTCGGCCGCGGAGCTCTATCGCCACGTCATGCTCGGCCTCGACCGCGGCTCGCTGCTGGTGACCGCGGGGCTGCAGCGGGGCTCGCTGCCGCTGTCGCTGGCGCTCATCCTGACGGTCTTCATCGCCCTGCCGGGCGGAGCCGTCCTGCTGCGCACCGACTTCTCGGCGTTGAGCGTGCGCGGCAGCGACGGCCTCGGGCAGGTGCTCACGGCGCTGGTCATGACCGTCGCGGCCGTCATGGCGGTCCGCGCGCGGCGACGGATGCGGGCCGTCTTCCTCGTCGGGGTCACCGGCTACGGCTGCGCGCTGCTCTTCCTGCTCTTCGGCGCCCCGGACATCGCCCTGACCCAGGTGCTCGTCGAGACGGTCTCGATCCTGATCTTCGTGCTCGTCCTGCGGCGGCTGCCCGGGCTCTTCACCGACGAGCGGCCACGCCACGACCGCTGGGTGCGCGCCTGCTTCGGCGTCGCCGTCGGGATCGTCGCCGCGGCACTGGCCCTCGTGCTGCCCAACGCCCGCACCGCCCTGCCCGCCTCGACCGGCCTCGGCAAGGAGGCCGTCGAATACGGCGGCGGCCACAACGTCGTCAACATCATCCTCGTCGACGTGCGCGCCTGGGACACGATGGGCGAGTTGTCGGTCGTGCTCGCCGCCGCCACCGGCATCGCGAGCCTGATCTTCCTGTCCGAGGACCGCTTCCAGGTCGTCCGCGACCGGATCGCCGACGCCCGCTCCCGGCGCCGCGACGCCACGCGGCTGGGTCGCGGGCGGGGCCGCTGGCTCTCCGAGGACTCCGGCTACGACCCTGCGCAGCGATCGGTGATGTTCGAGGTCGTGACGCGGCTGGTCTTCCACGCCGTGGTGCTCTGGTCGATCTTCCTGCTGCTCGCGGGGCACAACGACCCCGGCGGCGGCTTCGCGGCCGGGCTCGTCGCGGGGCTCGCGCTGGCCCTGCGCTACCTGGCCGGCGGCCGCGAGGAGCTGCGCGCCGCGTTGCCGGTGCTGCCCGGCTGGCTGCTCGGCATCGGGCTCTTCCTCTCGGCGGGCAACGGCCTGGCGTCGATGATCGCCGGCGGCGACGTGCTGCAGACCTGGGTCTTCGACGTGCCGATGCCGCTCATCGGCGAGCTGCACATCGTCACCTCGCTCGTCTTCGACATCGGCGTCTACCTCGTCGTCGTCGGCCTCATGCTCGACATCCTGCGTAGCCTCGGGGCCGGCATCGACGTGCAGGTCGACCGCGAGGAGGGCCGGGCCGTGCCCGCCCCCGGCGCGGAGCAGGGAGCGACGTCATGACCTCCAACCTCACCCTCGCCCTGCTCATCGGCGTGCTCTTCGGCACCGGCGTCGTGCTGCTCATGTCGCGCGGCATCAGCCGGGCGCTGCTGGGCATGATGCTCATGAGCAACGGCGTCAACCTGCTCTTCATCGTCGCCGCCGGTAGCCCCGGGCGCGCCCCGATCGTCGACGACGCGGGCAACGAGACCGGCATCACCGATCCGCTGCCCCAGGCGCTCGTGCTCACCGCGATCGTCATCACCCTGGCCCTGACCGGCTTCGTCATGGCCCTGGCCCACCGCTCGTGGCAGCTGTCGCGCACCGACCTCATCGAGGACGACGACGAGGCCGCCCGGGTCGCCCGCCGGGCCATGGATGCCGAGCCCATCGACAGCGACTACGACGAGGAGGCACCCGTGGACCCGCGGGACGATCCCGATCCCGGAGCCTGCTACCACCCCGACACCCCCGCGGACGACGATCCGCGCCGGCTCCAGGAGCGCCTGCCATGATCGGCGACTGGTCCTGGCTCGTGCCGCTACCCGTGCTCTTCCCGCTCGTCGGCGCCGGCCTCACCCTCGTGGCCGGCGGCCGCGACGAGGTGCAGCGCGCGATCAGCGTCACCGCCTTCGTCGGGGTGCTCCTCGCCGCCGTCGGGCTGCTGCTGGCCGCCGACGACCACGGCCCGCTCGTCGTCGAGGTCGGCGGCTGGCCGGCCCCCATGGGCGTCGTCCTCGTCGTCGACCGGCTCGCCGCCCTCATGGTCCTCGTCTCGGCGATCGTGACCTTCGGGGTGCTCCTCTTCTCCATCGGGCAGGGCCGCTCGTCCGAGGACGAGCGCGACGCCGGCTCGCCGCTGCCGATCTACCACCCGACGCTGCTCGTGCTGCTCGCCGGCGTCTGCACGACGTTCGTCTCCGGCGACCTCTTCCACGTCTTCGTCGGCTTCGAGATGCTGCTCATGGCGAGCTTCGTGCTGCTGACCCTCGGCGGCACCGTCGACCGGGTCCGCGCCGGGGTCAACTACGTCTTCGTCAGCATCCTGTCCTCGCTGCTCTTCCTGTCCGCCATCGCGCTGACCTACGCCGCCACGGGCACGGTGACGTTCGCCCAGCTCGCCGAGCGCATCCCCGCGCTGCCGCAGGAGACCCAGACGATCCTGCAACTGCTCATCCTGCTCGGCTTCTGCATCAAGGCCGCGGTCTTCCCGATGTCCGGGTGGCTGCCCGACTCCTATCCGACCGCGCCCGCGCCCGTCACCGCGGTCTTCGCGGGCCTGCTCACCAAGGTCGGGGTGTACGCGATCATCCGCGTGCAGACCCTGCTCTTCCCCGACGGGCGGCTCAACGACCTGCTGCTGTGGGCGGCGCTGCTGACGATGATCGTCGGCATCCTCGGGGCCATCGCCCAGGACGACATCAAGCGACTGCTGTCCTTCACCCTCGTCAGCCACATCGGCTACATGCTCTTCGGGGTCGCCATCGGCAACGAGATCGGCCTCTCCGGCGCGATCTTCTACGTCGTGCACCACATCGTCGTGCAGACGACCCTCTTCCTCGTCGCCGGGCTCATCGAGTGGCGCGCCGGCACGTCCTCCCTCACCGAGCTCGGCGGACTGGCCCGGTCCTCGCCGCTCATCGCGGTCCTCTTCTTCATCCCCGCGATGAATCTCGCCGGTATCCCGCCCTTCTCGGGCTTCCTCGGCAAGGTCGCGCTGCTGCAGGGCGGCGTCGTCGCCGGGGGAGCCCTGGCCTACCTGCTCATCGGCGGTTCCGTGCTGACGAGCCTGCTCACCCTGTATGCCGTGAGCCGCATCTGGTCTCGGGCGTTCTGGCGGCGCCCGCCGGCCGAGGGCGGCCCCGAGACCGGCGTCCTGGCGCTGCCGGCCTCGCAGGCCGCCGTGCAGGGAAGCACCGGCGACGTGACCGCCGGCCCGCCCGGGTCGATGGGGGCCTCGGTGCCGCTGCTCACCGAGGGCATCGCCGCCGGCCTGCGGCCCGTGCCGCGGGGGATGCTCACGCCGACGACCGCGCTCGTCGTGGTCGGCCTGTCGCTGACGGTGCTGGCCGGCCCGCTGTATGCCATGACCGACCGGGCGGCGGCCGATCTGCGGGCCCGCACGCCCTACATCAGCGCCGTCTTCGGATCGCAGGTGCCCCGATGAGCGCGCGGACGAGCGCGGGCGAGCCGTCGCGTGAGCGCTCGGGCGCGGCGGGGCCTCGCGGCATCGTGCGCCGCCGCGTGCAGCCGATGTCCGCGCTGCTCCTGACGGTCCTGTGGGTGCTGCTGTGGGGCAACGTGTCGTGGATCAACGTCGTCTCCGGGTTGCTGCTCGCCGTGCTCGTCCTCATGGCCTTCCCGTTGCCGCCGCTGACCTTCGGGGTGCGGCCCCATCCCTGGGCGCTGCTCGTGCTCACGGGTCGGTTCCTCGTCGACATGACCGTCGCGAGCGTCAGCGTCGGCTACAAGGCCGTCGCCCCGTGGGAACACCCGACGGGGGTCCTGACCCGCGTGCCGCTGCGCAGCGACAACGACCTGCTGTGCACGATCACCGCCGAGATGACCACCTTGGTGCCCGGTTCGATCGTCATCGACATCGACTGCAGCCGCGAGCCGCGCGAACTCGTGCTGCACGTCTTCGACGCGCCGCGCGAGCAGGACGTGCAGGAGCTGCACGACCGGGTGCGCGCCCAGGAGCTGCGGGTGCTCAGGGCGCTCTCGGCCACCCCGCCCTCACGATCGGAGGACCCCCGATGAGCAGCGTCGCAGGACTCGCGGGTGACGCCGGCACGGGCATCAGCGCCGTGATCTTCGGCGGCATCGCCGTCGTGCTCGGCCTCTCGGCGCTCCTGGCGACGATCCGCATCGTCCGTGGCCCCAGCGTGCTGGACCGGGCCGTCGCCTCGGAGGTGCTCGTCGCCAGCCTCGTCTGCGCGCTGGCCACCGAGGCCGCCCTCGACCGCTACACCACGACCCTGCCGATCGTCATCTCGCTCTCGCTCGTGGGCTTCCTCGCCTCGGTCGGGGTCGCCCGCTTCATGGGCGCGCCTCCGGGCGGCGCCGGGCCGGACGACGTGGCCGGCATGCGCGCGGAGGAGGGCCGATGACCTGGGGTGGCGTCGCCGACGCGGTCGGTCTGGCGTGCCTGGCGGTCGGGGCCGTGATGTGCCTGACGTCCGCGATCGGCCTGCTGCGCCTGCCCGACCTCTACGCGCGCATGCACGCCGCGACCAAGCCGCAGGCCCTCGGCCTCATGCTCGCGATGCTCGGCCTGGGGCTGCGGGCGCGCTCGGGGCTCGACGTCGGGATGCTGCTCTTCGTCATCACCTTCCAGATGCTGACCATCCCGGTGTCCGCCCAGCTCATCTCCCGCGCGCGCTACCGCTCCGACGAGGCCGCGCGCGCCGCCGGCCAGGCGCAGGGGCCGCAGGACGGTGGGGCCGACGAGCACACCGGTCGGTCGCACGAGCGGATCGGTCGGGCCGACGACCAGACCGGTCGGGCAGACCAAGAGACGCCACGGACCCCCCGGTAGCCTGGCGCCCGAAGGCTCCGGCGTGGAGCGGTGACGACGACGTGACGAGGTAGCGATGACGCAGGACTGGCGGTTCGAGACCAGGCAGGTGCACGCGGGGCAGACCCCCGACTCCCAGACCGGGGCGCGGGCGCTGCCGATCTACCAGAGCACGTCGTTCGTCTTCCCCGATGCCCAGACCGCCGCGGATCGCTTCGCACTGGCCGACCTCGGGCCGATCTACACGCGGCTGGGCAACCCGACCGAGCAGGCCGTCGGAGACCGGATCGCCGCGCTCGAAGGCGGCGTCGGGGCGTTGCTGCTGGCCTCGGGGCAGGCCGCGACGACCTTCGCGATCCTCAACGTCGCCCAGGCCGGCGACCACGTCGTGTCGAGCTCCGCGCTCTACGGCGGCACCTACAACCTGCTCAAGCACACGCTCGCCCGGCTGGGCATCGAGACGACGTTCGTCGACGACCTCGGTGACGCCGACGCGTGGCGCGCAGCGATCCGGCCGAACACCAAGGTGCTCTTCGGCGAGACGATCTCCAACCCCGACGGCAAGGTCCTGGACGTCGAGCTCGTCGCGGGCATCGCGCACGAGGCCGGGGTGCCGCTGTTCGTCGACAACACGGTCGCGACGCCCTTCGTGCTGCGGCCCATCGAGCACGGCGCCGACGTCGTGCTGCACTCGGCGACGAAGTATCTCGGCGGGCACGGCACGTCGATCGGCGGCGTCATCGTCGACGCCGGCACGTTCGACTACGCGGCCGACCCGGCGAAGTTCCCGCAGTTCAACGAGCCGTCCGAGAGCTACCACGGGCTCGTCTTCGCCCGCGACCTCGGCGTCGGGTGCGCGCTGGGGGCCAACCTCGCCTTCATCCTCAAGGCGCGGGTCGAGCTGCTGCGCGATCTCGGGTCGGCGATCAGCCCGTTCAACGCCTGGCTCATCCAGCTCGGCATCGAGACCCTGTCGCTGCGGATGGAGCGGCACCTGGCCAACGCCGCCCGCGTCGCGCACTATCTCGGGGCGCACCCCCAGGTCGAGACCGTCTTCTGGTCCTCGCTGCCGAGCAGCCCCTACGCGCAGCTCGCCGAGAAGTACGCGCCCGCGGGAGCCGGGGCCGTGCTGTCGTTCGAGATCGCCGGTGGCCTGGAGGCCGGGCGCGCGTTCGTCGACGGCCTGGAGCTGCACAGCCACGTCGCGAACATCGGCGACGTGCGCTCGCTGGTCATCCACCCGGCGTCGACGACCCACTCGCAGGGCTCCGACGAGGACCGCCGCGGCGCCGGGGTCACCCCCGGCCTCGTGCGTCTGGCCGTCGGCATCGAGCACATCGACGACATCCTCGCCGACCTCGACAAGGGCTTCGCGGCCGCCCACGGCACCGCGTAGACGTCGCAGACC
>JAVTVZ010000188.1:10299-15797 GCA_032229625.1 Dermatophilaceae bacterium | reverse complement strand
CGACCTCGACAAGGGCTTCGCGGCCGCCCACGGCACCGCGTAGACGTCGCAGACCTCAACGGCCCGGCCCGGACCCCGCGAGGGGATCCGCGCCGGGCCGTGGCCGTCGGCAGGGGTCGCGACCTCAGTCGACGGACAGCTCACCCATCGGGCCCCACGACTCGGGCACGACGGTGTTGATGATCGTCGGGGTCGCGCTCAGATACTGCGGGAATTCCTGCTGCATCTGCTGGAAGTGCGCCGACTGCACGTGGGCCTCGGCCGCGTCGTCCTCGAAACCTTCGATGACGACGTAGGTGTGCGGGTCGTCGACGCTGCGGAACCAGTCGAAGAAGAGGTTGCCGGGCTCGGCGCGGGTCGCCTCGGTGAAGGGCGCGGCCAACTGCGGCCACTCCTCGGCGTACTCCGGCTTGATGGGGAACTTGACGTTGATGAGGATCATCGACGCGTCTACTCCTGCGTGATGTGGCGACTTCAGGGACGGGGACAGACTTCCACCGTCGACACCTGAGCGCAATCGCGTGGTCGCTGTGGCATCGCCCGGCCGGTCCCACAGACGGGCGCAGGGTGGCCCGCCGACTCGGCGGGCCACCCTGCGCAGGTGGAGCGGGTGCAGCGGTCAGGCCGGGGCGCCGACCGCCTCCTTCTTCGTGGAGCCGGCGAGGATCCGGTTGATCGTCGTGGCGTGCTGGTCGGCGGCCAGGCCGGCCACGAGGTGCCACACGCCCGGCGCGACCTGCACGACACCGGGCAGCCCGGCGGCGGTCAGGGCCGCGGTGTCGACGCGGGAGTCGTCGCGCACCTGCAGCCGCACGCGGGTGCCGGCGACGAGGTCGGCCTTGTCGACGTTGTCGGCGCCACCGACGGCGGCCAGCCACTCCTTGGCCTGGTTGGCCTCGTCGTCACCGACGACGACCACGACGGGCGCGGCCTCCGGCTCGTCGAGGTCGGCCTTGCCCGCGGCCTTCTGCTCCGGCGTGCGGTAGTCGAAGAAGACCACCATGAGCATCGAGGTGAAGAACGACGCGAGGACGGCGATCGCATAGAGCGGGATCGGGCTGAACGCGGGGATCGTCAGCAGCGAGGTGAAGACGAACGCGTTCGTCGTGACGCCGCCACCGAAGCCGATGATCAGACCACCGACGACACAGCCGGTCAGCATGCGCGGGTAGATCTTCTTGAAGCGCAGGTGAATACCGTAGAGGGACGGCTCGGAGATACCACCGAGCAGACCCGCGGCGAGCGCACCGGTCGACGTCTGGCGCATCGCGGCGTCCTTGTCGCGCAGCGCGAGGAAGAGCACACCGGCGGTCGCGCCGAAGCACGAGAAGTTCCACGCACCCATCGGGCCCTGGATGAAGTCGGAGCCGGTCGAGGCGATGTTGGCGAGCATGATCGCGTTGATCGGCCAGTGCAGCCCCAGCGGCACCATGAACGGGTAGGCCAGCGGGATGATGATGGCGAACAGCAGCGCCGAGAAACCGTTGATCGACTGCAACAGGCCACCGAGGCCGGCACCGACGAAGATCCCGATCGGGCCGATGAGGAAGGCCGTGAGCGGGCCCATGACGACGAGCGCGATGAACGGCACGAAGATGAGCTGCAGGTTGTCGGAGATGAGCTTCTTGAGCAGCTTGTAGAGCGGGCCGAGCAGCGCCGCCATGAGCAGCGGCGGGAACACCTGCGAGCCGTAGTCGCGGATCAGCAGCGGCACGCCGAAGATGTCGATCGTCGGGACGTCACTGCCGAACAGGTGCGTCTGATAGGTCTCCGGGCGGTCACCGAGCGCCGCGAAGCCGGGCAGCATGACCAGGGCCATGATCGCCAGACCGACCCACGGGTCGGCGCCGACCTTCTTGCTCGCGTTGTAGGCGACCATGAGCGGCAGGAAGGTGAACACCGACTGCCACATGAGGTTGACGAACGCCCAGCCCGGGGGCAGTGACGTGCGGGGGTCGGCCCAGTTGCCGATGACGCCGATGGAGCTCATGAGCGCCATGAACGTGATGATCAGCGAGGCTCCGAGCAGCGCGCCCAGGATCGGGCGGAACGAGTCGGAGAGGAACTCGAAGAACCCGTCCAGCCACGCGTACTTGCCGCGCGGGCCCTGGGCGCGGGCCGCGGCCTTCACGTCGTCGGCCGACATCTGTCCGGCCTTGGCCATCTCCGGCAGGGCGTTGATCTCGTTGAAGGCGTTCTGCACCGCGCCGCCCATGATGATCTGGTAGCGGTCGCTGCCCTGCGGCACCGCGCCCATCACTCCGGGGATCTTCTCCACCTGCGCGGTGTCGATGCCGGTCGCGTCATGGAGGGTGAAACGCAACCGGGTGGCGCAGTGGCTCAGGGCGACGATGTTGTCGGGCCCGCCTACTGCTTTGACGATCTCACTGGCATTGTTCGACATTATTCGATGTCCTTCATTCCTTCACGGGGTCCGGAGGCGGGGTGGTCAGTCCTCGTCCATGGGGACGAGGGCGCGGACTTCCGCGGGGGTGGAGCACCTGATCGCCTGCGCGGCGAGCGCCTTGCACTGCTCCAGGGAGTAGGCGCGCACCTGCGCCTTGATCGACGGGATCGCCGGGATCGAGCAGCTCAGCTCGTCGACGCCCAGGCCCACGAGGATCGGCACGGCCTGGGGGTCGGAGGCGACGCCGCCGCAGATGCCGAGCCACTTGCCGCGCTCGTGCAGGGCGTCGCACGCCGCGCCGATGAGCATGAGGATCGCCGGGTTGCACGGGTCGACCTGCGCCGCGAGCTTGGGGTGGCCGCGGTCCATCGCCAGGGTGTAGGAGGTGAGGTCGTTGGTGCCGACGCTGAAGAAGTCGCAGCCCTCCTCGGCGGCGAACTGCCGGGCCATGACGGCCACGGACGGCACCTCCATCATGATGCCGACGGGCACGTGCGTGGTCGCGCCGAGCTTGTCGCGCTCCTCGTCCCAGATGCGCTTGGCGGCGCGCCAGTCCTCGACCGTGGCGATCATCGGGAACATCACGTGCAGCTCGGCGCCGGCGTCGGCGGCCTTCATGATCGCCCGGCACTGCGCCCGCAGCACCTCGGGGCGCTCGATGCCGACGCGCACGCCGCGGATGCCCAGGAAGGGGTTCTCCTCGGCCGGGATCGGCAGGTAGGGCAGCGGCTTGTCGCCACCGACGTCCAGGGTGCGGATGACCAGCGGCTGCCCGGGGCGCAGCGCCCGGGAGCAGTCGGCATAGACCTGCGCCTGCTCGTCCTCGGTCGGGGCCTTGGTGCGGCCCAGGAAGACGAACTCGCTGCGCAGCAGGCCGACGCCCTCGGCGCCCTTGGTCATCGACTGCTGCGCGTCCTCGACGCCGCCGATGTTGGCGACGACGGCGACCTGGTGGCCGTCGGTCGTGATGGCCGGCTCGTCCTGGTGGGCCTCCTCGCGGGCCTTGCGCTCGGCCATGCGCCGCTGACGCCCGAGGATCGCCTCGATCTCGGTGTCGCTGACGTTGGTCTGCAGCGAGCCCTTGGAGCCGTCGAGCACGACCTTGGCGCCGTTGGGGATGTCCAGGGCGCGGCCCTCGATGCCGGCGACGGCCGGGATGTCCAGCGAGCGGGCGATGATCGCGACGTGCGAGGACGCGCCGCCGTTGGTGGTGGCGAAGCCCACGACCTTGGTGCGGTCCAGCTGCGCGGTGTCCGAGGGGGTGAGGTCCTCGGCGATGAGGATCGTGCCTTCGGCGAGCTCGGGCTTCTCGCTGCGCTGCCCGGTCAGCTCCTCCAGGACGCGCTGGCCGACGTCGCGCACGTCGTTGGCGCGGCCGGCGAGCACCTCGTTCTTCAGCGCGGCGAGCCGGTCGGCGTAGGTGTTGAACGCCCCGCGCCACGCGTAGGCCGCGCTCTTGCCCTTGTCGATCGCGCTGACGGCGAGGTCGAGCAGGTCGGGGTCGGCGAGCAGCTCGGAGTGGGCGGCGAAGATCGCGGCCTTGTCCGGGTCGGACTCCTTCTCCAGCCGGGCCTGCAGGGCCGACAGGTCGAGGATCGAGCGGTCGATCGCGCTGTTGAGCTTGCGGCGCTCGGTGTGGTGGTCCTCGCCGAACTCCTCGACGGAGATGTCGTCGTGCCGCAGCTGCAGCACGGTCCCGACCCCGAGGCCGGGGGAGGCGGACACGCCGAGCAGCAGGTTCGGGTCGCCCGAGCGGGGGCCGACGGGCTCGGGCTCCGGCTCGAGGTCGGCCTCGTCGATCGCCGGGACCGCAGCGGTGTCGTCGGTCGTCACCGGGATGACGTCCTCGCCGAGGCCGGTGTTGATCGCCTCGACGAGCTGCGCGATCGCCTCGTCGGCGTCGGCACCGGTCGCGCTGATCGTCACCTTGTCGCCGCGGGCGACGGCCATGCCCATGACGCCGACCATGCTCTTGGCGTTGGCGGAGTCCTCGCCGCGGCGCAGCCGGATGTCGGCGCTGAACTTCTTCGCGAGGTTGGCCAGCGTCGCGCTGGGCCGGGCGTGCAGGCCGGTGGGGTTGGGGATGAGGATCGCGTCCGAGGTGACGGTCCGCCCCGACGCCGCGCCGCCGTCGGCGCTCGGCGCGACGAGCTCGACGACCGCCGCGACGTCGGAGCCGGCCGAGACGAGCCCGGTCGCCGGTCGCAGCGTCTCGACGCGCTCGGAGTTGGCGATGACGACCTGGGTGAGCAGGCTCTTGGCCTTGCTCGCGACGAGGTCGAGATCGAAGATGACGAGCGGGTCGCCGACCTCGACGTGCTCCCCCTCCTTGACCTGCGGGGTGAAGCCCTCGCCCTCCATCTTCACGGTGTCCAGGCCGATGTGCATGAGCACCTCGAGGCCGTCGGCCGAGCGGACGGTGACCGCGTGGCCCGAGGGCTGCACGTCGGCGACCTCGCCGGCGATCGGCGCGACGAGCGTGTTGTCCACCGGGTCGATGGAGAATCCCTCGCCGACCATCTTCTTGGCGAAGACCGGGTCGGGGACGAGTTCGATCGGCACCATCACGCCGCTGACCGGCGCGTGAAGCTCGATAGTCGAGACAGCAGTGTTCGCTTCCACCTAAGCCCTCCTGATTGTGCGCCCGGGGGAAGCGACCGGTTGCGGTCGTCGCGTCATCAGCCCGTGCGGCCGCAAGGCTAGTCCGTCGCGCAAGAGAATCGTGTGGTAGCGACCCACGCGTCTGCCCGCGGGCGGATTTCGAACCGCTGGTCCGATCCGTCCGAGCACCTGCGACCGGACCCGCCGCAGGCCCGGGCGCTGGGACGCAACGGCGGGATCGGCCGGGCGTCGTGGGCGCCGGCGGACGGCTACGCCCCGTGTCCGCGGGTCGCCAGCACGTAGAGCCGCTCGGTCGCCGGCTCGGCCTCCGGCCCGTCCACGTGCGAGCCACCAGAGCCGCCGGGCCCACCAGAGCCCTCGGCGGCCACCACGGGGCCGCGGACATACCACTCCTGGATCCGCAGTCCGGCGCCCGCGACGGCCTCGCGCACCGCGTGGGCGTCGTGGAGCACGACGCGCAGGTCGACGT
>JAVTVZ010000188.1:0-10199 GCA_032229625.1 Dermatophilaceae bacterium | reverse complement strand
GCGACGGCCTCGCGCACCGCGTGGGCGTCGTGGAGCACGACGCGCAGGTCGACGTCGTGGTCCCACCAGCGGCGCTGGTGGCGCACCTCGTCGCCCAGGTGCACGGCGAGCGCGAGACGGCCCCCGGGTGCCAGCGTGCGGGCCAGCGCCGCGAGCGCGCCGGGCAGCTCGGACTCGGCGAGGTGCACGAGCGCATACCAGGCCACGACGGCCGACCAGCCGGTCGCGCGCGGCGGCTTGAGCAGCCGGGTGAGGTCGCCGACCTCGAACGTCAGGTCGGGGTAGTCGGCGCGGGCGCGGGCGATCATCGCCGGCGACAGGTCGATGCCGGTGACGTCGGCGCCCGCGTCGGCGAGGAACGCCGCCAGATGCCCTGGGCCGCAGCCGACGTCGACGATCGGCCCCGTCGCGTCCTGCGCGATCCGCTCGAGCAGCCACCGGTCGAAGGGCTTGGCGACGAGCTCGTCCCCGAGGTGCTCGGCGTAGGAGTCGGCGACCGTGTCGTAGGCGGTGCGCACGGCCAGGTCGCGGGCCTGGGCGCCGTCGGCGAGCACGATGTCCCGGTCGATCGCCGGCCCGGCGGTGCCGGTGGCGGCGCGGGTGGCGGTCGCCGGGCCGCCGGGTGCGGTGGCTTGCGGCAGCGGCCCGAGCAGGTGGATCCAGCGCGGGTCGTGCTGCCCGGCCTGGCGCTGCAGCTGCGCGACGAGCGGGTCGGGCCGGTCGGCCAGCCGGGCCAGGCACGCCTCGACGTCGCCACGGTCGGCGAAGGGGTGCAACCGATCGGTGCGGGTCTTCAACTCCCCGGCCGACTGCGGCCCGCGCAGCAGCAGGACGGTCAGGAGCGCGCGCTCGTCGGGCGCGAGTCCCAGTGCCTCCGAGAGCAGCTGGTGGTATTTCACCGTGCGCGAGCCCTTGCCCGCCCACACGAGGCGCAGCAGCCCCTCGTCCTTGAGGTCGCGCGCGACGTCCTGCACCTGCGCGTCGCTGTAGTCGGTGACCGGGTCGCGGCTCGTGCTCTGGTTGCACGCCGTGCGCAGCGCCGTCAGCGACAGCGGATAGCCGGCCGGCACCGTGACCTCCTTCTCCAGGAGGGCGCCCAGGACGCGTTGCCGGGCCGGGTCGAGCACGGGGCGATCCATGATCGCAGTCTGGCAGGCGCAGCCCGGCGGACGGCGAAGGCCGCCATCCTCGCCGGGAGGGTGGCGGCCTTCGGGCGGTGGGTCGGCGCTCAGGCGCCGGCCTCGACGAAGTCGCGCTGGGTCGTGCCCGTCACCGGGTTGTCGGTCTCCGAGGAGTTCGGCCCCTCGTCGGAGAGCTGGTCGGCGCCGAGGGCCTCGATCGCCGCGCGGACACCCTCGCCGTAGGCCGGGTCGGCCTTCGTGCAGTTGGCGATGTGCCGCTCGATGGTCTCCTGGGAGGCGCCCGCGATGGCCCGCGCGGTATTCGCGAAGAGCGCCTGCTGCTGCTCCGGAGACATCTTCTCGCGGAAGAGGATGCCGGGCTGGGAGAAGTAGTCCTCGTCGTCCTCGCGGTGGTTGAACCGGTCGGCCATCGGGTCGATCTTCAGGGCCGGCTCCCGATACTGCGGCTGGTCCTCCCAGCGCCCGTAGGAGTTCGGGTTGATCGCCGGGGTCGGGCCCTGGCTGATGCGCATCGCGCCGTCGCGGTGGAACGAATTGACGGTGCTCGCCGCGCGCGGGCTGTTGACCGGGATCTGGTGGTGGTTGATCCCGAGGCGGTAACGCTGGGCGTCACCGTAGGAGAACAGCCGGCCCTGCAGCATACGGTCGGGGGAGAAGCCGATTCCCGGCACGATGTTCGCCGGGCTGAACGCGGCCTGCTCGACGTCGAGGTGGTAATTCTCCGGGTTGCGGTTGAGCTCGAACTCGCCGACCTCGATGAGCGGGTAGTCGCCCTTGGGCCACACCTTCGTCAGGTCGAACGGGTGGTAGGGCACCTTTTCGGCGTCGACCTCGGGCATCACCTGGATGAAGAGCGTCCACTTCGGGAAGTCGCCCGTCTCGATCGCCTCGTAGAGGTCGCGCTGGTGGGACTCGCGGTCGGCGCCGATGAGCTCGGCGGACTGGGCGTCCGTGAGGTTCTTGATGCCCTGCTGGGTGCGGAAGTGGAACTTCACCCAGAAGCGCTCGCCGTCGGCGTTGTACATCGAGTAGGTGTGCGAGCCGAAGCCGTGCATGTGCCGGTAGGACGCGGGGATGCCGCGGTCGGACATGACGATCGTGACCTGGTGCAGCGCCTCGGGCAGGTTGGTCCAGAAGTCCCAGTTGTTCTCCGCGGAGCGCAGGTTGGTCTTCGGGTCGCGCTTGACCGCGTGGTTGAGGTCGGGGAACTTCAGCGCGTCGCGGAAGAAGAAGACCGGGGTGTTGTTGCCGACGACATCCCAGTTGCCCTCCTCGGTGTAGAACTTCAGGGCAAAACCGCGGATGTCGCGCTCGGCGTCGGCCGCGCCGCGCTCACCCGCGACCGTCGAGAAGCGCGCAAACATCTCGCACTCGTTGCCGACGGCACCGAAGATCTTGGCGCACGTGTACTTGCTGATGTCGTGCGTGACGCGGAACGTGCCGTAGGCACCCGAGCCCTTGGCGTGCATCCGCCGCTCGGGGATGACCTCGCGGTCGAAGTGCGCGAGCTTCTCCAAGAACCACACGTCCTGCAGCAGCATCGGGCCGCGGGGGCCCGCGGTCACGCTGTTCTGCCCGTCCCAGACGGGGGCGCCGGCGACCGTGGTCAGCGGCGTGGTGTCTCCGGGGGACTGGCGGGGACCTGCGATGTCCATCGTGTTCTCCTTCATGCGGTGCGAATCGGATGGTCGGGGGAATCGGTGGGCCGTGAGCGCGGCTCGTCGGCCGTCTGCTCGTCGGCGGCCTGTGTGTCTGCGGCCTGTGTGTCTGCGGTCTGCGTGTCGGCAGCCTGCGTGTCGGCGGTGCAGTCGGGGCAGGTGCCCCAGAAGACGACCTCGGCCTCGTCCACGGCATAGCCGTGCGTCTGCGGCGGCTCCAGGCACGGCGCCTGCCCGAGGGCGCAGTCGACGTCGGCGAGGGCGCCGCAGCGGCGGCACACGAGATGGTGATGGTTGTCGCCGGTCGCCAGCTCGTATCGCGCCGGCGACCCCGCCGGCTCGATGCGGCGCACAAGTCCCGCGGCGTGCAGAGCGTGCAGTACGTCATACACCGCTTGGCGGCTCACCCGGCCGAGCCGCTCGCGTGCGGCGGTGGCCACGTCATCGGCGGGGGAGTGCGGGATGACGTGCAGGACCTCGATGACGGCCGTGCGGGGGCGAGTGACACGCAAACCGGCGCTGCGCAGCAACTCTGCGGCATCGGGAGGCGTCGTCGGCATGCGCCCACCCCATCATCTGGACTAGATCAAGTCAAGAACAGTCTCGAATCGAGACACCGCGGACCGCCTACCGGACGCCCCCTGGGGGCGGCGTGTGCCGCCGGGTCAGCGCCGCTCGTAGCGGGCCAGGGTCTCGCGACGCTCGGCGCCATGGTCCACGATCGGCGGGGGATAGCCGTGATCGCCGCCCGCGGGGTGCTTCCACGGGGTGTGCACGGCGCGCCCGGGCAGGTGCGCGAGCTCGGGGACGTACCGGCGCACGTAGTCGCCGTGGGGGTCGAACTTCTCCCCCTGGGTCGTGGGGTTGAACACCCGGAAATAGGGCGCCGCGTCGGTGCCCGTGCCCGCCACCCACTGCCAGCCGTGGTTGTTGGACGCGAGGTCGCCGTCGCGCAGGTGCGCCAGGAAATGCCGCGCCCCGTGCGGCCACCAGAGGTGTAGGTCCTTGGTCAGGAACGACGCCACGATCATCCGCACCCGGTTGTGCATCCACCCCTGCGCGAGCAGCTGACGCATCCCCGCGTCGACGATCGGGTAGCCGGTGCGCCCCTCCTGCCAGGCCGCGAACCGCTGCGCGGCCACCGGGTCGCTCGCCGGGTCGTCGTAGGCCAGCCCGGCCAGGCTCGGGCGCAGGTCGCGCCACGCCGACCGCGGGTGATGCCACAGCACGTCGGCGTAGAACTCCCGCCACGCCAGCTCCGTGACGAAGGTCTGCGCGCCCGGGCTGCGGCCGTCGGGGTGGTCGGCGAGGTCCGCGAGCATCGTGCGCGGGTGGATCGCGCCGAACTTCAGGTGCTCCGACATCCGCGACGTGCGATCCAGGTCGGGCCGGTCGCGGTCGCTGCCGTAGCCGGCGAGGTCCTCGTCGAGGAAGTCCTGCCACCGCTGCCGGGGGTCCTGCTCCTGCGCCGCCGCACGGCCGGCCTTGCTGTCGGTGTCGGAGTCGGAGCCGGAGCTGGTGCCCGTGTCGCTGCCGGTGTCGCTCGGGGGCCGCGTGCGGTCCGGGAGCGCGGCGAGGGCCTCGGGGGTCGTCGGGTCGAGCCGGCGGCACCAGCGCAGGCCGCGCGGCTCGGGCTCGGGGCGCGGCCAGCCGACGTCGCGCCAGGCCCGCGCGAAGGGCGTGAACACGGCATACGGGGTGCCGTCGGCCTTGCGCACCCGACCGGGGGAGACGGCATACGGCGTGCCGGTGGCGGTCATCGTCACGTCCGCCCGCTCCAGGGCCTCGCGCACGCGGCGACCGCGACGACGACCGTAGGGCGTCGACTCGCCGCTGACGTGCACGCTCGCCGCGCCGATCTGCGCGGCGACCTGCGGCAGCACGTCCGCGGGGTCGCCGACGCGCACGACGAGCGCGTCGTCGTAGGCGCTGCGGGCCCGATCGAGCGCGTCCCGCAGGGCCGCCCGACGGGCGGTGCCGGCGCCGTCGAGCAGCCGCGGGTCGAGCACGAAGAGCGGGAGCACCATGCCGCCGTCCGCCGCCTCGTGCGCGGCCCGCAGCGCGGGGTGGTCCTCGCGGCGCAGATCGCGGCGCAGCCACAGGATCGTCGTCGGCACGCAGGCTCCTCGGGAGGGGTCGAGATCGTCGGACGCTGGGCCGAAGGCACACAGACGTGTCACCATGCCAGATGGCGTCCGTGTCGCCGGTCGGCCGACGCCGTGGCTGCCCGTCTCGCCCGTGCAGGCTCGTCGGTCGGACCGTCACGTCCTGGGTCTCGGTCCTGGGTCTCGATCCTGTCGGGCGTCCCGCGCCGGGCGGCGCGACGGCGAGCGCAGGGGCTCCGGCGTAGGTCTGGACGCCTCGGAACGGATGTCATTCGATCATCGAAGCAAGGGGGTTGGCAAGGTGAACTACCTACCGCGCGACCGCCCCGAGCGTGAGATGGGCGACACCGGTGACCTCGGCGTCGCCAGGGGTGAGGCGCCCGAAGACGGTGAGGCAGGCCGTGGCGCGCACGATCCGTCCGACGGCCCGCACGATCGCGGCGATGACGCCCACGAGCGCAGTGCCGGCTCGCACGAGCGCAGTGCCGGCTCGCACGAGCGCAGCGCCGGCGGCTGGAGCGATGCCGCCGGTGAGCCGAGCGGACGCGCGGTGGTCCGGCGGGTCGGCGAGGGCGTACGGGAGCTGTCGCTGGAGACGCAGAACTACGTCGATGCGGTGGCTCGCGGCCTCGGGCATCACCGCAGCGACGTCGCCGCGATCGGCGCGCTGCTCGAGGCGGCCCGTGCGGGGGAGCCGCTGACGCCGAGCGCGCTGGCGCGTCGGCTCAACCTCTCGGCCCCCGCCGTCTCCGCGCTGCTCGACCGGCTCGAGCGGGCCGGCCACGCCCATCGGCGGCGGCACGACACGGACCGCCGGATGATCGTCGTCGAGCCCACGCAGCACGCCCGCGATGTCAGCCGCGCGATGTTCGAGCCCCTGACGCGGCAGCAGGTGCAGGCCCTGACGTCCTACAGCGACGACGAACTCGCCCTCGTCGCGCGCGTCCTGGCCGACCTGGCCGCTGCGGCCCGGCAGTCCTACGACGAGCGGCCCCGCTGATCGGTGCAGCTCACCGATGCAGTTCGTCGGTGCACCGGCTCGGCCGGTGAGATCCGGCCCGGTCGACCCCGGGTGTTCTGCGGGTGCGCTTCGGTGCGCTTCGATGGCCCCGGCGGCCCGAGTGCGGGGTGTCACGAGATGGTCAACACTGTTCGATGATGGAATGATCGCCGGTGTCGGGCCGCCGGCCCGATCTCGACCGGACCGCTTCGAGGAGGCGCCGATGACCGCGCAGCCAGTCGGCGCACCGGGTGCTCTGGATGCTCTGGGCGTACCGGGCGCACCGGGGGCCGCGCGGCAGCGGCTCGCGGGGGGACCGGCCCGGTGATCCACCCGATCCGGGAGCTGCAGGCCTTCGCCCGGGCCGCGCTCTTCGACCCCGTGCCGCGCGACCACCGCCAGCCCGACGCGGCGCTGCGTCGACGCCGGGTCGTCGCCGCGCTCACCCTCGTCGGCGGCGCCGCGCTGCTGGGGATCGGCCTGCGCATCCCCGCCGGCGACCCGCGCTTCTATGTCGTCACGCTCGCCCTCGCGGCGGTCTGGACGATCGGCGCGTTCGCCTCGGGGCCGCTGCACCTGGGGCACGCGTGGACCCGCACCGGTGATGTCGCCCGCCCCGTCGTGCAGTCGCTCGCGCTCGCCGCGCTGCTCGTGGGGATCTTCCTCGCCGGGGCCCTCGTCGTCGCCCGCATCCCGCTGCTGCGCGGGCCGTTGGACGAGCTGCTCGACCATGCGCGGCTGGGGTCGCTGCCGATCGTCGCCGTCGTCACCCTCGTCAACGGCGTCGGCGAGGAGCTGTACTTCCGCGGCGCGCTCTTCGCCTCCGTCGGGCGCCGGCACGCCGTCGCGATCACGACCGTCGTCTACGCGCTGGCGACCCTCGTCGCCGGCATCCCCCTGCTCGTCCTCGCCGCCGCCGTCCTCGGCCTCGTCTGCGGCCTGCAGCGCCGCGTCACCGGCGGGGTGCTCGGCCCGATCCTGGTGCATATCTCCTGGTCAGCGGCCATGCTCTTCCTCCTTCCTCCCGTCCTGGACTCCCTGAGGTGACCGACATGACCACACCTGCTCCCGACCCGACCGCACCTGCTCCCCACCCGAGCGCCCCCGTGCTGGTCACCGGCGCCACCGGCTACATCGGTGGGCTGCTCGTGCCCCGGCTACTCGCCGCCGGGCACCCCGTCCGGGTCCTGTCGCGCAGCGCGCAGCGGCTACGCGAGCGCCCCTGGCACGACCAGGTAGAGATCGTCGAGGGTGACGCGAGGGATCCCGCGGACCTGCGGGCGGCCCTGCACGGAGTGTCCGTCGCCTACTACCTGCTGCACTCGATGGACGGCGGCGGCGACTTCGCGCGGCGCGACCGCGAGCTCGCGCAGGGCTTCGCGCGGGCGTGCGAGCAGGCCGGGGTGCGACGCATCGTCTATCTCGGCGGCCTGCACCCGGCCGGCGCGACGCTCTCGGCGCACCTGGCCTCGCGCGTCGAGGTCGGCCAGGTCTTCCTCGACTGCGCCGTGCCGGCGGCGTGCCTGCAGGCCGCGGTGATCCTCGGGTCGGGGTCGGCGTCGTTCGACATGCTGCGGCACCTCACGCAGCGGCTGCCGGGGATGATCGCCCCGAAGTGGCTGCGCAACCGCGTCCAGCCGATCGCCATCGACGACGCGCTGCACTACCTCGTCGGGGCCGCCGACCTGCCGCCGGAGGTGAACCGGGCCTTCGACATCGGTGGCCCCGAGGTGCTGGCCTATGCCGACATGATCCGCCGCTTCGCGGCCGCGACCGGGCTGCGGCGGCGCCTCGTCATCACCGTGCCGGTGCTCACACCGGGCCTGGCGAGCCACTGGGTGGGGCTGGTCACGCCGGTCGACGCCGGCGTCGCCAAGCCGCTCGTCGGCAGCCTCGTGCACGAGGTCGTCTGCGACGACCGGGACATCGACACCGCCGTCGGGCCGCCGCCGGGTGGGCCGACCGGATTCGACGACGCCGTGCGCACGGCCCTGCGCGGCGCGCCCCCGCAGCGCGGGCCCGCCACCCTGGCCGCGACGACCGCCGCCACCGCCGCCACCGCGCTCGTCGGGTCCCTGGCCACCGACCCCGACAGCCGCTGGTACCGCGGGCTCGACCTGCCGGCGTGGCAGCCGCCGCCGCTGGCCTTCCCGCTGGTCTGGACGCCGCTCTACGCCTCGATCGCAGGCACCTCCGCCTCCGTCATCCGCACGCTGGAGGACTCCGGGCGCCGCGAGGAGGCCCGCGCCTTCGCCGGGGCGCTCGGGGTCAACCTCGTGCTCAACGCCGGGTGGAGCCTGCTCTTCTTCCGCGGCCACCGCCCGGGCGTCGCGACCCTCGGCGCGGCGGCGCTGGCGGCCAGCAGCGTCGATCTGGCGCGCCGCGCGCGGGCCGCCGGTGACGGCCACGCCCGCTTCCTGACGCCGTATGCCGCGTGGTGCTCCTTCGCCACCGTGCTCACCGCCGAGATCGCTCGCCGTAACCCCCGCTCGCGTGGCTGAGGGCGTCGCGGCGGCGCCTGCGGCCCTGCCCGGCGCCGACGTGCGGCGGCCGGGGGTGCGGTGGCCTCGGTATGCGGGGCCCCGGCGTGCGCCGGCCCGCGCGCGGCGCGTGTCGCAGCGGTGGGCATGATCGGGGCATGACGTGGTTCCTGCCGGAGATCCCGGCATCGGCCGGCGCCCTGCTCTTCGACGATCGTGATCGGCTGCTCATCCTCAAGCCGACCTACAAGCCGGGATGGACGATCCCCGGTGGCGTCATGGAGGCCGACGGCGAATCGCCATGGGACGCCTGCCGCCGCGAGGTCCTCGAAGAGACCGGGCTGACCGTCACGACCGGCCGACTCGCCGCCCTGGACTCCCGGCCCCCGAAGCCGGGCCGCAAGCTGGGGCTGCGCTTCCTCTTCGACTGCGGCGTCATCCCCGCCGACGAGACCCCGACGATCCGGCTCCAGGCGACGGAGATCGGCGAGCACCGCTTCGCCCCGCGCGAGGAGGCCCTGGAGCTGCTGCGCAAGCCCGTCGCGCGACGCGTCCGACACGCCTGGGGTGCACGCACATGTGTGTATTTGGAGAGCGGTCGGCCCGTGCCGGGGGTCCGCTGAGCGAGGGCGCGCGCTGCAGATCGGGGCAGAGATGCCCCCTTCTGCCGTGCCACCTCGCTGCGCGCCTGCGGATGCGCCGCCTTCTGCAGAGCGCAGCGGTGTGCGGGCCGATAGGTGCTGCGTGCCCGTCTCCTGCTCCCGCCGCCGCACCCTCTTCGCCGGGTCGGCGCGTCTCGTCGCGCGCTGCGTGCTCGCCGCCCTGTCCGCCGCCCTGTTCGCCGCCGTGCTGTCGGCCGCCGGCCCGACCCTGGGCGCCCGCGCGACACCGGCCGACCCGGCGCCGGTAGGGGCGAGCTCACCGGCACCGGAGACGGCGGCGTGGCTGCCCTACTGGTCGGTGTCGCCGGGCCTGGCCACGCTCACCGGGCGCGGCGTGGCCCGGGGTGCCTTCACCACCGTGTCGCCCTTCTGGCACGACGTGACGTCGTGCACGCGGATCACGCCGCAGCTCTCGGCGGCGACGGCCCGGGCAGCGGTCGCGCGGCTGCGGGCGAGCGGGGCGGCGGTCGTGCCGACCCTGACCGCGTCGGGCCTGGACCCGGCGCGGGCCGTGGCGTGTCTGAGCCGACCGAGCGCGCGCGACGCCCACATCGCCCGCATCGTCGACCTCGTGCGGCGCGGCGGCTACGACGGGATCGATCTCGACTACGAGCACCTCGCCGTGACGACCGACCGCACCACCGCCCGCCAGGTGCGCGTCGCGTTTCGCGGGTTCGTCGCGGCGCTGTGCCCGCGGCTGCAGGCGCTCGATCGGCAGTGCGTCGTCACCGTCATGGCCCGCACCGGCGACGACGGCCAGGAGCGGCAGGGCTCGCCGAGTGTGTGGCAGGGCTCGCTGAGCCTGGGGGCGTACGACTACGCCGCGCTCGGGGCGGCCGCGTCCCGGGTGCGCGTCATGGCCTACGACGAGCACACCCGCCGCACGCCGGCCGGGCCGATCGCGAGCTACCCGTGGGTGGCGGCGGTGTCCCGCTACGCGCTGCTGCGGATCCCCGCGGACCGCCTCACCCTCGGCGTCCCGGTCTACGGGCGCGACTGGTCCGGCGGCACGGCCCGCACCCTCACCGGCGACGCCGCCACCCGCCTGGCCCGTCAGGCGCGGGTGACCCCGCGCTGGGACGCCACGGCCCGCGAATACACGTTCACCTACCGCAGCCGCGGTGTCCGCCACACCGTCTGGTTCCCCGGGAC
>JAVTVZ010000187.1:3894-5522 GCA_032229625.1 Dermatophilaceae bacterium | reverse complement strand
TGCAGCCGCGCGAGGCGCCCGGTGGCGCGGGCGGCGGCCTCGATCTCCTCGATCGCCCACGGCGCGGAGACGCCGAGGTCGATGTCGGCGCGCAGCGCGGCCCCGAAGTCGGCGCCCGGCGCGTGCAGCCACGACAGCACGGGCCCCGCGAGCCCGGCCGCGCGCAGGGCGAGGGCCTCGGACAGCTGGGCCGTGCCGAGCCAAGCGGCGCCCGCCGCGTGGGCCGCGCGCGCGACGGGCACGAGCCCGTGACCGTAGGCGTCGCCCTTGACGACGGCGAGCATCGGGGCGCCGCCGGCGTGCTCGCGCAGGGCGGCGACGTTGTCGGCGATCGCGTCGAGGTCGACGACGACCCGCACGGGGCCGACGTGCCCCGGGGTCGTCGGCGGGGCCTCGGACGGCTCCGATCGCACACTGATGTGTGCCGTCGGGTCTGCAGGTGACATCGCGTCGGGCACCTCGGCGGCAGCGCTGGTCACGGGCGCCACTCCCCCACGATGCCGAGTCGGGCGCCACGGCGCAGCGCGGCGGCGACGACCCGCGGGATGGCCTGCGCCACGTCAAGGGCGCGGACCGGCCCGTCGGGATTCGCCTCGTGCCCGGCCAGGCCGTGCACCTGCGCGGCCAGCGCTCCGGCGATCAGCGGGTCGAGCCCGGCGGCGAGCAGCGCCCCCGCCAGGCCCGCGAGCACATCGCCGCTGCCGGCCGTCGCCAGCCACGCCGGACCGTCGGACTGCCCGTAGGTGGGCAGCGCCGCAGTCGGCGGCACGACGTAGGTCGTCGACCCCTTGAGCAGCACCGTCGCGTGCAGCGCCTCGGCGGCGCGCCGGGCATGCTCGACCGGCGCGGCCCGCACCGCGTCGACCGTCACCTCCGCCTCGGCCGCCGCGTCGCCCGCGCCCGCCGCGCCGCCGGCATCTGCTCCATCTCCCGCATCGCGCCGCTCGAGCACCCCGGCCCGGGCGAGCCGCGTCAGCAGCCGCGCGAGCTCGCCGGCGTGGGGGGTGAGCAGGGTGCGCGCGCCGGAGTGGCGCCGCGGACCGTCGAGCAGGTCGAGCCCACCGGCGTCGACCACACAGGGATGTGGGGAATCCAGCGCAGCGCGGGCCGCCCCGACCTGCGCGTGGCCGAGCTCGTCACCGTCGGCCGGTGCCGGGTCCAGGCCCGACCCGACGAGCCACGCCTGCACGTGCCCGGGCCCGAAGACGGCCTCCGGCACCTGCGCCCGCACCAGGCCCGTCGGGCCGGACGGACCGACATACCGGACCATCCCGGCCCCGGCGCAGACGGCCGCGGTGACGCTGAGCAGCGCTGCGCCCGTGTAGTGCTCGCCACCGGCGACGATGCCGAGCACGCCGCGCGAATACTTGTCGTCCTGCGGCCCCGGCACCGGCCAGAGGGCCGCCACGTCGTCGCGCACGAGCCGCTCGGCCGCGGGCTCCCCGACCTCCTCGAGCCCGATGTCGACGACGGTCAGCAGCCCGCACGCCGGCGCCCCGGCGAGCACGTGCACGGGCTTGCAGACCCCGAAGGACACCGTCTCGTCGGCGTAGACCGCGTCGGCGACGACCCGCTCACCTGCGGGGTCGATGCCGCTGGGCAGGTCCACCGCGAGCACGTAGGCGTCC
>JAVTVZ010000187.1:0-3794 GCA_032229625.1 Dermatophilaceae bacterium | reverse complement strand
GCGGCCGCCCGGGCGGCGGCCTCGCCCCGCGCGGCCAGCTCCGCCGCGGCGTAGAGCGCGTCCCCGCCGTTGCCCCCGGACCCGGCGAGCACGACGACCCGCGCGTGACCGGTGTCCTCGAGCCGGGCGAGCGCGACGAGGGCCAGCCCGTGGGCGGCGCGCGCCATGAGTTCACCGTCGGGCAGCTGCGCCATCGCGGCCGCCTCGGCGGCGCGCACGTCCTCGATCGACCAGGCGTGGATCGGCATCCGGCTCAGAGCTCCTCATGATGGTCATCGGGCGGTCCGGCGTGGGCCCCCCGCGCGGCCGGATCCCGCCCCGGCACCCCCGGCCCGGCGACTCGGCCTGCATCGTTGCTCCCTATTGGTAGCACTGCTCGCGCTCCCGCCGCGTGCGGGGCGGGAGCGGCCCCGCGCCGGCCACGCGACCTACGGCAGGTCCCCGGGCTCCCCCGGCGCACGCCGCTCCCCGAGCACGACAGCGGTCGCCAGCCCGCCGTCGTGGCTCAGCGAGAGGTGCCAGTGGGTGATCCCGAGCTCCGCGGCGCGGGCGGCGACGGTGCCGGTGATCTCCAGATGCGGCGCCCCGGAGGTCGCGCGCCGCACGGTGACGTCACCCCAGCGCAGCCCCGGCGTCGCGCCGAGCGCCTTGGCCAGCGCCTCCTTGGCCGCGAAGCGCGCCGCGAGCGACGACAGCGGCAGGTCCCGCTCCGGCGCCGTGAAGAGACGCTCGCGCAGCGCCGGCGTGCGCGCCAACACCTGCCCGAAACGGGCGATGTCGCACACGTCGAGGCCGATCCCGACGATCACCGCGCGCTCACTCGACGGTGACCGACTTCGCGAGGTTGCGCGGCTGGTCGACGTCGAGGCCCTTGGCGGTCGCCAGCTCGCACGCGAAGACCTGCAGCGGCACGACGGTCAGCAGCGGGTCGAGCATCCACCACGCCTGCGGCACGCGGATCACCTCGTCGGCGAAGGGCAGCACCGAGTCGTCGCCGTCCTCGGCGATGACCAGGGTGCGGGCCCCGCGGGCGCGGATCTCCTGGATGTTCGAGACGACCTTGTCGTGCAGGTTGTGGGGGCTGTCGGGCCCCGGCACGACGATGAAGACCGGCTGGCCGGGCTCGATGAGCGCGATCGGCCCGTGCTTGAGCTCGCCGGCGGCGAAGCCCTCCGCGTGGATGTAGGCGAGCTCCTTGAGCTTCAGGGCCCCCTCCATCGCGATCGGGTAGCCGACGTGCCGGCCCAGGAAGAGCACCGAGCGGGTGTCCGCCATGAAGCGGGCGATCTCCTTGACCCGGTCCATCCGGCCGAGCAGCTCGGTGATCTTGGCGGGGACCTCCCCGAGCCGGCGGATCACCTCGCGGGCGTGCTGCGCGGTGTCGCCGCCCTTGAGCTGCGCCAGATAGAGCCCGAGGATGTAGCAGGCGGTGATCTGGGCGAGGAACGCCTTCGTCGAGGCGACCGCGATCTCCGGCCCGGCGTGCGTGTAGAGGACGGCGTCGGACTCCCGCGGGATCGTCGCGCCGTGCGTGTTGCAGATGCTCACGGTCTTGGCGCCCAGGGAGCGGGCGTGCTTGACGGCCATGAGGGTGTCCATGGTCTCCCCGGACTGGCTGATCGAGACGATGAGCGTCGTCGGCGTCAGCACCGGGTCGCGATACCGGAATTCGTGCGCGAGCTCGACCTCGCACTGGATCCGCGCCCAGTGCTCGATCGCATACTTGGCGACCATCCCCGCATACGCCGCGGTACCGCAGGCGACGATGACGATGCGGTCGATGCCGCGCAGCTCGTCCTCGGTGATGCGCACCTCGTCGAGCGTGAGGCGGCCCTGCTCGTCCGTGCGCCCCAGCAGGGTGTCGGCGACGGCGTGCGGCTGCTCGTGGATCTCCTTCTCCATGAAGGTCGCGTAGCCGCCCTTCTCGGCCGCCGCCGCGTCCCACGTCACGTCGAAGGGCTTGCCCTGCGCGGGCGTGCCGTCGAAGCCGATGACGTCGACGGAGTCCGGCGTGATCGTCACGATCTGGTCCTGGCCCATCTCGACCGCGCGCCGGGTGTAGCCGATGAACGCGGCGACGTCGGAGCCGAGGAAATTCTCCCCGTCGCCCAGCCCGATGACCAGCGGCGAGTTGCGGCGGGCGGCGACGACCGTGTGCGGGGCGTCGGCGTGCACCGCCAGCAGCGTGAACGCACCCTCGAGGGTGTTGACGACCTCGCGCATCGCGCCGGTGAGGTCGCCGGTGCGCTCGTAGGCCGCGGCGAGCAGGTGCGCGGCGACCTCGGTGTCGGTCTCGGAGGTGAAGTCGACGCCGGCGTCGACGAGCCCGGACTTCAGGGCGTGGAAATTCTCGATGATGCCGTTGTGGATGACGGCGAGCTTGCCGTCGGTGCCGCCGCGGTGCGGGTGGGCGTTCTCGTTCGTCGGGCCGCCGTGCGTCGCCCAGCGGGTGTGCCCGATCGCCGTCGACGACGCCGGCAGCGGGTGCTCCTCGAGGGCGTGCCGCAGGTTCGCCAGCTTGCCCGCGCGCTTCTTGGTGACCACCTCGCCGTGGTCGACGAGCGCGACGCCCGCGGAGTCGTAGCCGCGGTATTCGAGTCGGGCCAGGCCCTCCATGACGACGTCCAACGCGCGGCCGCCCGGATCCGGATCCCCCGCCGCGCCGGCCCCTGACGACCCTGCCGGCGCCTGTGCCGAGCCCTCGCGCGCGACCCCCGGACCCACATATCCCACGATTCCGCACATGGTCCACAAGCCTACGTCGCAGGTCTGTGACCACGCCCCAGGCGAGAACCGGGCGTTTTTCGGCAGAATGGCGACGTGCCAGGCCTCGACAGCAGTGACGCGACGATGCTGCGCAGCAGGCGCGCCCGCGACCATGTGAGCGCCGCTGCGGCCGTCCCCTCGCCGTATGTCGAGTTGGACCGCGAGGACTGGGCCCGGCTGCGCCGCCAGCACCCCCTGGATCTCAACGACGCCGACGTCACCCGCCTGCGCGGCCTCGGCGAGACGCTCGACCTCGCGGAGATCGAGGACGTCTACCTGCCGCTGTCGCGGCTGCTCAGCTATTACGTCGAGGGCACGGGCCACCTGCACCGCATCACGAGCAACTTCCTCGGTGAGCGCCCCGACCGCACGCCGTTCGTCATCGGGGTCGCCGGCTCGGTCGCCGTCGGCAAGTCGACGACCGCCCGCATCCTGCGTGAGCTGCTGTCCCGCTGGCCGTCGACGCCGCGCGTCGAGCTCGTGACGACCGACGGCTTCCTCTACCCCAACGCCGAGCTCGAGCGCCGCTCGCTGCTGCACCGCAAGGGCTTCCCGGAGTCCTACGACCAGCGCGCGCTGCTGCGCTTCGTCGCAGCCGTCAAGGCGGGCCACGAGGAGGTGCGCGCGCCGGTCTACAGCCACCTCACCTACGACATCGTGGGCGACCAGGAGGTCGTGGTGCACCGCCCTGACGTCCTCATCATCGAGGGCCTCAACGTGCTCCAGGCGCCCCGGGTCCGCGAGGACGGCCGCACCGGGCTGGCGGTCAGCGACTTCTTCGACTTCTCGGTGTATGTCGATGCCAACGTCAATCACATCCGGCGCTGGTATGTCGAGCGATTCCTGCAGTTGCGCCGCACCGCCTTCAACCGGCCCGAATCATACTTCCGCCGCTATGCGCAGATGTCCGATCAAGAGGCCCGCGACACCGCCGAAGTGATCTGGCGCACCATCAACGAGCCCAACCTCATGGCCAACGTGCTGACGACCCGCGGCCGGGCCTCCCTCGTGCTCACCAAAGGCTGCGA
>JAVTVZ010000186.1:0-5581 GCA_032229625.1 Dermatophilaceae bacterium | reverse complement strand
GCACCCCCGCGACCCGCGCGACACGGCCACGAAGCCGCTCCGCAGGAGAAGGTAGAGCGCTGATAGACATGGCTTAATAGTACCCCTGTCCGAGTCGCAGCGGAAGGGCCGCAGCGAAGAAAACCGAGGACTCCTTCGCGATGACACAGACCCTAGACGCCACCACCGACACGCTTCGAGGACCGCACGAAGAGCACCCGCCACAGCGGCGACAGACCCCCGACTCGCGCCCGGCGTGACCCCCGCGCCCGACTGCGTCACGAGCCCGCGTCGAGCTCCTTGACGTACCAGTGCTCGGCGTAGGCCGATCCGCCGTAGGGCTCGGTCTCGACGTACCCGAGCCGCTCGTACAGCGTCCGCGCCTCGACCAGATCCGAGCGGGTGTCGAGGCATACCCGCCGTCGCCCGGCAGCCCGGGCCGCCCGCTCGACCTCCTCGGTGAGCGCGACGGCCAGACCGAGCCCTCGGGCGCCGGGGCGCACATACAGCCGTTTGAGCTCGCTGGTCACCCCATCCAGATGCCGCACCCCGACGCACCCCACCGGGACATCGTCGAGCAAGGCGACGAAGAACGCGCCCCGCGGAGCCTCGAAGTCGGCCGGGGTCGACTCGGCCAGCGGAAGCTCGATCTCCGCCGGGGTCGCCTCCCTGCCGACGTACCGGCTCACGATCCCCGCCGCATACTCATGCAACAGCGTGACGGCCACGGGGCTCTCCGACGACTCCGCCACGATCCGCACCTGCCCCGACGCCTGATTCACGCCCCCGAGGGTACGCCGCGTCCCCGTCCTCGTTCGTCGACACCGGACGAGGAGCCGCGGGGGGTGACGCCCTAAGGCCGCCAGACGACGAGCGCCTGGGAGCGGGGCGTCGCCCGGGAGGGGCGCTGCCCGGCGCGGACGGCGACGACGTCACCGCCGCGCCCGGCGGCGAAGACCCGCTGCCCGTGCTGGGCCAGCGTGCGCCACCTGGCGGCGTCGTCCTCGAGTTCGGTGACGCGCGCACGCAGCGCGGCCACCTGGTTCTCCAACTGCAGGATCCGCGCGATGCCGGCGAGGCTGACGCCCTCCTCCTGGGAGAGCCGCTGCACCTCGCGCAGCTGGGTGATGTCGCGGGAGGAGTAACGCCGCCCGCCGCCGCGGGTGCGCGCCGGCGTGACGATGCCGAGCCGGTCGTACTGCCGCAGCGTCTGGGCGTGCATGCCGGCGAGCTCCGCCGCGACCGAGATGACGTAGACGGGGGCCTCGTCGTCGTGGGCGACGCCGGCTGACCGACCGCGCCCGGCGCCCGGGCCCGGTCGTGCCCCGCCGGCGCCGGGCGCGGTCATCAGTCCGTCCTCGCCTTGCGGAAGACCTCGGCGCGCGGGTCGTGCCCGACGTCGGCGCGGGCCAGGGTCTCGACCGCGGCCCGGGAGTCCTCGTCGAGGCGCTGCGGCACCTGCACGAGGACCTTGGCGAGCAGGTCTCCGGCTGCGTCCTTCTTCGGCACGCCGCGGCCCTTGACGCGCAGGGTGCGCCCCGAGGGGGTGCCGGGCGCGATCCGCACCTTGACGCTGCCGCCGTCGAGGGTCGGCACCGGCACCGTGGCGCCGAGGGCGGCCTCGGCGAAGGTCACGGGCAGATCGACCACGAGGTTGTCGCCGTCGCGGGTGAAGACGGGGTGCGGCTTGACCGAGATCTTCAGCAGCAGGTCGCCCGCCGGGGCGCCCGCCGCGAGCCCCGGCTCGCCCTTGCCGGCGAGGCGGATCGTCGCGCCGTCCTTGACGCCCGCGGGGATGCGGGTCGTGATCGGCTTGCCACCGACGCCGTTGACGCGGACGGTGTCGCCCATCGCGGCCTGGCGGAACGACATGGTCGCCGTCGCGTGCACGTCGCGGCCCTTGCGGGGCGCGCGTCGTGGGCCGGCGCCGTAGCTGCCGGCGCGCTCGCGGGAGCCGGCGAAGCCGCCGCCGCCCTGCTGGCCGAACATCGAGAGCAGGTCCTCCAGGTCCGGGGCCTCACCGGCATACGCGCCGCCGCCCGGGGCTCCGGTCGAGAAGCGCGGGTCGCCCTGCGCGCCACCGCCGAACAGATTGGAGAAGACGTCCTCGAAGCCGCCCGCGGAGCCGCCACCGGGGCCGCCCGCGGTGAAGCGGGGCCCGCCGCTGCGCATCGCGCGGATCGCGTCGTACTGCTTGCGCTGCTCGACGTCGGAGAGCACGGCATACGCCTCGCCGATCTCCTTGAAACGCTTCTCGGCCGCCGCGTCCCCCGGCTTGCTGTCCGGGTGGTAGGTGCGGGCGAGCTTGCGGTACGCCTTCTTGATCGTGTTCGCGTCAGCGTCGGACGCGACGCCGAGAGTGGCGTAGAAGTCCTTCTCGAACCAGTCCTGACTGGCCATCGACCCTCCTTCGCTGATCGCTGGTGTGTGGGTGAGTAATGGGTGTGCTGCCTATATCTGTCTGTCGTGTGAATGTCGCGTTAGCGGTGTACCGACGCCCTGCGGCGGCCCCGCCTGCGGTGGGCAGGCGGGGCCTCCGAGGCGCCGACGCGGTCAGCTCGGGTCGGCGACGGCCACGAGGGCCGGGCGCACGACGCGGTCGCCGATCGTGTAGCCGGGCTGCATCACCTGCACGACGGTCGTGGCCGTCGTGCCGGGCGCGAGCTCGGCCTGGGTGTGCATGACGGCCGAGTGGACCATCGGGTCGAACGCGTCGCCGGGCTGCCCGTAGCGCTGCACGCCGTGTCGGCCCAGCACCGTCTCGAGCTTCTCGGCGATCTTGGCGAACGGGCCGGACTCCAGCTCCCCGTGCTGGCGCGCGAGGTGGATCTCGTCCAGGACCGGCAGGAGCGACTCGATGACGCCGGCGACGGCGCGCTGCTTCTCGACGTCGCGGTCGCGGTCGACCCGCCGCTTGTAGTTGACGTATTCGGCCTGCAGTCGCTGCAGGTCCGCCAGCCGCTCGGCCGCCAGGACCGTGTCGGGGTGCTCGCCGTCGGCGGCCGCCTGCGCCTGCGCCATCGTGTGCTCGACTCCCTGGTGCTCGGACGCGTCGTGGTCTGACGCCGCGGGGTCGCTGCCCTTGGGGGCGTCGGCGTAGGCGGCGCGCGCCGCGGCGGCCGACGCGTGCGACGTCGCGGGGGATGTGGGCTGGCCGCCGGCGAACGTCTCGTCCGCGCCCGGCCAACCACTGGGGATACCGGAGCCGGGGTCACCGGCGCCGTCGGCCTCGCCCGGTCGGGTGTGCCGGCCGCGGTAGGTCTCGCCCTCGCGACCGGGCAGGTCGTCGCCGACCGCGCCGGCGAAGGCGTCGTCACCCGCGGGGTGGGTGTCGCTCATCCTCGCTGCCTCCTTCGTAGGGGACGAATCGGTGGGGGCCGAAGGGCTCCGCAGATCTCCAGTCTGCGGATCCAGGCGCCGCTTGTCGCGGATGACGAATCGCGGCGCCTCTTCCTCATGCCCTTCGGCAGCGGGGCCGCCGGCACGAGCCGGCGACCCCGCGTCAGGTCCGAAGGTCACTTCTTGCCCTGGTCGTCGTCCTCCACGACCTCGGCGTCGACGACATCGTCCTCGCCACCGGCGGGCTTGTCCTGCGGGCCCGCGTCGGCACCCGGCTGCGCGCCCTCGCCGGCCTGCTGCTCGGCCTGGGCCGCGGCGTACATCGCCGAGCCCATCGCCTGGGAAACCTCGTTGAGCTTGGTCACCTTGGCGCCCAGGTCCTCGGCGGAGACGGCGTCGTCACCGGTCTTCGCGAGCGCGGCCTTGAGGTCGGCCAGCGCCTCCTCGACGGGCTTCTTCGTCTCGTCCGGGACCTTCTCGCCGTTGTCGGACAGGAACTTCTCGGTCGAGTAGGCGACCTGCTCGGCCGTGTTGCGGGCCTCGGCCTCCTCGCGACGCTTCTTGTCCTCCTCGGCGTGCGCCTCGGCCTCCTTGACCATGCGCTCGATCTCCTCCTTCGGCAGCGCGGAGCCACCGGAGATCGTCATCGACTGCTCCTTGCCCGTGCCACGGTCCTTCGCGGAGACGTGCACGATGCCGTTGGCGTCGATGTCGAAGGTGACCTCGACCTGCGGCACACCGCGCGGCGCGGGGGCGATGCCGGTCAGCTCGAACGTGCCGAGCGGCTTGTTCGCGCTCGCCAGCTCGCGCTCGCCCTGGAAGACCTGGATGAGCACCGAGGGCTGGTTGTCGTCCGCGGTCGTGAAGACCTCGGAGCGCTTCGTCGGGATCGCCGTGTTGCGCTCGATGAGCTTGGTCATCAGGCCGCCCTTGGTCTCGATGCCGAGGCTCAGGGGAGTGACGTCGATGAGGAGCACGTCCTTGCGCTCGCCCTTGAGGACGCCGGCCTGCAGCGCCGCACCGACGGAGACGACCTCGTCGGGGTTGACGCCCTTGTTGGGCTCCTTGCCGCCGGTCAGCTCCTTGACGAGGTTCGTCACGGCCGGCATGCGGGTCGAGCCACCGACGAGCACGATGTGGTCGATGTCGCCGACGGAGATGCCCGCGTCCTTGATGACCTGGTGGAAGGGCGCCTTGCAGCGGTCCAGCAGATCCTGGGTCATCTTCTCGAACTGCGCGCGGGTGATCGTCTCGTCGAGGTGGATCGGGCCGTTCTCGCTCATCGAGAGGTACTGCAGCGAGATGTTGGTGCTCGTCGCGGTGGAGAGCTCCTTCTTCGCCTGCTCCGCGGCGTCGCGCAGACGCTGCATCGCGATCTTGTCGTTCGCCAGGTCGACGCCCGTGTTGTTCTTCACCGTGGTGAGCAGGTGCTGGACGATCCGGTCGTCCCAGTCGTCGCCACCGAGCTTGTTGTCACCGTGGGTCGCGCGGACCTGGATGGTGGAGAAGCCGTCCTCCGGGTCCTTGCCGACCTCGAGGAGGGAGACGTCGAACGTGCCGCCACCGAGGTCGAAGACGAGGATGAGCTCGTCCTCCTTGCCCTTGTCGAGGCCGTAGGCCAGGGCCGCCGCGGTCGGCTCGTTGACGATGCGCAGGACGTTGAGGCCCGCGATCTCGCCGGCCTCCTTCGTGGCCTGACGCTCGGCGTCGTCGAAGTACGCCGGCACGGTGATGACCGCGTCGGTGACGGGCTCGCCGAGGTAGGACTCCGCATCGCGCTTGAGCTTCTGCAGCGTGCGCGCGCTGATCTCCTGGGCGGAGTACGTCTTGCCGTCGATGTCGCCGGACTTCCAGTCGGTGCCGATGTGGCGCTTGACCGAGCGGATGGTGCGGTCGACGTTGGTGACCGCCTGACGCTTGGCGATCTCGCCGACGAGGACCTCGCCGTTCTTGCTGAACGCCACGACCGAGGGGGTCGTGCGACCGCCCTCTGCGTTGGCGATGATCGTCGGCTCGTTGCCCTCGAGGACAGAGACGGCCGAGTTGGTGGTGCCGAGGTCGATGCCTACTGCACGAGCCATGTGGTGGTGCTCCTTCATGCTGGGGTGTGCTGATGTCTGGTGTGCCGGCGCCGTGAGCGCGATGCCACGCGATCGGGGGTGTCGCTCCGTGTGTTCCACGGGACGCGGACCCGGTCTCGAGGCACCTCGCCCGGCCGAAGCCGGCTTGATGCTGCTGGGCTCAACCTTGCGGGCGACCCCGG
>JAVTVZ010000185.1:0-36045 GCA_032229625.1 Dermatophilaceae bacterium | reverse complement strand
GAACGCCGCTTACGCAGCTTGTGGCCGCAACCATCGCAACGCTTCCCGGTGCGTGTGGCGCTGCCTAACGTCATGCCCGGCACCGACGCACACCTCGCAACCTCCAGGGAGGAGCACGATGACGGATCCGACCATCGGGACCCTCGACCCGGCCACCGATCGCGCCGGGCTGACCCAGGTGCGCGACCTCCTCGCCGGCCGTGGTCTGGGCCTCGACCCCGACGTCGAGGTCTTCGTCACCGCCCGGGACCAGGGCCGCCTCGTGGGCTGCATGGGTCTGGCCGGCGCGGTCGTCAAGTGCACCGCCGTCGCCGAGCGGGTGCAGGGACACGGCCTGGCCGCCCGACTCATGACCCGGCTCAACGACGAGGCCATGGACCGCGGCCACGCCACGCTGCGGCTGTTCACCACCACCTGCCAGCGGGCGACCTTCGAGTCGCTGGGCTTCACGGCCGTCGCGTCGACGCCGCGCGTCGTGATGATGGAGAGCAGCCCCTTCGCGCTCGCCACCTACCGGCGTGGCCTGCAGCGGACCGACACGGGCGGCCGCGTCGCCGCGCTCGTGCTTACCGCCGACCCCTTCACCGCGCAGGACCGCCGCCTCGTGCGAGCGGCCGCGGAGCTCGTCGACGCCGTGCAGGTCTTCGTCCCCGAGGCACGGCTGACCCAGGTGCGCGCGCAGGTCGACCTCCTGCCCGCCGCCGACCGGATCGTCCTCAACCCCGGCAGCCGGTATGTCGTGCCGCGCCTCGACGTGCCCGGCTACTTCCTGCCCGGGGCGGCCGATCGCCAGGAGGCCGGCGTGGGGCTGAGCCTGCAGCTGTTCCGCGTCGCGATCGCTCCCCACCTGGGGATCACCGACTACGTCGTCGCCGCGCCCGACTCCGCGCCCGACTCCGCGCCCGACCCCGCGCCCGACCTCGCGCCCGACCCTGCAGCGGCTCTGCCGGCCCGGCGGTGGCTCGCGGCCGACACGATGCCCCACCCCAGCCCGCTGCCGGGTCACGCGCCCGCGCTGACGGTCCACGAGATCCCTGGGCCGCGGCCCACCACGGCCTCCCGGCCCCGCACGTCCGTGCACCCCCTCACGACCCGGCCCACCGGCCACCGAATGGAGCTGTCATGCGAATAGCGCGCGACGCGCTGGCGGGCACGTTGGAATCCTCCGACGTCCTCGTCCGTGTCCACCCCGGCGACGAGCTCGCCGTCGAGATCCGCTCGACGGTGCTCTCCCGCTACGGCGAGGACATCCGCTGTGTCGTCACCGACCACCTCGACCGTCTCGGCGTCACGACCGGGCAGGTCTTCGTCGACGACAAGGGCGCCCTGGAGTTCGTGCTCCGCGCCCGGGTCGAGGGCGCCGTGACGCGCGCCGACGAGGACGCCGTCGCCGGCGTGCCGGGTCGGGACCAGCACGCCGCACCCACCGGGCTGACCGGGGCGCTGCCGATCGTGCAGGGCCGGCCGTGAGCCCGGCTGCGGACCCGCGCAGCCACGCGGGCACACCCGACCTGGCCGAGATCGGGCCCGAGCGCCCCAGCCGGTCGATGCTCTTCGTCCCCGGCTCCAACGCCGCGTGGATCTCGACCGTGCACGTCTACGGCGCCGACTACGTGATGTTCGACCTCGAGGACTCGGTCTCCCTGCGGGAGAAGGACACCGCGCGGCTCCTGGTCCGCGAGGCGATCGCCAGTCCCATCTGGCGCGACCGGCCGGTGGCCGTGCGCGTCAACGCGATCGACACCCCGTTCTTCGCCGCCGACCTGGAGGCGGTCGTCTCCGCGGGGGCCGCGATCGTGCGGCTGCCGATGGTCACCGACGCGCAGATGATCCGGGATCTGGATGCCGAGCTGACCCGCCTCGAGGCCGTCTACGACATCGAGCCCGGCCGCACGCAGATCCTGGCCGCCGTCGAGTCCGCGTCCGGGGTCGTCAACGCCGTGCAGATCGCGACGGCGTCGCCGCGGATGTGGGGGATCGCGCTGGCCGCCTACGACTACGTCATGGACATGCACACCGTGCACGACGCGGCGATCGATGAGTCGCAGTTGTTCTACGCGCGGTGCGCGATCCTGCACGCCGCGCGAGTCGCCAAGATCCACTGCTACGACGTGGTCTTCTCCGACGTCAACAACCTCGAGGGCTTCCTGCGCGAGGTCGCCGTCATCAAGCGGCTCGGCTTCGACGGCAAGTCGCTGGTCAACCCCCGTCAGATCGAGCCGCTGCACCAGGCGCTCGCCCCCACCGCCGCCGAGGTCGAGCACGCCCACCGGGTCGTCGAGGCCGCGGCGCAGGCCGAGAAGCTCGGCCGGGGCGTCGTCTCCCTCGACGGCAAGATGATCGACTCCCCGATCATCGCCGCCGCACAACGCACCATCCGCCTGGCCCGTGTGTCCGGCCGCACCACGCAGGAGCTGACGCGATGAGCACCGACCTGCACACCCGCGTCCCGCTCGACGCTCCCCCACTGCGCGGGCTGCGTCCCTTCACGACGTGGTCCGCCGCGACCCCCTACCTGCTCGACGGGCAGGCCAGGCATCGCCGCAAGATCCTCGGGTCGATCCGCGAGGCCATCGAGGCCTGCGAGCTCGTCGACGGCGGCACGATCTCGTTCCACCACGCCTTCCGCGAGGGCGACCGCGTCATCCTGCCGGTGCTGGCGCAGATCGAAGCCCTGGGCATCCGCAACCTGACGCTCGCCGCGTCCTCGCTCAACGAGTGCCACGAAGAGCTCGTCGGCTACATCGAGCGCGGAGTGATCACCCGCATCTACACCTCCGGCATGCGGGGCCGCCTCGCGATGCGCATCAGCCGCGGCGGCCTGCTGCCCGCCCCGGTGCAGGTGCACAGCCACGGCGGGCGCGCCGCGCTCATGGCCGCCGGCGAGCTGCGCCCCGACGTGGCCTTCCTCGGGGTGCCGGCCTGCGACGAACTCGGCAACGCCAACGGCATCAGCGGCCAGGCCCGCTGCGGCTCACTGGGATACGCGCTCGTCGACACGCAGCACGCCCGCCGGGTCGTGCTGCTGACCGAGCAGCTCGTGCCGTTCCCCCATACGCCGGCCGTCATCCGGGCCGACCGCGTCGACCACATCGTGCCGGTCGACTCCGTCGGCGACCCGGAGCGCATCACCGTCGGGGCGACGCGTACGACCCGCAATCCCCGCGACCTGCTCATCGCCGAGATGGCCACCGATGTCTTCGAGCACGGCGGCTACTTCACCGACGGCTTCTCCGTGCAGACCGGCTCCGGCGGGGCCGCGACCGGGGTGACGAGCTTCCTCGGCGAGCGCATGCGACGCGCCGGGATCACCGCCCGCTGGGCGCTGGGCGGCATCACCTCCGGCCTCGTCGGCCTGCACGAGGAGGGCCTCATCGGACGGCTGCTCGACGTGCAGAGCTTCGACCTGGTGGCGGTCGAGTCGCTGGCCCGCAACCCCGGCCACACCGTCATCTCGGCCGCCGAATACGCCTCCCCCGCCGCGAAGGCGGCCTGCGTCGACGAGCTCGACATGGTCGTGCTCTCGGCGCTCGAGGTCGACCTCGACTTCAACGTCAACGTGTTGACCGGCGCGGACGGGCTGATGATGGGGGCCTCGGGCGGGCACTGCGACACTGCCGCCGGCGCCAAGCTCGTCGTCGCCGTCGCGCCGCTCATCCGCACCCGCATCCCCACCGTCGTCGAGCGCGTGACGACCCTGGTGACACCCGGCGACACGGTCGATGTCCTCGTCACCGAATACGGCATCGCGGTCAACCCGCGCCGGCCCGACGTCGCGGCCCGACTCGCCGCGGCCGGCATGACGACGACGAGCATCGAGTCGCTGTGGGAGCGCGCCGAGCAGATCTGCGGCCGACCCGCGCCGCTGGAGACGACCGACGAGATCGTCGGCGTCGTGCGCTACCGCGACGGCAGCGTCATCGACGTCGTGCGGGCGGTGGCGTCATGACGGCCACACCCACGCTGACCACGGCCGTGCTGACCACGGCCGCGCCGACGACACGGCAGCAGCCGGAGGCGCGCGACGCCGCGGCCACGCCGGCGCAGATCCTCGCGCGCCGGGAGGCACGCGCGGCCGAGCAGCTCACGTTGCTGCGCGACGGCTCGTGCGTGGTCAGCGTGACGATCGTCTCGCCGGGCGCACTGAAGGACGACCGCGTCGCCCGGCAGGCCTGCGCGGCGGCGGTGACGGCCGTCGACGCCCGGCTCGGCGAGCTGGGCCTGCGCGTCTGTCGGCGGCGCCGCGTGCACGAGGTGACCGGGCCGGAATACCTGCTCGCGGTGGACACCCGCGACGCCCGGGCACTGAAGGCGACGCTCATCGACATCGAGGAGAGCCACCCGCTCGGCCGACTGTGGGACCTCGACGTCGTCGTCGGCCCGGACGCCGACGGCCTGCCGGTCGTGCTCGGCCGCGCGGCCCTCGGACACGCGATGCGCCGCTGCCTCGTCTGCCCCGACCCCGCCGCGATCTGCGCGCGCAGCGCCGCGCATCCGCCGGCGCTGGTCAGTGCCGCCCGAGAGGCCCTCGTCGACGCGAGCGTCGGCGCGGCGGCTGTCTCCGCCGCGAGCCGGGACGCGGCGCTGGCCGTCCGCGCTCTCGTCGTCGAGGCCCGCCTGAGCCCCAAGCCCGGGCTGGTCGACTCCGACTCTCCCGGCGCCCACGACGACATGGACCTGGCCCTGCTCGAGGCCAGCGCGCAGGCGCTGGGGCCGTGGCTGCGGGCGTGCTGGCTCGCCGGTAGCGAGCAGCCCGGCCAGGTGCAGCCGCTCGTCGAGCTCGGGATCGCGGCCGAGGCCGACCTCATGGGCGTGACCGGCGGGGTCAACACCCACCGCGGCGCCCTCTTCGCCATGGGCCTGGTCATGGGGGCCCTCGGCGCGGATTTCCACACACATCAGTGTGGCGTCGACGTCGAGGAGTGCTCGCGCGCCGCCCGAGCGTGCGACCGCGTCGCCGATCTCGCCACCCCCCTGCTGCGGCAGTGGCGCACGCAGGGTGGCCGCTCACACGGCTCCGACGCGCTGCGCACCCTCGGCGTGACCGGTGCCCGCGGCGAGGCCGCCGGCGGTTTCGCCACGGCGACCGGCGTCGGCCTGCCCGCTCTGCGGCAGCGCCGGGCCGCGACCGGCGACGAGGACGACGCCCTGCGCTGGGCACTGGTGCGGCTCATCGCCGTCAACGACGACACCAACCTCGTGCACCGCGGCGGCGAGCCCGGCCTGCGGTACGCCCGCGACTGGGCCCGCGCCCTCGTCGCCACCCGCCCCACCCCGGCCGCCCTGACCGCGGCCCTGCTCGACGCGGAGGCGCCGTTCGTGGCGCGCCGTCTGAGCCCCGGCGGCAGCGCCGACCTGCTCGCCCTGACGTGGCTGCTGGACCGGCTCGACCGACCCGCCGCCTGACCCGGCCGCACCGACCCGGCCACACCGACCTGCCGTCCTGACCCGCCGCCCTGACGCGGCCACACACCCGACCCCTCCCCTCGCACACTCTTCAAAGGAGAAGTCATGCTGACCGTCTACGGTCTGGCGATCGTCATCATCTTCATGGTGTTGATCATGACGAAACGCACCACGCCTTTTACGGCGCTCGTCCTGAGCCCCGTCGTCATTGCCTTGATCGCCGGCTTCGGCCCCCAGATCGGAGAATTCAGTCTCGCCGGCGTCAAAGGCGTCGCCCCGACGGTCTTCATGCTGTTGTTCGCGATCCTGTTCTTCGGCCTCATGCTCACGGCCGGCCTTTTCGATCCCCTCGTGCGGCTCATCCTGCGCATCGTCAAGGGTGACCCGCTGAAGGTGCTCGTCGGCACCGCACTGCTGGCCGCGGTCGTGTCGGTCGACGGCGACGGCTCGACGACGACGATGATCGTCTGCTCGGCGATGATCCCGGTCTACCGCCGGCTCAACATGAAGATGATGGACCTGGCCGTGCTCATCATCATGGCCAACTCGATCATGAACCTGCTGCCCTGGGGCGGGCCGACCGCCCGCATCATCGCTGCTCTGAAGGTCGACGAGGGCGAACTGCTGCGCAGTATCCTGCCCGGCATGCTCGTGGCCGTCGTGTGGGTCGTCGCCGTCGCGGTGCTGCGGGGCCTGTCCGAGCGCAAGCGGCTGGGGATCGTGGAGATCACCGACACCGAGGCGATGCGCCTCTCGCCGAGCAACGAGATGATCGCCGCCTCCGATCACAACGTCGAGGCCGCCCACGCACACCAGGAAGAGGCCGAGAAGCTCAAGCGCCCGCACATGCTGTGGCCCAACCTCATCCTCACGCTCATCATGATGGCCATGCTGATCTTCGGCGGCATGTCCTTCGTGCCGAAGGTGCCGTCGGCCATCATCTTCGAGATCGGCTTCGCCATCGCCCTGCTCATGAACTACCGCAAGCTCGCCGAATCGCGCGAGATCATCGAGCTGCACGGCGCGAACGCCATGCACGTCATCATCATGGTGCTCGCCGCCGGCGTCTTCATGGGCATCCTCAACGAGTCGGGCATGTCGCAGGCCATCGGCGAATCGATCGGCACCGTCGTGCCGGCGTCCATGGGATCGCACTGGGGTCTGGTGACCGCGCTGGCCTCGGTGCCGGGCACCTTCCTGATGTCCAACGACGCGTTCTACCTCGGGGTGCTGCCGATCCTGGCCCAGACCGGCGGGACCTACGGCTTCACCCCGATGCAGATCGCCGTCGCCTCGACCACCGGGCAGGCCTTCCACCTGCTGTCCCCGCTCGTCGGGTTCATCTACCTGCTGCTGCACCTCACGGGCGTCGACATGGGCGCCTGGCAGCGCACCGCCGCCAAATGGAGTCTCGGCACCTTCGCGATCTTCTGCCTCGCCGCCTTCACCATCGGCGGCGTCCCGCTCTGAGGCCGCCGGCGGCGCGCCCCTGCCGGCGACCTGACGGCCCGCACCCAGCCGCTCGGCGGTGGGTGCGGGCCGTCGCCGTGCCCCTGCCCGGCCGTGCAGGATGGTCGGTATGACGTCACGACCGCGACTCATCGCCCTGGACATCGACGGCACGCTGCTCTCCTCGCGCGGCAGCGTGCTGCCCGGCACCCGCGCGGAGCTCACGCGGGCCCACGACGCGGGGGCGACGATCGTCCTGGCGTCCGGACGGCCCGTCGCCGGGCTGCGCTCGCTGCTGCGGCGCGTGCGGCTCGACCTGCCCGGCATGGTGCTCATCGGCGTGAACGGCGCCGTGACGCTCGAGCGGGCCAGCGGCGACATCCTCGCCCGACACCGCGTCGACTCGGCGCTCGTCGCCCGGATCGTCGCGCTGTGCGCGCAGCACGACATCCTCGCGATGCTGTGCGACGGCGACCGACTCGTCGTCGACCGGCCGCAGGATCCCCAGGTGATCTTCGAGGCCGAGGGCAACGACCTACAGATCGTGGGGGTGGACGACCTGGGCGCGGCGATCACGGCCGCGCCGGATCCGGGTCGGGCCGACCCGATCCACGTCGACAAGGTGCTGATGTTCGCCGACCCGGCCCGGCTGCGGCCGTTCGCGGAGCTCTTCGGCGCGGCCGTCGGCGAGGAGGTGGAGCACTCCTTCTCCGCGCCGTTCTACTTCGAGGCCACGGCGGCGGGCGTCGACAAGGGCCGGGCCGTCCTCGACCTCGCCACCGCGCGCGGCCTGACCGCACAGGATTGTGTGGCGTTCGGTGACAACGGCAACGACCTGCCGATGCTGCGCGCCGTCGGAATCGGCGTCGCGATGGGCAATGCCACCGCCGCCGTGCGCGCCGAGGCCGACCGGGTCACGGAGACCAACGACGAGGAGGGCATCGCCGCCGTCCTCGCCGAGCTGTTCGGCGCCGGTCAGGCCGCCCCGCCGCAGCCCGAGCCGGACGGCGTCGAGCAGATCTACGCCCTCGACCTGCGCGAGATCGGCGGCCTCGTGCACCCCGACGACGCCTGACACCTCACCGCCCGAGATCTCACCCGCCCGACACGACACCGCCCGCCGGGGGTCGGACTCGACCCCCGGCGGGCGTGGTGCCTGGCTTGCGCAGGCTCAGCTCTCGCGACGCGCCTCGCTGCGGGCGCGGGCGGCGTTGCGCGCCCGGACGGTCTGATCGAGCTCGACCTTGCGGATGCGCACGGCCTCCGGGGTCACCTCGACGCACTCGTCCTCGCGGCAGAATTCCAGGCTCTGCTCCAGGCTCAGCTTGCGCGGCGGCACGACCTTCTCGAAGTTGTCCGCCGAGGAGGCCCGCACGTTGGTGAGCTTCTTCTCCTTGGTGATGTTGACGTCCATGTCGTCGGCGCGGGAGTTCTCGCCGACGATCATGCCCTCGTAGACCTCGGTCGACGGCTCGACGAAGAGCGCCCCGCGCTCCTGCAGGTTGACCATCGCGTAGGCGGTGACGGCGCCCGCCCGGTCGGAGACCAGAGACCCGGACTGACGCGTCGAGATCGTGCCGAACCACGGCTCGTAGCCCTCGAAGACGTGGTGGGCGATGCCGGCGCCGCGGGTCTCGGTGAGGAACTCGGTGCGGAAGCCGATGAGGCCACGCGAGGGGACGAGGAACTCCATGCGCACCCAGCCGGTGCCGTGGTTCGTCATCTGCTCCATGCGGCCCTTGCGCGCCGCCATGAGCTGCGTGATCGTGCCGAGGAACTCCTCGGGGGTGTCGATGGTGAGCCGCTCGACGGGCTCGTGCAGCTTGCCGTCGATCTCGCGGGTGACGACCTGCGGCTTGCCGACGGTCAGCTCGAAGCCCTCGCGGCGCATCTGCTCGACGAGGATCGCCAGCGCGAGCTCACCGCGGCCCTGCACCTCCCAGGCGTCCGGGCGCTCGGTCGGCAGGATGCGCAGCGAGACGTTGCCGACGAGCTCGCGGTCGAGACGGTCCTTGACGAGGCGGGCGGTCACCTTGGCGCCGCGGACCTTGCCGACCATCGGGGAGGTGTTGGTGCCGATCGTCATGGAGATCGCGGGCTCGTCGACCGTGATGAGCGGCAGCGGCCGAGGGTCCTCCAGGTCGGCGAGGGTCTCACCGATCGTGATGTCGGCGATGCCGGCGATCGCGATGATGTCGCCGGGCCCGGCGACCTCGGCGGGCTTGCGCTCCAGGCCCTCGGTGACGAGCAGCTCGGTGATCTTCACCGGCTTCTGGCTGCCGTCGTGGCGACACCACATCACCTGCTGACCCTTGCGGATCTCACCGTTGAAGACGCGCAGCAGCGCCAGGCGCCCGAGGAAGTTGCTCGAGTCGAGGTTCGTGACGTGGGCCTGCAGCGGCGCGCCCTCGACATACGTCGGCGCGGGGATCGTCTCCATGATCGTGCGGAAGAGCGGCTCGAGATCCGGGCTGTCCGGCAGCGCGCCGTCCGCGGGACGCTCCAGGGAGGCGCGGCCGGCCTTGGCGGAGGCGTAGACGATCGGGAAGTCGATCTGGTCCTCGTCCGCGTCCAGATCCATGAAGAGCTCGTAGGCCTCGTCGACGACCTCGGAGATCCGGCTGTCCGGTCGGTCGACCTTGTTGATGCACAGGACGACCGGCATCTTCGCCGCGAGCGCCTTGCGCAGCACGAAGCGGGTCTGGGGCAGCGGCCCCTCGGAGGCGTCGACGAGCAGGACGACGCCGTCGACCATGCTCAGGCCGCGCTCGACCTCGCCGCCGAAGTCGGCGTGACCGGGGGTGTCGATGATGTTGATCGTCACGCCGTCGGCGAACTCGCTCGCCGACGGGCCGTTGTAGTGGATCGCGGTGTTCTTCGCGAGGATCGTGATGCCCTTCTCGCGCTCGAGGTCACCGGAGTCCATCGCGCGCTCGTCGACGTGCTGGTGCTCGCCGAAGGCTCCCCCCTGCCACAGCATCTTGTCGACGAGGGTGGTCTTGCCGTGGTCGACGTGGGCGACGATGGCGACATTGCGGATGTCGCCACGCGTCTGGCGGGCGGTGGAGGTCGAAGACATGATCCTGATCTTCTCACCCCGCGCGACCCCTGCCCGACATCGACCGCCCGCACCGGCTACCAGCCCGCGACGACGGCGGCGACGATCGGCCGGTCCCCTGCGAGCCAGTCGACCTGCCAGACCTGGGCGGCGGACAGCCAGCGGATCGCGTCGTGCTCGTCGAGCGGCAGGGCCTGCCCCTGGACGATCTGCACGCTCCGGACGGCGATGACGTGCCGCGGCGAGAGCCGCCAGCGCCCGTCGGGCAGCGGCCCGCGCACGAGCTCGCCCAGACGCACCCGGACACCGAGCTCTTCGGCGAGCTCGCGGTGCAGCGCCTCGTCGTCGGACTCCCCCGGCTCGACCTTGCCGCCGGGCAGCTCCCACCAGCCGGCCAGGCTCGGCGGCTCGGTGCGCCGCGCGGCGAGCAGCAGGGTCGGCGCGGACAGGTCGTCGACGATGGCCGCGCCGACGACCCGCACCGGCTCGGCCGGCACGTCGAGCGAGGAATCAGGCAGGCCGGTCATCCCTTCAGTCTGCCTGCGGCGCGGCGTCGCCGACCGTCGCGATCCCCGACGTGGGATCGAATCCGCCGCAGCCCTGCCATCCGGCGCGGGAATTGACTACCGTTCTGACATGAAGATCGCCGACGTCATGCGCAGCCGGGGCTCCACGGAGGTCATCACCGTGGCTCCCACCGACACCGTCACGGACCTGCTGAGGGTCCTGGCCGAGCACAAGATCGGCGCGGTGGTCGTCAGCGCCGACGGCTCCTGCGTCGACGGGATCGTCAGCGAGCGCGATGTCGTGCGCCGGCTGAACGACCGCGGCGCCCAGATCCTCGACGCGCCGGTCGCCGACATCATGACCGCGCAGGTGCACACCTGCACCGGCGAGCAGCAGATCGAGGAGATCGCGGTCCTCATGACGCGCCAGCGCGTGCGTCACCTGCCGGTCATCGAGGGCGAAGCGCTGTATTCGATCGTCAGCATCGGCGACGTCGTGAAGTTCCGCATCGAGCAGCTCCAGGCCGAGCGCGACCAGCTCGTCGAATACATCCAGACGTAGACGCGCCGGTCCGGCGCGGTCCGCCGACCGGGGCGGACGCCCGGTCAGATCCAGCCGTTGTCGCGGGCGATGCGGGCGGCCTCGTGCTTGTCGGCCGCGCCGACCTTCGCCGTGGCCGAGGACAGGTAGTTGCGCACCGTCCCGTGCGAGAGATGGACGCGACGGGCGATCTCGTCGGCGCCGGCGCCGTCCGCGGCCAGCTCGAGCACGTCCGCCTCGCGCGCCGACAGCGGGCTCGCGCCCGCGGCGATCGCGTCGGCGGCAAGCTCGGGATCGACATACCGGCCGCCGCGATGCACTGTCCGCACGGCGTCGGCGAGCGCCGCGCCCGAGGAGGTCTTGGGCAGGAAGCCCCGCACGCCGACCTCGAGCGCCCGCTTGAGGTAGCCGGGTCGGCCGTGGCTCGTGACGATGAGACAGCCCAGGGCCGGCCGGTCCGCGAGCAGCTCCCGCGCCACGTCGATGCCGTCGGCGCCCGGCATCTGCAGGTCGAGCAGCGCGACGTCGGGCTGCGCCGAGCGGGCCATCGCGACCGCCTCGGGGCCGGACGCGGCCTGCGCGACCACGGTCAGGTCGTCCTGCAGGTCCAGCAGCGTCGCCAGGGCGTCGCGGAAGAGGTTCTCGTCGTCGGCGAGCAGCAGCCGGATCGGCGCCGTGGATGCCGCCTGGGTCGACGCTGCCTGGGTCATGGCGATCTCCTGGGCTCGGGGCGGGCTCGGGGTGGGCTCGGGGTGGTCGGCCGGGTGGGCAGGGTCGGTCGTCGGAGCGAGCGGATCCGCGAGCTCCGCGGCGCGGATCAGCGCTCGTCGCACGGCAGCCACGCCACGACGGTGAACTCAGCGCCACCCTCGGTCGGGCCGGCGTCGACGCGACCGCCGACCGCGGCGAGCCGCTCCGACAGGCCACGCAGCCCGGTCCCGCCCGCGCCACCGGTCCCGCCCGTGCCGCCCGCGGCGCCCTTGAGCGGGGCGTGCGCCGGCTCGGTCGCCGGGCCGTCGTTGGTGATCCGCACCCGCACGACCCTCCCCGCCGCCGTCGCCGTGCCGCTCGCAGCGCCGCCGACGAGTTCGCTGTCGACGAGTTCGCTGTCGACGAGCTCGCCGTCGACGACTGCGGCGTCGAGGCGCACGTGCCGGGCCCGGCTGTGCCGGATGACGTTGGTGACGGCCTCACGCACGACCCAGGCGAGCGCGGTCCGCGACGCCGGGCCGAGCGCGTCACGCGCCTGCGCGAGCCCGGTGACGGTCAGGTCGGCACCGGCCGACTGCAGGATCGACCGCGCGCCCGACACCTCCGCGTCGAGCGAGATCTCGCGGTATCCGGTGACGATCCCGCGCACCTGCTGCAGCGCCGACCCGGCGAGGTCGTGCACGGCCCGCATCTGCGCGGCGGCCCGGTCGTCGCCGCGCTCGGCGAGGGTCGCCGCCAGCTCCGACGTCATCGCGATCGTGCTCAGCGTCCGCCCGTAGACGTCGTGCAGGTCGCGCGAGAAGCGCAGCCGCTCCTCGGCGACCGCGAGCCGCGCCTGCGCCTCCCGCGCGGCGTCGAGCCGGCGGATCACCTCGAGCATCCATGCGGTGAACGCCCCGCTGGAGATCCCGGCACCGACGGCGACGATCGCGTAGACGACGAGCACCACGACGCCGATGACGTCCATGCCGCGGGCCGCGAAGCCGACCCCGACGAGGGCGGCGGCGCCCAGACCCCACCCCGCCAGCCGCCGCCACGGCAGCGACAGCGCCAGCACCCCGAAGGCCCCGGCGGGCGGCGCGAGCACGAGGAAGAAGGCCCCGGCCCCTTCGCGGTAGAGGTCCTGGGAGTCGGTGACGGCGACGAGCGCGGCGCAGGTCAGCACCACCCCCACCCCGTAGGCGATCAGCTCGCCCGACCCGGGGGCCGCGGCCCTGACGGACCGATGCGCCAGCACGATCGACCAGCCGAGCCAGGCGGCCAGCGCGAGCGTCGCGACCGGCTCGGCCAGCCCCCAGGCGCGACTGTCGGCCCAGACCGCCAGGAGCGCCCCGAAGGCGAGCGCGACGAGCAGCCCGTCGAAGGAGGTGATCGTGGAGAGCTCGAACTGCCGGCGCGAGCGCCGCAGCCCGCTGCCGCCGTCGGGTGCTCGGCTCATGAACGCGGCTCCCACACCATCGTGCGGCGCGCGACGAGGGCGCCGATGACGCCCCAGCCGGCCAGGACGAGCAGCGGACGGACGCAGGCGAGCAGGCCCTCGGCGACGGTGACGGGCTCTCCGGTGACGGTCGTCGCGCCGAGCCCGAGGTGGATCAGCTCGACGACGGGCGTCAGCGGCAGCAGTTGGGCGACGGCGCGCATCGCGTCCGGCATGACGCTCAGCGGCAGCGCCATGCCCGAGAGCAGCAGCGGGATCATGATGACGGGCAGGGTCGTGATCTGCGCGTGCTCGACGGTCTTGGTGACGGGCGTCGAGGCGACGGCCAGCACCGCGAAGGCCAGGGCCGCCAGCACGACACCGACGGCGGTCGGCACCAGCAGCGGCCACGACAGCGGGGCGTCGAAGAGCACGCGCGCCAGAGTCGTCGCGAGGGCGAACTGCACGAGCGTGACGACGACGAAGGGCACCGCGATGCCGGCCAGGATCGTCACGTCACCGGCCTCGCCGGAGCGCAGCCGCTTGAGCTGCAGCGCCTCGCGGCGCGCGACGACGGCGGTGACGAGGGTGTAATACACGATGAACAGGATGGCCGTGCCGGTCACCATCACGGCGAAGAACACACCCATCGGCGCCGTGTCGACATCGATCCCGAGGACGAGCATCCCCAGGAGCAGCGGCAGGCCGATGCTGTTGAAGAGCGCGACCTTGTTGCGCAGCAGCTCGTGCCACTCGGCGCCGGCGAGGGCCCGCAGCTGACGCAGGACCGAGGCCGGGGCGAGGTCGGCGGCGGGCCGCAGCTCGTCGCGAGACCGAGAGGCCATCGTGGGCGTCGGGTGTGTCGTGGTCGTCGTCCGGGTCGTGGAGGTCGTCGGCGTGGTGGGCCCGGTGGTGGGCACGGTGTCGGTCATGGTCGTCTCCTCGGCGGGAATGGTCTGTCGTGATGTGTGGAGGGATCGCACGAGCTGGGATCAGGCGGCCCGCGCGGCGCCCGCGACGGCCCCACCCGGGGCGCCCGCGGCGCTGGGGCCCGCGTCGTGCGCGATGGACAGGAAGACCTGCTCCAGCGACGCGGCGGCGGCCCGCAGGCCCGGCAGTTCGACGCCGTCGGCCCAGGTCAGGATGCGGGCGAGATCGCGCTGCAGCTCGTGGGTCGTGACGATCAGCCGATCGCCCTCGCGGCGCACGCCCGCGGCCCCCAGGTCCGGCAGCGCCCCGAGGCGCGCGGTCAGCGCGGCATCGGCGACGAATTCGAGACGGCCCGGCTCCCCCGCGACCACCTGCGCGAGCGTGCCGTGCCGGCGGATGCGCCCGCCGTGCATGATCGCGATGGTGTCGGCGAGCTGCTCGGCCTCTTCCAGATAGTGCGTCGTCAGCACGATGCACGTGCCGCCGGCGAGCAGCTCGCGCACGAGCGCCCAGGCGTTGGCGCGGCTCTCGGGATCCAGCCCCGTCGTCGGCTCGTCGAGGAAGAGCACCTGCGGGCGCCCCATGATCGCCAGTGCGAGGTCGAGCCGTCGTCGCTCACCGCCGGAGAGGTTCTGCACCTGGACGTGCGCGCGGTGCCGCAGGTCGACCAGCTCGAGGGCCTGCTCGACCGGCCGCGGCGCGGCCATCGTGCCGGCCCACATCGTCGCGGCCTGCTGCGCGCTCATCCCGGAGGTGAAGCCGGCCTCCTGCAGCATGATCCCCACCCGCGGCCGCACGAGCCGTCGATCGCGGAAGGGGTCGAGTCCGCACACGCGGACCGTGCCGGACGTGGGCCGGGCCAGCCCTTCGGCGACCTCGAGGGTGGAGGTCTTGCCGGCGCCGTTGGTGCCCAGCAGGGCGAAGAGCTGCCCGCGGTGGGCCTCGAAGCTCACGCCGTCGACGGCGCGGAATCCCCCGCCGGAGCGCCCGGTGGGCCCGTAGGTGCGGACGAGGTCGGTGACGGTGACGAGTGCGGTGTCCATGTCTTCACCCTCGCCCGCGGATCGGGCCGCGGAGCGTGACCGGTCTCATCGCTGCGGGTGACACTGTCATCATCAGCGCGCATGGTCCGCGCATGGTCGGCGCATGGTCCGCGCCGCGCGCCGGGCACGCTCATGAGCGGCGGGCGGCGGCCCCTCCTCCGCCGCCCGCCGCGTTCCCTATCGACGCTGGTCGGGGCAACACAAGGAGATTTGCCCTGTTCGGCTCGCCTGGTGGACACGCGCGTGAAAACCCGCGTGACAGGTGGTGGGACGATAGGTGCCATGCGTCAGATCAGCCAGTCCGCCAAGCTCGCCGATGTCCACTACGCGATCCGCGGACCGGTGCCGGCCCAGGCCAAGCAGATGGAGGACGAGGGCCACCGGATCCTCAAGCTCAACATCGGCAACCCGGCGCCCTTCGGCTTCGACGCCCCCGACGAGATCCTCGTCGACCTCAAGGCGCAGCTGCCCACGTCGCAGGGATACTCCGATTCCAAGGGCATCCCCTCGGCGCGACGGGCCGTCGTGCAGCACTACGAGCAGCGCGGGTTCGTCGGGCTCGACGTCGAGGACGTGTGGCTGGGCAACGGCGTCAGCGAGCTCATCACGATGTCGATGCAGGCGCTGCTCGACAACGGCGACGAGGTGCTCATCCCCGCGCCCGACTACCCGCTGTGGACCGCGTCGGTCTCGCTCGCGGGCGGGCGGCCGGTCCACTACATGTGCGACGAGCAGGCCGACTGGGCCCCTGACCTGGACGATCTGCGCCGCAAGGTCACCGACCGCACCCGCGCGATCGTCGTCATCAACCCCAACAACCCGACGGGGGCGGTCTACCCCCGCGAGGTGCTCGAGGGCATCGCGCAGATCGCGCGCGAGCACGACCTGATCCTGCTGGCCGACGAGATCTACGACAAGATCCTCTACGACGACGCGGTGCATGTGCACCTCGCCGCGGTGGCGCCGGACCTGCTCGTGCTGACGTACAACGGGCTGTCGAAGGCCTACCGCGTCGCGGGCTTCCGCGCCGGGTGGCTCGTCATCTCCGGGCCCAAGGAGCACGCGCGCGGCTACCTCGACGGCATCGCGATGCTGGCGAACATGCGGCTGTGTGCCAATCACCCGGCACAACACGTCATCGCGACCGCGCTCGGCGGCCGGCAGTCGATCCGCGAGCTCGTGCTGCCCGGCGGCCGGCTCCTCGCCCAGCGCAACGCCGTGGTCGAGCTGCTCAACCAGATCCCCGGCGTCTCGACGACGACACCCCAGGGGGCGCTCTACGTCTTCCCCCGGATGGACCCGCGGGTCTACCCGATCGAGGACGACGAGCGATTCGCCCTCGACCTGCTGCGCGAGGAGAAGGTCCTCATCGTCCAGGGCACGGGTCTGAACTGGCCGCGCCCCGACCACTTCCGCATCGTGACCTTGCCGTATGTCGAGGTGCTCGAGGACGCGATCGGCCGGATCGAGCGCTTCCTGTCGCGACGCCGCGCCTGAGGGCCCCGTCCCTGGGCGCTTCGCCCTGGGCGTGAGGCAGGCCGACGGCCGTGAGCATCGGGCCAGGTCGGGGACAAGTTACGTCTTAGTGCGCAGTCGTTGTCGAGACGCGCCCCGACACGCGGCTGCCACCGCGAGCACGTCCGTTACGGTCTGCCTCGTGTCCGCTCGTGCCCTCGTCATCCAGCCCGACGCCGACTGCCCGCCCGCCCAGGTGGCCGATTGGGCGCGGGCCGCCGGCGTCGAGCTCGACGTGCGCCGTCCGTATGCCGAGGAGCCGCTGCCGTCGAGCCTGGCCGAGCATGACGGGCTCGTCGTGCTGGGCGGGGCGATGGGCGCCTATGAGAGCGCGCGCTTCCCGTGGCTGACGCACATCGAGCAGCTCATCGCCGACGCGGTGCTGCGCGACGTGCCCTTCCTCGGCATCTGCCTGGGGCATCAGCTCGCGGCGATCGCGCTGGGCGGCACCGTCACGTTGCGCTCGAGCGGGCCCGGCACGGGCGTCTGGCCGCTCATCGCCACCGACGAGCTGGCGAGCGACCCGGTCTTCGCCCACACCCCACCCCAGACGCACACTGTCGTGTGGAATCACGACGTCGTCGACGTGCTGCCGACCGGCGCGGTCGTGCTGGCGCGCGACGCCGACGACTTCCCGAGCCTGGTGCGCCTGGCGCCGCGCGCGTGGGGCACGCAGTTCCACCCGGAGGTCACGGCCGAGGTCTTCGCGGTGTGGGCGAGCGCGGCGCCGACGCCGCCGAGCATCGGCGGCCCGGCGCGCGTCGCCGAGATCGTCGCGGAGGTCGGCGCCGCGCTCCCGGCCATCGACACGACGTGGCGACCGGCGATGACGGCGTTCTTCGCCCAGGTGACCCGCTGACCGACCGGGCACTCTTGTGTCAATGCACTGCGACAAGAGCGGTGCGACGCGCGCCGGTCAGGCGAACCATCCGGTCGGCGGCCCGACCGCCAGGAGTCCGGTGAAGACGGCCGCGACGAGCACGAGCGCCACGAACGCCGCGACCACGGGGCGACGCAGCGCCGCGGCGACGAGCGCCTCGACCGGCCCCCTCGGAGGCTGCGCGAGCAGTCGCCAGGAGCGCGGGAGCAGCCCCCGCCGCAGCGCCGAGTGTTCGAAGGGGACCGTCGCGTAGGGCACGACGGCCGACCCGAGACCGAGCACGAGCCGCCCTGGGTGCCACCGGTGGTCGACGGCGACCAGCACCGTGACCAGGCAGTAGGTGAGGAAGACGAAGCCGTGCAGGGCGCCGCCGATGCGGACGCCGAGCTCGCCCAGGCCGAGCACGTACTTGCCGAGCATGCCCAGGAGCAGCAGCGTCCACGTGACCATCTCGGCCGCGGCGACGGTCGCGAAGAGCCGCCGCGGATCGCCGGCGCGCCCGGCCCCCGGGTCGAGAGCGGCGGAGGAGCTGGCGGGCTGTGTCATCGGACCTCATTCGTCGTCGCGTCCGGCTCGCCCGCTCCGCCTCGGGCATGGCGGGGCATGGCGGGTCATGGCGGGTCATCGAGCCGCCCCCATCCTCGCAGGCCCGCCGCTCCGCCCGACCATGCCTGCGATCGACGGCACGCCGATCCCCGGGTCCCGGACAGGCCGCTGCGCCGACGTCGTCAGTCGACGTCGAAGGTCGTGCGCACCGCGCCGCTGGTGCCGCGGATCCGCAGCTGCCAGTTGGCGACCCGCTGCTGCGGCGCCGGGAAGTTCCACCCGGAGACGGGGCGCAGGGCCCCGCGGGTGGCGGCCGCCAGCGTCCCGTTCGTCGTGACCTTCAGGGTCCGCCCGTCCCGATGGCGGAAGCGCAGCACCGCCCCGGCGCGCGGTGTCGAGACCGCCTGCCACGCCGGGTCCAGGTGCCAGAGCTGATCGGCCGCGCCCTTGCCGGCGAAGGTGTCCGCGACGACCAGGCTCCGAGCGGAGTGATCGACGTCCACGGCCCGCGCGTGCGCTCGGCCGTGGACCGAGTCCGTCACCCACCAGCGATGCCGGGTGCTGCGCAGCACCGACCGGACGAGCGTCGCGCCGGCGCGGGTGTTGAGCTTGGCGCCGGCGGGCACGGCGACGTTCGACGACTCCGGGGTGCGCTGATACGCCACGAAGGGGTCGCTGTCCCCATACCCGTGGTAGCCGGACCCGACGAGCACCCGCGTGCCGCCGGTCGACCAGGTGACGCCGCCCTTGTCGTGGTGCCCGTGCGCTCGTCGCGGCGGGCCGTAGCGCAGCGTGTAGTAGCTCGTCGCCGGGTCCGCGAAGGACCACCGCCCCACGAGCAGCCCGGCGACGTCGTCGCGGAACACGCCCCCGCCACGGCGGTCCGGCGCGCGTCGCCCGGCCTGGGCGGGCGCGTCGCCGATCTGCACGAACCGGCCGTCGGGCTCGGTGAGCCACTCGACGACGTTCCAGGCGCGAGAGACGGTCGCCCTGATGGCGGCCACGACCGGGTCGGTGGGTTCGAGCTCGGCGAGGGTGGCCGCTGCGGCGCCCCAGAGTTGGGCGTTGACCGCCTGATACGACGACGACTGCTCGTAGCTCGTCCCGCGCGGGCTGAAGGCCAGCCCGGCCTCGCTGCGGATCCGCGCGCCGGCGCGCTGGGCCCAGTCCGCCCGCCCGATGAGGCGGCCGGCCTCGACGACCCGCAGGTTGGCCATGAGGCCGTGGTTGTGCACGGCGTGGAAGGGCGGGCCGTAATACCGCGGGCCGAACTGGACGCCGACCTCGGCCGCCATCAGCGGCCGCAGCCGCGCGTCACCGGTCATCCGGTAGAGGCAGTTGAGGCTCTCCAGGCGCCGCAGCGAGGCACCCTCGTCCCAGCCGAGCACCGGCTTGCCGCGGTCGGGGTTGTCGACATAGAAGCGCAGCACCTGCGCGACGAGCGCCTCCCGGGAGGCGGGCTGCTTGCCCTCGATCGCGCTGCGCATCAGCGGGCACACCCAGCGCAGGCTGTAGAAGTAGAGCCGCCAGGTCGGATCCTTCACCGGCGGGTCGGCCCAGGTGGCGGCGGTCGGCGATCCGACCGGGAAGGGCTTGGCCGGTGGCAGCTGCACGAGCATCGGCGCGCCGTCGCGCACCGGCACCGCGACCTTGGCGGCGCAGGGTCGCGCCGAGGCCGCCGGCAGCGTGTCCGCCGCCGGCGGACCACCGGCCAGGGGGATGCCGTCGGGCCCGGCCGCGGTCGCATCGAGGTCGGAGGGCACGGAGAGCACATGCACCGGTGGCATCGGCGTCGGCGTCGGCGTCGATGCCGAGGAGGGCGTCACGCCGCCCGCGCCCACGAGGGTCGCGACCGCAGTCAGGACTGTCAGCAACTTCACGGGCGACTCCCAGAGAGACTGCGGCACTGTCGGATTCGCAGTTCCCTTCGGCCTGAGCGCCGCGTTGCTGAGTGCCCGGACGCGCCTCGGCCACCGCGCCCTCGACCGCCACGCCCTCGACCGCCGCGCCCGCTCGGAGCCGGTCCCGGGACGGCCACGTCCGCAGACCCCCACGGGCGTCGCACGTCCGTAGGGTGACTCGCATGGACGGCTCCGACCCCTGTGTGCTCCAGCGCATCGCGAGCCTGGGCGAGCTGACGGCCGGCGAGCGGCGCCTGGCGCTCTTCTACGAGGACAACCATCCGCGCACCGCCCTGCTGAATCTCGCGGAGGTCGCCGCGGCGACCGACCTGAGCAGCGCGAGCGTCACGCGCTTCGCGCGGCGGCTGGGGTATGTCGACTTCCGCGAGCTACATCGGGCCCTGCAGGCCGAGGCGCGGGCCGGGCTCGAGCGGCCGCATGAGCGCCGGGCGCGGCTGCGCCGCGAGGCGTGGCCGGCGCGGGATCGGCTGCAGCGCCGCATCGACCTGGCGGTCGCCGATCTGGAGGCCGACGCCGAGCGCGTCGACCGCGCGGCGTTCGAGCGGGTGGCGGAGCTGATCAGCGACACCGACCGACCCCTCTACCTGGGGGCGGTGGCGTCGGGGCGGCCGCTGCTGGAGCATTTCGCGCTGCTGGCGAGCTATCTGCGCGGCGACGTGCAGGTCCTCGGGGGCGTGGACACCTGGGCCCACTGCCTGGCCGGGCTCGACGAGCGGGCCGTCGTGCTGGCCGCCGCCTTCGACCGGCTGCCGGCGCCGGTGCAGTCGCTGCTGCACGCCGCCCGCCGCTGCGGGGCGAGCACGATCCTGCTGACCAACCGCTCGCACAGCCCGCTCGCGCGCGAGGCCGACCAGACACTCGTCGTCACGACCACCCCGGAGGCGACCTTCCGCAGCCGGGTCGGCTTCCTGGCGGTCCTGGAGGCGTTGCTCGACGAGATGGGCGACCGGTGCCCCGCCGACCCGTCCCGCAGCGAGGCGATCGAGCGATATTTCGAGGCGTCCGGAGGCTACCTGCCCGAGCCCTGAACGGCCCCTCGGCCGCACGCTCGCGAGCCCAGCACGCGCCGTCAGTTTTCCGACATTTGACGTCAGTGGCGCGATTTCCATTACATTGACCCCCGGGGCGAGCGGGCACCCTGGCCCTGAGCCCGCTCGCCCCTTCCCTGCTTCGCGGCGTCCACCCACCCTCGAGAAGGAGAGATTCCCGTGGCATCGAAGCCCGACGTGATGACCGACCCGCTGACCAACAAAGGCACGGCCTTCACCGCCGCGCAGCGCGAGAAGCTCGGTCTGGTGGGGCGGCTGCCCTCGGCGGTCGAGACGCTCGACCAGCAGGCCGCGCGCTGCTACCGGCAGCTGAGCGCCGCCGGCGACGACATGGCCAAGTACATCTACCTGGACCAGCTGCACAACCGCAACGAGGTGCTCTACTACCGCGTCCTGGCGGACCATCTCGCGGAGCTGCTGCCGGTCGTCTACGACCCGACCGTCGGCGAGGCCATCAAGAAGTGGTCGCGCGACTACCGGCGGTCCCGGGCCGTCTACCTGTCGATCGACCGGATCGAGGACGTCCGTCCGTCGCTGGCCGGGCTGGGCCTGGGCGCCGACGACGTCGACCTGCTCGTCGTCTCGGACGCCCAGGAGATCCTCGGGATCGGCGACTGGGGCGTCAACGGCACCGACATCTCCGTCGGCAAGCTCGCGGTCTACACAGCGGCGGCGGGCATCCACCCTGAGCGGACGATCGCCGTCAATCTCGACTGCGGCACCGACAACGAGGAACTGCTCAACGACCCCGACTACCTCGGCAACCGGCACGCACGCATCGGCGGCGAGCAGTACGACAGGCTCGTGGCGGAGTATCTGACGGTCGCCTCCGAGCTCTTCCCGAAGGCGCTGCTGCACTTCGAGGACTTCGGGCCGAGCAACGCCCGGCGCATCCTCGTCGACAACGCGCAGAAGCACCGCATCTTCAACGACGACATGCAGGGCACCGGCGCGATCGTCATGGCGGCGGTCATCAGCGGCATGAAGGTGACGAAGCAGACGTTCGCCGACCAGCGCCTCCTCGTCTACGGGGCCGGGACCGCCGGCACCGGGATGGCCGACCAGATCCACGCGGCGATGGTCCGCGCGGGCCAGTCGGAAGACGAGGCGCGGGCGCGGGTGTGGCTCATCGACATCGACGGTCTGGTGACCGACGACATGTCGGGGCTGCCGAATTATCAGCAGGCGTATGCGCGCCCGGCCCAGGAGGTCAAGGACTGGGACCGTCACGGCGGCACGATCGGCCTGCTCGAGACGGTCCGCCAGGTCAAGCCGACGATCCTCATCGGCACCTCGACCGACCACGGCGCCTTCACCAAGGACGTCATCCAGGCGCTGTGCGCCGGCGTCGAGCGACCGATCCTGCTGCCGCTGTCGAACCCGACGGAGCGCATCGAGGTGATGCCGGCCGACGCCGTCGCGTGGTCGCACGGCAAGGCGCTCGTCGCGGTCGGCATCCCGGTCGAGCCGTTCGACTACGACGGCACGACGTTCACGATCGGCCAGGGCAACAACGCGCTGCTCTACCCGGGGCTCGGGCTGGGCACGATCGTCTCCGGCGCCGAGCACGTCACCGACGGCATGCTGCTGGCCGCCGCCGAGGCCGTCGCCGGCCAGGTCGACCCGACCGGCCTGGGTGCGTCACTGCTGCCGCCGGTGGCGAACCTGCGCGCCTCCTCGGCCACGGTCGCCGTGGCCGTCGCCCGCGCGGCGCAGGCCGACGGCGTCGCCACGGTCGCGCTCGACGACCTCGTCCAGCAGGTGCAGGACGCGATGTGGCAGCCGGTCTACGGGGACGACGCCACGTCCTGACCAGCACTGCTACCCCTGCAGAGGGGCGCCTCCGCACCGGCGGCGCCCCTCTGCTGTTCTGGGAGCGGGAGTGTCGGGTGGGCCGGCGACGTCGGTGCGTCACTCCGCGCCCAACGCCTCGACCGGCTGACCCGTGATCTGAGCAATGAGATCGAAGTCCTTGTCGGCCGCGAGCACCGTCAGTCCGGCCTTCTCGGCCGTGGCGGCGATCAGGAGATCCGGGATGGACGGCGCACGATGGTGCCCGCGATCGGCCAGCAGCATCTGGACGTCGAAGGCGCGATCCTCCATCGCCGGCGTCAGATGCTCGATCGGCATGAGTGACAGCGGGGGCCGGCGGAATGCCTGCCGCCCGGCGTCACCGTTGCGCGCGGAGAACCCGAGTTCCAGCCTCGTCACCGTCGAGAGTCGGACCAGACCGCGGGCGATGCGCGCATTCCAGTCCTCCATGTGTGGCACGTGCCCGGCCTGCATTCTCACGTACGCCGACTTGTCGATGAGCCACGTGGTCACCGCCACGCTGCATCCATGACCGTCGGGTCGCCGAGATCACCGAACGCCTCAGCCGAGCGACGCCAGTCGTCGGCGGATACCGCGGCGTCGGGACCGGGCGGCGCCCCGCCTTCGAGCTTCCGGCGGAGAAATTCGTTGCGAGACAGGCCCAGAGCGGCCGCATCCGCATCGATGCGACCGACTGCCGCGTCACTCAGACCCCGGATGAGCACATCTGGCATGGCAAACACCTCCGCCCCAATGATATCGCGATATCACTCGGGCCTCCATAGCTCCTGCCGGGAGCTGACACGCCACGACCCTCCGGTGCGTCACTCGATCTGATCGGCCTCGCTCATCTGGCGGCGGTAGGTGGACCCCCAGGCGTTCATGCTGTCGAGCACTGGGGCCAGGCTGCGCCCCAACGGGGTCAGTGCGTAGTCGACTCGCGGCGGCACCTGCGCGAAGACTGTGCGCGTGAGCAGTCCATCCTCCTCCAGGGCCCGCAGGTGGGTGGTGAGCACCTTCTGACTGATGCCGGTGACGCTGACCTTGAGCTCGCTGAAGCGGCGGGCGCCGTCCATCAGGTCTCGGACGATGAGCACCTTCCACTTGCCGCCGATGAGCAGCAGCGTGGTCTCCACGGGGCAGTCGGGCAACGCGGTCACGGCACCTCCCATGGTTTCCATTTGGTTCCTAGTGTCACAAGGATACTAGCGTGGGTATCACCGAACGAAAGGAACCCATCATGCGCATCGCGATCATCGGCGCGGCCGGCAAGGCCGGACACCACATCGCCACCGAGGCCACCTCCCGCGGCCACGACGTCACCGGCTTCGGGCGCACCGCCCGCGAGGGCGTCGACCGCGTCGTCGACGTGCTCGACATCCAGGCCGCCGACCTCGACGGCTTCGACGCCGTCGTCGACGCCCTCGGCTTCTTCACCCCCGAGACCCTCGGGCTGCACACGCGATCGCTGCAGCACCTGGCCGACGTGCTCTCCGACACCGCCACCCGCCTGCTCGTCGTCGGCGGCGCCGGCAGCCTGTATGTCGACACCGAGCGGACCGTGCAGCTCAAGGACACCCCCGAGTTCCCCGAGGCCTTCCTGGCCCTGGCGACCGCGCAGGGCGAGCAGCTCACCCACCTGCGGGAGCGCGACGACGTCGCGTGGACCTACGTGAGCCCCGCTGCCGACTTCCGCGCCGACGGCGAGCGCACCGGCTCCTACGCCCTGGGCGGGGAACTCTTCAGCACCGACGAGGCCGGGCAGTCCGCGATCTCCTACGCCGACTACGCGGTGGCCATGCTCGACGTGCTGGAGTCCGGTGACCACGTCCACGAGCGCATCAGCGTGCGCTGGAAGTGAGCGGGCATCCGATGGAGCGCACTCCCCTGACCTATGTCTTCGACGCCTACTGCGGCTGGTGCCACGCCTTCGCGGGCGCCCTGCACGGCTTCGCGGCGGACAAGGCCGAGCGCATCGACCTGAGCGTCATCTCCGGTGGCCTGTTCACCGGGGATCGCGTCGGACCCATCGGCGCCTACCCGCACATCCCGACGGCCAACGCGCGCATCGCGGATCTGACCGGGGCCCGCTTCGGCGCGGGCTACCAGCGGGTGCTGCAGGAGGGCACGCTGCGGATGGACTCCACCGACGCCGCCCGTGGGCTGGCGGCCCTGCGCGGCCACGTCCCGTCGCTGGATGCGGCGCGCGCTATGCAGCGGGCGTGGTACGAGGACGGGTCGAGTCTGTCCGATCCGGCGACCTACCGCCGCATCGCCGAGCGGCTGGGCCTGGATGGCGACGCGGTGGTGTCCGCATTCAGTGATCCGGCGTCGCTCGCGAAGGCCGAGGCGGACTTCCGCCGCTCCCGCGAGCTGGGGGTGGACAGCTACCCGACCCTGCTGGCTCACACACCCTCGGGCACGCATCGCCTCGGCGCACCGACCTCCTCCGCCGACACACTCACCCGCGCGCTGGACGCGGTGATCTGAACCGGCGAGGCGCTGACGGCAGCTGACGCCTCACTACCGCGCGTCCGCGTCCGGATTCAGGCGCGCGACGTGCGGCAGGTTGCGGTGCCGGTGCTCCCACGGCAGGCCGTAGCCGACGAGCAGCTCGTCGGTCGTCAGCTCGTGCCCGTAGAACTGCTCCGCGCCGACATCCACCCGGCCGGGCTTGACGAAGAGGGTCGCAGTCGCCAGCGACGCAGGCCCGAAGCCACGCAGATGCTCGACGAGGCGCTTCATCGTGCCGCCGGACTCGATGGCGTCGTCGACGACGATGACATCGCGCCCGGCGATGCCCAGGTTGTCACCGAAGACGATCGGCGAGGCGTTGGTCCGCTCCCCGGGCGTGTGCGGGCAGGAGATGTAGTCCATCCGCACATCGGCGTCGAGCCGACGCACGAGGTCGGCGGTAAAGAGGACCCCACCCGGGACGACCGTGATGACGTCAACCTCGCGGTACCGGGCGTTCAGAGCTGCGGCCACGCGCTCCACGCCCGCCCGCACGTCCTCCACGCTGAGGACGACCTCGCCGATCTCATATCCCATGCCCACTCCTCGCCTCCCCTGTGATGGTTCGAGCGACGCTACCCCCGTCGGCGCGGATCGACTCGTCCGTCAGCCTCGACCGTCGCAGGAGGACTCACCAGGCAACGACGTGTCGTCAACGGTGTCGATGAACGCCCGTGCCGCACGCGGGTGCGCCGGGCCCCGTGAGGAGACGCCGGTGCGCTACTGCGGCCGACGTCCTTGTCTCCCGCGGCTGACTCTGATCGGCGTCGGCCTCGCGATGGTCAGCCCAGCGCGAGGCCGAGGGCCAGCAGCGCCACCCCAAGAGCGGGAAGCAGCCCCTGTCTGAGGGCCCCGAACGACCTGATCACAGAATCGTCAGAGAACTATCAGCGTCAATAACGCTAGACGTTGAACCGGAACTCGACGACGTCGCCGTCGGCCATGACGTAGTCCTTGCCCTCTATGCGCACCTTGCCGGCGGCCTTGGCGTCGGCCATGGACCCGGCGGCGAGCAGGTCGTCGAAGGAGACGATCTCGGCCTTGATGAAGCCCTTCTGGAAGTCGGTGTGGATGACGCCGGCGGCCTGCGGGGCGGTCCAGCCCTGCCGGATCGTCCAGGCGCGAGACTCCTTGGGTCCGGCGGTCAGGTAGGTCTGCAGGCCCAGGGTCCGGAAGCCCTTGTGCGCCAACTGCTCCAGGCCGGGCTCGGTGACGCCGACGGATTCGAGCAGCTCGGCGGCCTCGGCCTCGTCGAGCTCGGCGAGGTCCATCTCGAGCTTGGCGTTGAGGAAGATCGCCTCGGCCGGCGCGACGAGCGCCTGCAGCTCGGCCTGCAGGGCCTCGTCGGTCAGCTGGTCCTCGTCGACGTTGAAGACGTAGAGGAAGGGCTTGGTCGTCATGAGCCCGAGCTCGCGCAGGGCCGCGGTGTCGATGCCGGCGTCGGCGGCCTTGGCGAAGAGGGTGTCGCCGCGCTCGAGCACGGCCTGGGCAGCGACGGCGGCGTCGAGGACGGCCTTGTCGGCCTTCTTGCCCTTGACCTCCTTCTCCAGCCGCGGCACGGCCTTCTCCAGGGTCTGCAGGTCGGCGAGGATCAGCTCGGTGTTGATCGTCTCGATGTCGGAGGCGGGGCTGACCTTGCCGTCGACGTGGGTGACGTCGTCGTCGACGAAGGCGCGGATGACCTGGCAGATCGCGTCGGCCTCACGGATGTTCGCGAGGAACTTGTTGCCCAGGCCCTCGCCGGTCGAGGCGCCGCGGACGATGCCGGCGATGTCGACGAAGCTCACGGTGGCCGGGAGGATCTTCTCGCTGCCGAAGATGCCCGCGAGTGCCTGCAGGCGCGGATCGGGCAGGGGCACGACCCCGACGTTCGGCTCGATCGTCGCGAAGGGGTAGTTCGCGGCGAGCACGTTGTTCTTGGTCAGGGCGTTGAACATGGTCGACTTGCCGACGTTGGGCAGTCCGACGATTCCGATAGTGAGGGCCACGAGGACAGGAGTTTAGTGGCCCTCACCCGCGACCGGCAGACGGCTGTGTCCCATCGGGTGACGCCCCATCGGGTGACGTCCCATCGCGCGAGTGCCCTTCGGGTGATGCCGACGCGCCGGCCGCCGGCATCCGCACGGCGGCGAGCTGACGGGACTGAGCGACGAGCCGGCCCGTGGCGTCCCAGATCCGCGCATCCTCCTCCAGCACGCCACCGGCGAGGGTGTCCGACGTCACCTCGATCTGCACCCAGCCCGGCGCCGGGCGCGCGCGGACGTGTGCGGTGAGCTCGAGGGTGGGTGCCCAGCCCGGGATGCCGAGGTCGAAGGAGACCGGCGGCAACGCATCGAGGGCGAAGAGCAGGGCGATCGGGTCGAGGTCGCGGCCGTCCGCCAGACGCAGCCACCCGCGCATCCGGCCCTGCCGCGACGGCTGCCCGAACGCCCAGCCGATCGTCGTCGGGTCCAGGCGCAGGTCCAGCCGGTCCAGCAGCGGCACCTTGACGTGCGCGGGAGCGTCGGCGGCGGGGACGCACTCCTGCGGTGCGGGCACGCGCGGGGGCGGTGGGGTCCGGTCCGGTGTCCCCGCTGCGCCCAGATCGCCGAAGGTCGCCAGCGCTCGCATCCGCTCGATCAGCGACCCGTCGCCCGCGGGCTGCGCCACGCTGACCTGACCGGTCGTCATCACGCGTCCGGCCCGCACGACCTGCGAGGTCACGACGCCCGGTCCCGGCGCTGTCGCCGACAGGAAGTAGGCGCTGAAAGCCAGCGGGTCGGGCCGGTCGCCACTCCCGCCGTTCGCCCGATCGATCGCCGCACGCAGCGCCGTCGCCGCGACCGCCATGACCAGCCCGCCGTTGACGGCCTCGCCGATGACCCAGCCGGGGTCGAACCGGCACGCCACCGGCGTGCCACCGTCATGCCCGGACGCCACCGGCACCTCGGACAGCCGCATTGCCTCGTCGAATTCCTGCACGCTGACGTGCCTATCACGGGCCACCGACAGGCTCGCGCTCCGCGCGGCGCGATCACTCTTGTCGGTGCTCGGTGACAGCCTGATCGGCATGACCATCTCGACCGTCTTCGCGCTGCTCATCGGCCTCCTGCTCGGTGCCGCCCTCGCCGCGGCCGCCACCTGGCTGCTCGTGCGAGCCCGGTATGCCGCGGTCCTGGCGACCGCAGCGGCACAGCGGACCGCGCTACAGGAGCGCGGGGACGAGCAGCTGGGCCGGCTGCAGGATCAGCGCGATCGACTCGCCGAGCAGGCCGCCCAGCTGGAGTCCCTGCGCGAGCGCGCGATCCAGGACCACTCCGCGCAGGCGGCGCTGGCACCGCTGGCCGCGACGATCGCCCGCGTCGAGCGCCAGGTGGGCGTGCTCGAGCGGGACCGCGTCGAGCAGTTCGGCGAGCTCGGCGAGCGCCTCGACCAGGTGCACGCCTCGACGCGGGCCCTGCGCGAGCAGACGGCCTCGCTGGCGGGCTCACTGAACGCCTCCAACGTGCGCGGCCTGTGGGGTGAGACGCAGCTGCGCCGCGTGCTGGAGGCCTCCGGCATGCTGGCGCGCTGCGACTTCGACGAGCAGGTCCAGGCGGTGAGCCGCCACGACGCCGACGTCCGACCCGACGTCGTCGTGCGCCTGCCTGCGGGCAAGACGCTCGTCGTCGACGCGAAGGCCCCGATGTCGGGGTTCCTCGACGCCCAACGCCCCGGCCTGACTCCGGCGCAGCAGACGCAGCGGATGGCGGCGCACGCCGCCGCGGTGCGCCGGCACGTCGAGTCGCTGGCGGCCAAGGACTACTGGTCGGCCTTCGAGGAATCCCCCCGGCTCGTCGTGTGCTTCGTGCCGAGCGAAGCCGTGCTCGCCGCCGCCCTCGAGCACGAGCCGTCCCTCTTCGAGGCGGCGATGCGACGCCACGTCGCGCTCGCCTCCCCGGCCACGCTGCTCGCGCTGCTGCGCACCGTCGCGCACGCCTGGCAGCAGGACGCCCTGACGACCAACGCGCGCGAGCTGCTCACCCTGGGCCGCGAGCTGCACGAGCGGCTCGCGACACTGGGCCGGCACGTCACCGGCATGGGCACGAGCCTGCGCCGCAGCGTCGAGGCCTACAACTCGATGGTGGGCACCCTGGAGTCTCGGGTGCTCGTGACGACCCGCCGGATGCACGAGTTGGACCTCGCGCCCGACCCGGGGCCCCAGCTGCCGCCCGTGTCCGCCACGCCCCGCTCGCTGACCGCCGCGGAGCTCATCGACGCCGAGCTCATCGACGCCGAGGACGCCCTCGGCAGTGGCGGTGCCGCGGACCGCGACGCGCGGCACTGGCAGGAGGCGGTCGGTGACGCCGCGCCGCGGCGACGACGAGACCCTGCCTGAGCCGTCAGATCCGGCGCACCGTCACTGGGATCACCCGGAGTCACGCGGAGTCACGCGCGGCTCGCCGCCGAGCGGCGCGCCGGTCAGTGCAGGTGGGTCTCAGTGCAGGTGGGTCGAGGCGTCGTGCTGCACCGTGCCGCCGTAGGTCAGCCCGCGGGCCTTCATCTCCCGGCGCAGCTCGTTGGGCAGGGCGAAGAGCAGGCTCTCCTCCGCCGCGACGACGGGCTCGACGTCGGCGTAGCCGCGCTCGGCGAGGTAGGCGAGCACGTCCCGCACGAGCACCTCCGGCACCGACGCCCCGCTCGTCACGCCGACCGTCTCGACGCCGGCCAGCCACGCGTCGTCGATCTCATCGGCGTAGTCCACGAGGTGCCCGGCGCGCGCGCCGTGCTCGAGCGCCACCTCGACGAGCCGCACCGAGTTGGAGGAGTTGGCGGAGCCGACGACGATCATGAGGTCGGTCCGCTCGGCCATCGCCTTCACTGCGAGCTGGCGGTTCTGCGTGGCGTAGCAGATGTCGTCGCTCGGCGGGTCCTGCAGGCTCGGGAAGCGCTCACGCAGCCGCCGCACGGTCTCCATCGTCTCGTCGACCGACAGCGTCGTCTGGGAGAGCCACACGACCTTCTCGGGGTCGCGGACCTCGATGTTGGCGACGTCGTCCGGCCCGTCGACGATCGTGATGTGCTCGGGCGCCTCTCCCGAGGTGCCGACGACCTCCTCGTGCCCCTCGTGCCCGATGAGCAGGATGTCGTAGTCGGAGTCGGCGAAGCGGACGGCCTCGCGGTGCACCTTCGTCACCAGGGGGCACGTCGCGTCGATCGTCTTCAGCGAGAGCGACTTCGCCTCGTGGTGCACCACCGGGGCGACCCCGTGGGCCGAGAAGACGACGGTGGCCCCCTCGGGGACCTCCTGGGTCTCCTCGACGAAGATCGCGCCACGCTTCTCCAGCGTCGTCACCACATGCTTGTTGTGCACGATCTGCTTGCGCACATAGACGGGCGGGCCGTAGAGCTCGAGGGCCTTCTCGACCGTGACGACGGCGCGATCGACCCCGGCGCAGTATCCGCGGGGCGCAGCGAGCAGGACCTTCTTCGTGGCAGTCACGGCCCCATCCTAGGAAGCCGGGCTGGACGCCGCCTCCACACGACGTCGAGCGCTCTTGGCGCACCCCCGGCCGCGCGGCGGGCGACGCTTGTCGGTGCTCTGTTGAATACTGACGCGCGTGAGCCAACCCGCCCCCCTGCCCTCCCGGGCCGCCGACACGAGCGCCGAGCAGCCGTGGCCGGTGCGGCTGCTGTCGGCAAAGATGGGCGACTACGTGGCCAAGATGTCGGCGGTGTGGGTCGAGGGGCAGGTCGTGCAGCTCAACCGCCGTGGCGACGCCCAGTATTGCTACCTGACGCTGCGCGACGCCGACGCCGACGTGTCACTGCCGGTGTCGATCCCGGTGCGCGCGTTCGAGGTCGCGGGGATGCCGATGAGCGAGGGCGCCCGCGTCGTGATCCACCTCAAACCGGCCTTCTGGCCCAAGCGCGGCACGTTGCAGATGGAGGCCCGCGCGATCCGACCCGTCGGCGAGGGCGAGCTGCTCGCCCGGCTGGAGCAGCTCAAGCGGATGCTCGCCGCCGAGGGACTCTTCGCGCCCGAGCGCAAGCGGCGCCTGCCGTTCCTGCCCGGCTACGTGGGGCTCATCTGCGGCCGCAACAGCGCCGCCGAGCACGACGTCGTCGAGAATGCCCGTCGCCGGTGGCCGGCGCTGCGCTTCGAGATCCGGCAGGTCCCCGTCCAGGGCCCGGACGCGGTCGCCGCGGTCCGCGACGCGCTCGCCGAGCTCGACGCGCTCCCCCACGTCGATGTCGTCGTCATCACCCGCGGCGGCGGCTCCTTCGAGGACCTGCTGCCCTTCAGCAACGAGTCGCTCGTGCGAGCCGTCAGCGCCGCCCGCACCCCGGTGGTCAGCGCGATCGGGCACGACGTCGACACGCCGCTGCTCGACTTCGTCGCCGATCTGCGGGCCTCGACGCCGACGGACGCGGCCAAGCGGATCGTGCCGGACGCCGCCGCCGAGGTCGCCGGTCTCGACCGCGCGCGGGCCCGGATCCGCGGCGCGCTGGGCCGGCGTCTGGCCGGGGAGGCCGACCGCCTGGCGACGATCCGCTCACGGCCGGTGCTCGCCTCCCCCGCCGCGATGATCGACCCGCACCGCCGCGAGCTGGAGGCCGTCCACGCGCGCGGCCGACGCTGGCTGACCGCACGGCTGGTGCGGGCCGTCGACGAGGTCGGACACCTGCGAGCGCGGGCCCGCGCGATCTCGCCGCAGTCGACGTTGGACCGGGGCTACGCGGTCATCACGCACGCCGACGGCGGCGTCATCTACGACGCGGCACAGGTCACGGCCGGCGAGCTGCTGCGCGTCCGCGTCGCCCGTGGCGACTTCGCCGTCCGCCCCGTGACTCGCGCGCCGAAGCGCAAGGCGGCCGCCGCCGACCCGACCGAGCGTGTGACGACCGAGCCTGTGACGACCGAGCCGGAGCAGACCGTGCCGGAGCAGACCGAGACAGGCCCGACCGTGACCGAGACGACCGAGCCCGAGCCCACCGCGACGGCCGAGGCGGATGCTCCCGCGCCGGCCGCCCGCGGGACCCGACGACGAAGGACCACGTGATGCCCGCAGACGACCCGAGCCAGGCGAGTGACCCCGATGTGTCCACCCTCACCTACGAGCAGGCGCGCGACGAGCTCGTCGCGATCGTCTCCCGCCTCGAGGGCGGCCAGCTGGGCCTCGAGGCGAGCATGACGCTGTGGCAGCGCGGCGAGCAGCTGGCCGACCACTGCACCCGCTGGCTCGACGGCGCCCAGGCGCGCCTGCAAGGCGCCGACGGCCCGGCCGACGCCGACCCCCGGGACGGCCAGGAGTAGGGCCCCTGACTACGCCCAGGAGGAGGACCGCCTACGAGCTGGGCGTGGGTGCGGGAGTGAAGGGCCGCAGCGACGAGGCCACTGCGGCGAGCGTCTGCTGGTCGGCGAGGCCGGTGACGACGACGAGCATGCCGTCGACGGTGCCGACGAGGCTCGTGCGCACCGGGTCGGCGTCGGTGGCGAAGGTGCGCCAGGCCCGCCCCCCGACCTCCACAGAGCCGGTAGGTCGTGCGGCCCCGACCTGCTCGCGGGTCCAGGCGGCGTCGGAGGTCTCGTCGCGCGAGCGCGCCTGCTCCAACCCGATGTAGCCGGTGTCGTCGTCCGGGCGGGTCCACCCGGCGTGCCAGCCGGGCAGGGCCGCGGTGTCGGTCTGACGCACGCTGGTGGGCCGCCACGGCGCGTCGAGGGTCGGCAGGAGCACGGCGGTGCCGGTGCTGTCGAGCACGTAGGCGGCCGAGGCGGTGACGTCGACCGTGGGCCGGTCGATGCGCGCGGGCCGCGGCATGAGCGAGAGCCACCCGACGACGACGGCGAGCACGATGGCCATGGACAGCACGAGGCTGCGCCAGTTGCCGCCGCCGCGGGCGCGCCGGGCCGGTGGCCGGGGCGCGGCGCTCGGGCCCGGGGAGGATGCCGGTGGTGTCGTGGTCACCGCCCCATCCTCCCCGACGCCGTGCCCGCCCGCCCCGGGTGTCCGTCGGACCCGTCGGCCGTCACGCGACGGTCCGGGTGACGGGCGGATGCCCAGACGCCGAACTCGCGGTGAACGCCGCCCCCGCGGTCGCCTGCACGGGCGAGCCGGCGGGCGCCTCGACGCCGACCGTGCGGCACCCCCTCGGCCGCCCCCGCATCCGTGGTCGGACACGACCCCCGGGCCGGGGCGATCCCCGTGGCGGCGGCGGCCCCTGTGACCCCCGTGGGACCACTACGGTGTGGGTCATGCGCGCGCCCGTCATCGTGGCCGGAGAGGCCCTCATCGACATCGTCGTGTCCCGCGAAGGGGAGACCGAGCACGTCGGGGGGAGCCCGGCCAACGTCGCCATCGGCCTGACCCGTCTGGAGCACGAGGCGAGCCTGGCGTGCCACATCGGCACCGACGTCCGAGGCCTGCGCATCAAGGGGCATCTCGCCGGTGAGGACGTCGACCTCGTCGCGGGCAGCACGCTCGCCGAGCGCACCCCGACGGCGACGGCGCTCCTGGGCGACGACGGCGCGGCGACCTACGCGTTCAAGATCACGTGGGATCTCGACCCGCAGCTGCCGGTCCCCGACGGCTCGCACTTCCACACCGGCTCGATCGCCGCGATCCTGCAGCCCGGCGGCGACGCCGTGCTCGACGTCGTCAAGCGGCTGCACGAGACCCACACGATCTCCTACGACCCCAACGCGCGCCCGCAGCTCATGGGCCACCCCGAGGACGTCCGTCCCCGCGTCGAGGAGCTCGTGTCGCTGAGCCACGTCGTCAAGGCCAGCGACGAGGACGTCGAGTGGATCTACGAGACCGAGGACCTCGAGGGCACGCTGGCCCACTGGGCCGACCTCGGCGTCGCCGTCGGCGTCGTGACCCGCGGCGGCAAGGGCGCGCTGGTCTGCGTGCAGGGTGAGGTCAGGGCGGTGGCGCTGCCGGCGGTCCAGGTCGTCGACACGGTCGGCGCGGGCGACTCCTTCATGGCCGGCATCCTGTCCGGCCTGCTCGACGCGGGGCTGCTCGGCGACTCCGGCGCCCGCGAGCGGCTGTATGCGGCGACGTGGGACGACATCGGGCCGGCCGTCGACCGCGGCCTGGCGTGTGCGGCGATCACGGTCGCCCGCGCGGGCGCCAACCCCCCGCGTCGCGACGAGCTCGCCTGATCCCCCCGGGACAGCGCTGCGGGGCGCGCGTCGGGTCTCACCGCGCGGGTGCGCGTCGAGGCCACCCCGGCGCGGCGGGACGACTCCGAGGCACGCAGCAATGGCTCCCCGGGCACGGACCTATGACCCGCGCCCTGTCGGTGGCCCTGACTAGGCTGAGGCCCTGCTGACCAAGGAGCGCACATGGCCGAGTTCGCCTACGACGACCTTCTCCCCCTCGGGGACGACCCGACCCCCTACCGACTGCTCACGCGCGAGGGCGTGCGCACGGTGCAGGGGCCGGACGGGATGACCTTCCTGCAGGTCGAGCCGGAGGCGCTGCGACTGCTGACGGAGACGGCGATGCACGACATCGCGCACTACCTGCGGCCGGGCCACCTCGCGCAGCTGCGCACGATCCTCGACGACCCCGAGGCCAGCGACAACGACAAGTTCGTCGCGCTCGACCTGCTGAAGAACGCGAACATCGCCGCGGGCGGGGTCCTGCCGATGTGCCAGGACACGGGCACCGCGATCGTGATGGGCAAGCGCGGGCAGCACGTCCTGACCGAGGGCGTCGACGAGCGTCCGATCAGCCGGGGGGTCTACGACGCCTACACGCGGCTCAACCTGCGCTACAGCCAGATGGCGCCGGTCACGATGTGGGACGAGAAGAACACGGGCTCCAACCTGCCGGCGCAGATCGAGCTGTATGCCGACACCCTCCCCGGCCACGAGACGACCTACAAGTTCCTGTTCATGGCCAAGGGCGGCGGCAGCGCCAACAAGTCGTTCCTCTTCCAGGAGACCAAGGCGATCCTCTCGCCGGCGCGTCTGAAGGACTTCCTGCGCGCCAAGATCGCGTCGCTGGGCACGGCCGCCTGCCCGCCCTACCACCTGGCCATCGTCATCGGCGGCACGAGCGCCGAGTTCGCGCTCAAGACGGCCAAGTATGCGTCGGCTCGCTACCTGGACACCCTGCCGACCAGCGGTGATGCCGCCACAGGGCACGGGTTCCGCGACGTCGAGATGGAGCAGCAGGTCCACGAGCTGACCCGCGAGCTGGGCATCGGGGCGCAGTTCGGCGGCAAGTATTTCTGCCACGACGTGCGCGTCATCAGGCTCCCCCGGCACGGCGCGTCGCTGCCGGTGGCCATCGCCGTGTCCTGCTCGGCCGATCGGCAGGCGCTCGCCAAGATCACGCCCGAGGGCGTCTTCCTCGAGCAGCTCGAGACCGACCCGGCGCAGTATCTGCCGGACACCGCCCACGGCGACCTCGGCGAGCACGCCGACGAGGCGATCGGCGTGTCCTCCACGGGTGCGGGCGGCGTCGTCAGGATCGATCTCACCCAGCCGATGCCGCAGGTGCTCGCCGAGCTGACCAAGCACCCGGTCAAGACCCGGCTGTCGCTGACGGGCACGCTCGTCGTCGCGCGTGACATCGCGCACGCCAAGATCCGCGAGCGGCTCGAGGCCGGTGACGAGATGCCGCAGTACCTCAAGGACCACCCGGTGTATTACGCGGGCCCGGCCAAGACGCCCGCCGGCATGGCCAGCGGCTCGTTCGGCCCGACGACTGCGGGCCGCATGGACTCCTACGTCGAGGAGTTCCAGGCCCGGGGCGGGTCGATGGTCATGCT
>JAVTVZ010000184.1:5557-36178 GCA_032229625.1 Dermatophilaceae bacterium | reverse complement strand
TTCCACTCCGCGTCGTCGAAGACGACGGAGTCGAGCTTTTCGTCGGCGGGCACCTCGAAGAGGACCCAGCCGCTGACCTTGCCGCCCGGCTTGAGGTCGATGCTCGAGGGCAGTTCACGGCCGTCCTGCGGCCCGAACATGTCCGAGCTGTAACCCTGCCCCGACTTCGTGTAGACGGAGGTCCCGACCCAGGAGACGTTGTTGTACTTCTCGTCGCCGACGTTCTGGATCGTCACGCGCGCGGATACGAAGGTGTTGCCGTCGCCCGGCGTGCGGAATTCGCTGCTGGACTTGGCAGCCGCGTTGAACTTGTCGATCGTGACGACGGCGGAGGACGCGCCGAGGAAGCCGTCGATCCGTAGTGGTGTGCCGAGCTTGGCGATCCGCTCACTACCGGCCGCGGACTTCAAGCCGGACTTCAGGCCGGTGGACACGGTGCTGACCTGGGCGGCGCTGACGTCGACCGTGTCGGCCTCCGCCGACTCGGTGCCGGACGCGCCGACGATCACGAGCCAGAAGAAGACGGCTGCCAGCGCCACGAGCGACAGGATCAGCCCTGTCAGTGACGCGCCGAAATGCGCCGCGTCGTGCCGGTAGCACTTGATGAGCGCCGGGATCGCCAATCCCAGCGCGATGAGCGCCAGCGGCGTGCCGAAGATGCCGACGAGGGGCACCAGGCAGGCGACGACGGCGATGATGCCCATCACGAGGGCGGCGATACCGAGGGCATTCGACTCTTGTTCGCGCGCGGGCGTGGCGACAGCAGCCATGAGATCCATCTCCTACGTTCATCCGTGAGTCGTGACGCAGAGGTGCATCAGCACTGGTCAGGATCGTCCGCGCCGGACACGATCCAAGCGTTGGGCGCGGACGAGGTCGGTCGATCGGGTCACACGTTCCGTGGCCCGAATCTCCGATCGACCACCTCGACGCGTCGGGGAGAGGCCATGGCCCCTCCCCGACCTGGCGTCAGCGCGCGTCGCACCTCACCGATACGACACCTGCCGCCCGATGGTCCCGACGAGCCGCTGGCGATACTCATCCGAGGAGACCCGCGCCAGCCGCGCCTGCTCGAAGTCCAGTCGCCTCGCCAGCCCGAGCCGGGCGACGACACCGTCGTTCGCGGGCGAGGCGAGGAACTCCTCGAGGTTGGCGACCCCGGCTCGGGATCGCGCGACGACCTCGGCCTGGCGGGCGTCGAGCCGCGCGGCATACCAGTCGCTGGCGAGCACGGCCTCGCGCGTGAAGAGCCCGCGCACGGCCGGCGAGTCCAGGGTCTCCCCCGCCGCGGACTGCCCGTGCGCCATGATCTCCAGCAGCGCGCGCAGCGGCGGCACGGCCAGCTCGACGGTGCCGTCGTCGAAATACCCCTGCGCGACGCGCTGATGCGTCGTGATCATCGTGTCGACGGCGTCGACGAAGACCCCCTGGTCCTGCAGCTCGGGCCGCAGCATCTCGGGGGTGAAGACGACGTGCGGGTGCATGAAGATCCGCCCGAAATACGTCGTCGCGAAGCGCTCCGTCATCCGGTAGCCGAGCCGGCTCGCCGCGACGACCCGCCCGTCGACCTCCAGGTCCTGTACCCGCTCCAGGTGCCCAGCCTCGATGAGCCGCGCGGCGTCGCGCTCGGCGGGCTTCATGCGGCTGAACACCTCCGGCACGAGCAGGCTCACGTCGTGATCCACCCGCACGTGCGGGCCGATATACCCCGCGCTGGACAGCCACCCGTCATACCCGGTCAACACGTACGACAGCAGCGCCGCGTTGAGGTCGTAGGTCGTGGGCATCGCGTTGAAGGGCGACTTCGTCAGCGCCCCCTCGGAGCCGGCGCCGGTCGTCGACGGCGACTTGCCGGTCATCGAGCTGATGAATTCCATGAAGAGCTCCGGCAGCTCCAGATAGTGCAGCGGGTTGAACGCGCACAGCGCCGGCACCCCGTCCTCCGGCGGGTTGTTGCGCCGCCCCGCCGCGACGATGTCGACGGGCACCGGCAGCTCCTGACCGACCGGCACCTGCCGCTGCAGATGCACGGCGAGCGACGCCGCCGCCGTCGCCACCGGGTCCGACAGGTCGGGCCGCACCTGCAGATACCGCGGATTCTTCGACGGCTTGCCGTCGACGAGCCGCGGATTCGCCGACGACACGAAGTAGTCCGCCCCCGGGTCCTCCTCGAGCGCGGCGGCCGCGATGAGGTCGCGCACCGGCTGCGTGAACTGGCTGAACGCCACCGCGTCGTCGCGCATCCGCACGGCGTCGTCATGATCGAGCGGCTCGAAATTCGACAAGAACGTCCCCGGCGAGGCGATATCCAGCTCGGCCTGCTTGTCGTAGCCGCGGTGGATCGCGTCGTCGGGCCGCTGGAAGAGCAGCCGCTCGCAATTCTCGACGATCTTCACCGACTCACCCCCGGGCCGGCCGCCCGCATCGCCGGGCACGACGACGCTCGCGGTGATGTCGTCCTCGGTCTGCACCTTGACGGCCGGGCTGAAATCCGGCCGCAACCCGAAGACCCGCCACGACCCGTGGCGATCAAAACCGACCCGCAGCGTCCGCACCGCGACCCGCTGCCCGTCGAGGCGCAGCACACTGCCGTTGCGCCCGTTGATGATGCCGACGCTGAAATGGCTGCGCCAATCCTGGCCCCACTCCGGCTCGTACGAGCTCTTGATGACGTAGATGAGCTCCTTGACGTGCGAGGGCACCGACTCCAGCCACGCGTTGTAGTCGTCGGTGAAATCCGGCGACGGGGTCAGCAGCTTGATGACGCTGCCGACGCTGCGCTCCGCGCCGAGCATCGGGCGCCGATCGGTGCCGCGCCGCGCCGGATCGGCGAACCGGTCCGACAGGTCCCGCCCGAGGATGTCCTCGACCATCGCCATGTCGGCCTCGAAATCCGCGACATACGCCGTCCCATAGCCGACCGCGTCGGTGATCGCCTTGGAGATCTCCGACTTGCCGCCGCCGGAGACGGTGCTCGGCTTGTGGAAGGACGTGACGACCGCCGACGTCCCCACCAGACTCCATTGCCGCCCGTCGTCGACATGCTGCGCCATCCGCACCCGATACCCGTCCGGACCGAAATACGTGCGATCCGCCCGCAGCGGGATCGACACCCGCCCGTCGTCGCCCTCCCACGAGATCGTCATGTCCCGCAAGCTGTAGGTCGACCGCGCCGGCACGACGACGAAGCTCGGCTGCTCCCGGTCCACCAGATGACCCTGCGGCTGCTGCTCGAAGCGCTCCGGGTCACGCTCCAGCACCGAGCCGAGCGTGTGCCCCGGCGTCGCATACGTGTCCGTGCATTCCTGCCCGAGGTCATAACTGGGGAAGGCCATCGCGCCGCCGGAATGCTCCTCCTCGACGGCCCCGGCGAGATTCGCCGAATAGCCGATCTGGGTCTTGACCTCCTTCTTGCAGTACCCGAAATAGTTGTCGGCGATGACGGTGACGATGACGCCCCGCTCGTCACGGGCGCACGCCTTGAAGGCCTTGCCGTCGTTGTACCGCTCGTCCTCCGAGCGCCAGCACATCCCGTCACGGCGCTGCCGCTGCGTGGCGTCCTCCCAGCGCGGCAGCCCGAGCTCCTTCTTCGTGACGTGCACCAGGTGCGGCGCGAGCACCACATAGCCGGTGTGCCCGGTCCAGCCCAGCGGCGCGAGCGACGCGTCGTTCTCCGGCAGATACGGGTCACCGCCGTTGCCGAAGATGCCTTCGACGAAATCGAGATTCGACACCAGGCTCCCCGGCGCCATGAAGCGGATCTCCATCCGCTGCTCGCGCACATACCCCGGCACGGCCGGCACGACGAGCGGCCGCAGCAGCAGCGAGACGAAACACCGCGCCGGCTCCTCCTGCCCCGCGGTATACGGCAGCACCATCGACTCCGCCGGCGGCCGCGTCGCCCGGTCCAGCAGCTGCGCGAAGACGGCCTTGGGCACGATCCGCTTGTCCTGGCTCACCGGCAGCCCGCCGTCGGCGACGTGGAACACCCCGGCGGTCGTGCGTCGATCGTTCGCCGGGTTGTGCAGCACCCCGTTGCGCAGCCGGTAGGAGCGCACGAGCGAGGACTCGAAGTAGTCGCCGCCGGCGGGCAGCGACAGCTCCCGCGCGAGCCCGGCCTGATCGAGCACGAAGGAGGACCGCGGCAGCCGCGGGCGCGTCGGCGTGTCGGCGAGGTAGTCGTCGAGGAAGGCCTGCACCCGCAGATCGACCGCGGGCAGCCGCTGATCGAGCCGCCGGGACAACTCGCGGGTGCGCGCCAGGAGCGGCGCGACGAGCGGATCCTCGTCCGCGCCGACGCTCGCGGCGTGCGGCAGGTCGAGCAGCAGGAGACGCAGAGAGACCGCGGAGGCGACATCGGTGGGAGCCATGCCCCCATCCTCCGGTGTGCGGCCGGTCACGATCTAGCCCGCGACCGCACGTCACCCAGAATTAACGCGCCCGCTGCCCCCGAATCACGCCTTCCGTGCGATATCGGAGCGCCGCGGCACCTCAGGGCGCCTGCCGAGCCCTCGAGTCACCTGGCGAGACCTCAGCGCGCCTGGCGAGCCCTCAGAGCTGACGGCGCCGCAACTCGCGCAGCGGCTCGATGACCTCCGGCGCCTCGGCGTGCGCAGCGGGGTCGTCGATGAGGGCGAAGAGGACGAGCCGGTAGCCGTCCGGAGTCAACCCGAGCTCCCGCCGGGCGGCGACGGCCTTGGCCGGCCACGCCTCGGGAGCAGGCCCGTGGGCCCGCTCGATCTCCAGGACGGCGCGGTCCCGCTCCGAGAGGCGCGGGCGGCGCGTCGGGCGACGGTTGTGGGTTTCGATGACTCCTCCTTCGGTCACTCCCCCATCGACGTCGCCGCCACCGGGATGAGAGCCCGCCGCAGACCGGGCGTGTGAGCCCCGCCGAGCCGGGCGCCCGCCACCATCAGATCTCACACAACAGTGTGCGACGGGCCGGCGCGTCTCACATGATCCGCATGGCGGCGGGCTTGGCGGTCCGCACCTCGCGCAGCGCGGCGGCGACCGCGGGCCCGGGCTCGGGCAGCACCTCCAGCGCGGCCGCGACGTCGTCGAGGTGCCGCGCGTCGGCCTGGATGAGCAGGTCGGCGAGGCCGTCGGCCGACCGCGGGCCCCACAGCTTGAGCAGCATCCGGCCGTGCCGGGCCGCGAGGCCGTGCTTGGCGACGAGATCGACGCAGCACCCGAGGGCCTCGTCGAGCTCACCGATCCGGTTGGCCATCTGCATCTGCTCGGTGAGGATCTCCGGGGTCGCCACGACCCGCCCCTCCGAGCTCGTCGCGCTCTCCAACCGGCGCAGGATGTCGACGGCCACCCGCGCCTGCCCCTGCGCGGCGTGCACCTGCGCGGTGAGCCAGTCGCTGTAGCCGGAGTCGGCGCCGTCCGAGCGCAACTCGGCGATGAGCCGGTTCGCCCCGTCGTAGTAGCCGTGCTCGATGAGCAGCGTCGTCAGGTCCTCGCGCGCCCGCCACCGATAGGCGTCGCCCGCGCGGATGCGGCGGGCCCGGTTGAGGTCGGCCAGGGCCCCGTCGTCGTCGCCGAGGGCGCGCCGCACGCGCGACCGCTCGACGAGGGCGGTGACGAGGTCGTTGCCGCCGACGCCGGTCTCCTGCAGGTGCTCGACGGCGGCGCAGGCCCGGGCCAGGCGCCGCAGGTTGCGGGCCCGGTCGTCCCCGCGGGCGCGGTCGGCGACGACGGCCCAGATCGAGACGACCTCGGTGCCGGCGTTGAGGCTGACGAGCTCACGGCCCGGGGCGAGCGGCTCGAGGTGATCCTCGAGCGACCCGACGTAGTGGGCGCGGTCGGGCCGGTAGAGCCGGTCGAGTCGCGCGGAGGCGCCGCGCGCGGCGCCACGGCTGACCTCCAGGGCGATGGCGTCGGGCTCGCCGACCATCCGCTCGGGCAGCGCGAGCAGCTTGGTCAGCGCCGGGATGTCGGCGCGCAGTCGCTCGTCGGGCTCGATGACCAGGACCCACGGGGCGTCGGTCATGCAGGCGGCGGCGTTGCGAGCCGCGGACAGGTCGCCGTCGTAGTCGCCGGCCTGCACCTTCGCGCCGGCCTGCCGCGCCGCGGCGAGCACCTGCTCGCGGGCGCCGGCGCCGTAGACGCACACCTCGGTCAGCAGATGCCCCAGCTGGCGCACGGAGGCGAGGCAGCCCGCGATGTCAGGGGCTTCCTCGGTGACCACGAGGCACACTGCGATCCGCGGCGCTGTCATGCCACCCTATCGACCCGCCGCGGCGTGTCTTAAGTGACGAAATCGCCTCGATCTGCTAGCAGTTCGGGCTCTGCCCGGCGGTCCTCGGGGGCCGGTGCGAGCGACCCGGCAGGCGGCCTCAGCCGCGCTGCTCCGCCCGCCCCAGCGACGTCTCCAGGCGCAGCCGATTGGCCACGTCCCACCAGATCTTCGCCTCGTCCTCCAGCCCGAGCACCAAATGCAGGGTGTAGAGGCTCTGCGCGGCGAGGAAGCTGCCGCGCCCGGTGAGCGCACCGGCCAGCTCGGGCCGGTCGCCCATGTCGAGGCAGCGCTTCCAGCAGCTCAGCGCGAGCGGCGCGAGCTGCTCGGCCTTGGCCGGGTCGCGCAGCAGCATCTCGAAGAAGAGGTCCCCGACGACGTAGGCGAAGTCGGGCGAGTCACGCCACACGCTCATGTGCTCGTCCATGAGCGCGAGCGCCATCGTGAAGCGGTGCGCGACGCGGGCCGTGTCGATGGCCTCGATGACGAGCTCGTGCCGGCGGGCGTGGTCGGGCGGCATCTGCGCGAGCGCCTCGGTGTAGTGGTCCAGCGCCTCGGCGACCCGCCCGTCGGCGCGCAGCACCTCTCCGAGGTCCATGAGCATCTCGGGGTCACCGGGCCGCACGCTCAGGCCCTGCAGCAGCACGGTCTCCATGATCGAGCGGTCGAAGCGCCAGCGCGCGGGCTCCAGATCGTCGCTGGCGATGACGACGCCGCTGCGCAGCTGCGTCAGGCCGTCGATGACGGGCTCGTCGGTGCGCCGACCCATATACCGCACGGCCGCCGGCAGCAGCCGCGCCGACATCGCCACCGGCGACAGGCCCCGGCCGGCGTCACCGGGCACGACCGTCACGAGCCCGACGTGGTCGGGCGTGGTCTCGGCGAGCGCGCGCAGCCCCGCCCCGCCACCGTCGATCCACTCGCGCGCCTCGAGCACGACATTCCAGTCGGCCCCGGACAGCGCGAGGGCCTCGTTGCGCAGCGCGGAGGTGTCCTCACGCCAGTGCGCGGCCTCGACCCGGGCCCCGCAGCGCCGCGCCCGCTCGACCGTGTCGTCGAAGGAGCCGAGGTCGAGGACGACCAGCTCGTCGACATACGGCTTGGCAGACAGCAACGCCCGCTCGATCACCCTGGCATCGTCCCGAGCAACCACGACGGCGGCGACAGTGGCCACGAATCTCCTCCTCGGACATGAACTTTCAACCCCATCGACCACCGGACCCCGGACCTGACGATCCGGACGGTGCCGACCCCGCACTCGAGAGCACCGCCGCCTGCGCCACCACGACCGGGATCGGCCCGGTCGCCGGCCCTGTCACCGGCATGCTCACCGGCATGCTCACCGGCCCGGTCACCGGCATGCTCACCGGCGCGGCCACCGCACCGGAGCCCCCCGCCGGCGCGGTCGATGCGTCGGCACCCGCGGCCTGGCTCGACGGCTGCTCAAGCGAAGGAGCCTGCGGCAGCAGCAGATTCAGGACCAGTTGGGTGGCCTGACGCACTTGCACCATCATCGCCGCTCCCGCGTCGGAGGCGATCTGGGCGCGCAGCATTCGGACGGTTTCCTGCCCCAGGTCGGCGTCGTTGATGCGCGCGTGCGACGCGGTCGCCTGCTCCTGCGCCGCGCCGAGGGTGTCGATCATCCGCTCCATCCGCGAGCGCGCGGCGGCCATCTCCGCGCGGTGCTCGTAGAGGACCTCGAGGGCCTCGTCGAGCACGTCGAGGGCCGAGGTCGCGTCCTCCTGGGTGGCGATCGACAGCCCGGCGAGGCCGATGCCGTCGGAGTCGGCGGTCGGCAGGGCGACCTGCAGCGGCCCGCGACCGTCGGGGCTCGTCGTGATCGACAGCGCCGAGCGCGACCCGTCGAGCAGGCCGACGCCGTTGGCGGAGCTGCGGTGCGCCAGGGCGTCGAGCTCATCGAGGGTCAGCACGACAGAGCGCTGCAGGTGGGAGCGCTGATCGTCGGTATACGTGCCGTTGGCCGACTGCAGCGCCATGACCCGCATCCGCTGGACCAGATCGGTGGAGCCGGTCAGAGTGCCCTCGGCGATCTGCACGAAGTTGATGCCGTCCTGGGCGTTGCGGCTCAACTGCCGCATGGCCTCGAACTGCGAGCGCACCCGCTCGGCGATCGCGACCCCGGCGGCGTCGTCGACCGCGCCGACGAGCCGGCTGCCGGTGGCGATCCGCGCCGAACTCGACGCGATCACCTGCTGTTGATGTTCCCAGTGCCGCTGCACGGTGCGCATGGCGTAGTCGGTGTCGACAGGGATACGCATGGTCGGTCACCTCCTGGACCGCTCACCCCGCCGTCCGTGGCGGAGATCTCGCCGGATGACGAGACATATGCCCTATCGGCAGGCAATCCGCCGCGGCGAGCACCGGATTCAGGCGATCGACCTGAACGACCCGATCGTCACCGGATCGTGACCGCCGGCGGACATGCCGAGACGCCCGGCCGGGCAGCCGGGCGTCTCGTGAGCCCGAGCCCCTCGTGGTCGGGGCCGGGGTCGTGCTGATCGTGCTGGTGGTGCTGGTGGTGCTGGTGCTGCTGATCGTGCTGGTGCTGCGGCGGTGCAGTGGGCTTCCTACGACGAGGACGGCGCCGTCGCCGGCGTCGGGTGTCGCTTCCGTGCGTGCGCGTGACCGTTCCAGAGATTCCTCGCGTGCCGCGAGACCGGCTGCAGTCCGGCGCCGCGGCACCCTCCCAGTCGTCGGGAGCGCGCCGCCCGTGAGCCCCTTTACCACTTCTTTGATCTGTGCGGGGCATACCGTGACGATCCGCGGTCCGCCGGCGTGGGCGGCGCAGCCCCCTCAGGCGCCGATCGAGCTGACGAGCACCTCGTCGGGCAGCCCGGGGTGGGCCGAGATCCGCTGCCGGTGCGGCGTGCGGGTCGCGATCTGGGAGTGGTAGGCGGCCTTGCGCCGGGCGACGGCGCCGCGGTGGTTGTCGGGGGCCGCGACGAGCTCCGGCGCGAGCTGGGCGTTGAGCCCGTCGCGCAGCATCCGCAGCGCCTCGGCCCGCATCTGCGAGATGCGCGACTCGGTGACACCCAGCTCGTCGGCCAGCTCGCGCATCGGCCGGTCCTCGAAGAAGCAGCCGCGCACGACGACCTGCAGCCGCGTCGGCAGCGCCTCGATCGCGTCGCGCAGATAGGCCTGCCGCTCGCGCGCGACGAGCATGAGCTCGGGGGTGACCGACGTGCTCGGCAGCACCGCGTCGACGCTGCCGCCGGGGCGCGTGCCGTCGGTGATGACGTCGAGGCGCAGCACGACCGAGGAGTGCAGGTCGGCGTCGAGCCGCGCGAGCTCACCGACGCTGACGCCCATCCGCTCGGCGATCTCGGCCTCGTCGGGGCGCCGGCCCAGCTCCGCGGCCAACGCGTCGTGGATCGCGTCGCGGCGGCGGACCTTGCTGCGCAGGCTGCGGGTCGCCCAATCCGCGCTGCGCAGCTCGTCCAGCAGCGCCCCGCGGATCCGCCGCACGGCATACCGGCCGAAGGGGACGCCCAGGCTCGCGTCGAAGCTGCGCGCCGCCATGACGAGCGCCGCCATCCCCGCGCTGACGAGATCGTCGGTGAAGACATGCCCGGGGAGTCGGGACGAAATCGCGCGGACCTCGAAAGTGACGAGCGGCAGATGCGCGCGGCACAACTCCTCCACGTCCACCGCCACCGCGGGAGTCGAGACAAATTCTGAAACGGTCACGATTACCACACCTAAGAACGTGGGCGACGAAGCTGCGACGGGCCCTCGGCCCCGAAGCAGTCCTGACCGGCGGGCCACCCAGCACCCCCGGGACATCCCAGAGCACCGCCGTGGATGCCAGCATGGCCGTCTCTCAAGCGAATTCGCAACCCTACACACGGAAATTCTTGTGGGCCTTGCCACATCGTCATCATGTGATGAACGGACGTCCTGGACGGCATTCCAGATAACACTTGGACAAGCGCCCGGGATGTTTATCGGGAAAACACCGTTATTCCGTCGTATCCGCCGGCGCGCCCGCGCCGTGACGTCTGCCTGCGGCGGCCCGCGACGACTGCTGAGTCCCTGACCTGCCCCGACGCGCGGGCGCTCAGCGCCGGCGCCGCCATGCCGATGGGATCAGAGGGTGCCGCGCGTCACGATCGGCCGGCGCCCCTTCCGCAGGATCGACGCGGGTCGGGCGGGATCGACAGGACGAAGGACGACAGGAGAATCGGTGTTCGTCTTCGGAGTGTGCATCGACTCCCAGGAGGTCTTCGACCGGCATTGCCTGCCGGCCATCGCCGCCTTCGGCGGCAGTGACGCCACGCTCATCACCTCCACCGACAAGCCGATCGCCTCGACCTACAACCAGATGTTGGCCGCGAGCCTGGAGATGGACGACGTCGAGGCGCTCGTGTTGTTGCGCCAGGACACCCAGATCGCCGACCCACGATTCCTCGCCAAGATCCGCGCGGCCTTCGCCGACGACGACAAGCTGGCGATCATCGGCCCGACCGGCCGCCGCGAGGGCCACCCGGTCGATTCCGTCGACGATTCGTGCATGATCCTCGCGCCGCATCTGGCGGCCCGGCTGCGTTTCGACGCCGACGCCTTCGCGGGGCCCAGCGGCTATGACGTCGACTTCTGCTTCCGCGCCCGCGAGCAGGGGTATCGGATCGCGCGCAGGCCGCTGGACGTCGTGCGCCACGACCCGCACGCCGACTCGGCCGACTCCTACCGCAGCGCCGCCGCCGTCTGGCAGGGCCGCAGCGCCACCGACCTGCGCGCGCAGCTGCTGCGCCGCATCGCCGCCCGCCCGGCCGCCGAGCCGGCCGACGCGGGCCTGGGCAGCGCCCCGCCGCCCGAGGGCGGATACGACCTGAGCCACCTGGAGCTCATCGAGCACCTGCCCACGCGCGTGCGCCGTGTGCTCGACGTCGGCTGCGGCGCCGGCGCGCGCGGGCTCGCCATCAAACAGGCGACCGGCGCCCACGTCACCGGCGTCGAGCACGGCCACGCCGCCGCGCAGCTGGCCCGCACCCGCCTCGACGAGGTGCACGAGGTCGACCTCACCGGCGTGACCGCGGCGGGGCAGCTGCCGTGGCACCCGGCCCCCTACGACGTCATCGTGCTCGCCGACGTGCTCTCGCGGGTGTCGGACCCGGACGGGCTGCTCGCCCTCCTCGTGCCGCACCTGGCGCCCGACGGCCGGGTCATCGCGACGATCCCCAACGTCAAGCACTGGTCCGTCGTGCTGCCGCTGCTCCTGCACGACCGGTGGGAATACCAGGCCGCGGGGCCCCTGCACTTCTCCAACCTGCGCTTCTTCACGATGGTCGAGATCGCCGGCGTGCTGCGCCGGGCCGGGCTGGGCACCTTCGACACGTGCGCCGCACAGCAGCTGCCGCTGGAGGACGAGGAGCGGCTGACCCCGCTGCTGGAGGCCGTCGCGGCCTACGGCGGTGACGCCGACGAGGCGCGGACGCTGCTCAACGCCTACCAGTACGTCGTCGTCGCGCGCCGGGACTGACCTCCCGCGCCGCGCCCGGACCCGCCGAGATGGGCAGAAGCCCCGCCGAGGCGGGCAGTAACCACGCCGACATGGGCAGGAGCCCCCAATGGCGCGTTGGGGGGCGCGCCGTCAGGGGCTCCTGCAAGGTGCCGGCAGGGGGAGCCGGCGTGCATCGCCCCAGGTTGGGGGGCCCAAGGCGTGCACCGTTCGACGAGCAGTCGATGACCGCTACTTGCCACATCGGCAGCCGCGGCGTCGGTCTGAATACTCAGACGGCCTCGAATTGCGAGCCCTCTTCGGTCGCCGTCGGCATCGACAGCCGATCGCGGTAGGAGGAGCGCGCGGCGATCGCGGCATAGTAGGCGGCCTTGCGGCGCGCGACCGCGCCGCCGGCATTCTCCGGGGCGCTGACGAGCTCGGGCGCCAATTGCGCATTCATCCCGTCGCGCAGCAACTTCAACGCCTCGGCGCGCATCTGCGAGATCCGCGATTCGGTGACCCCGAGTTCGTCCGCCAATTCGCGCATCGGCCGATCCTCGAAGAAGCAGCCGCGCACGACGATCTGCAACCGCTCGGGCAGCGCCTCGACGGCGTCGCGCAGGTAGGCCTGTCGCTCCCGCGCGACCAGCGTCGCCTCCGGCGTCGCCGACGTGCTCGGCAGCACCGCGTCGGCGCCGACCGAGTCGGTGATGACGTCGAGGCGCAGCACGACCGAGGAGTGCAGGTCGGCGTCGAGTCGCTCCAGGTCAGGGACGGTGACGCCCATCTCCGCGGCGACCTCGGCGTCCGTGGGGCGCCGGCCCAGGGCGCCCGCGAGCGCGTCGTGCACGGCGTCGCGGCGGCGGACCTTGCTGCGCAGGCTGCGGGTCGCCCAGTCCGCGCTGCGCAGCTCGTCCAGCAGCGCGCCGCGGATGCGTCGCACCGCATACCGGCCGAAGGGCACCCCCAGGCTCGCGTCGAAGCTGCGGGCGGCCATCGCGAGCGCGGCCATGCCGGCACTCACGAGGTCATCGGTATACACGTGGCCGGGAAGGCGCGAAGAAATAGCTCGCACCTCGAAGTGCACCAACGGCAGGTGCACTCGACACAAGCCCTCCACATCCACTGCCGTGGGAGGAGCGGAAACAAACTCTGAAGCGGTCACGGAACCAAACCTAAGAACGCGATCGTTGAACCCTCAAAGAAGGTCCATATCTTGAGAAAGCCCTGGTCAGCAGCCCAATTTCGCCTGTTCCGACCCGCCCCTTGGATACATCTGGGGCAGTCCACGCGGCACTGCGCGATCATTGGACGATCGACTTGCATAGGCACTTCGATCGCTCTCAGAGTGCCCTAAGACTCCACTCAGGTGACAACGCTCTTAGATACGGACAACCGTCCGACTACAGTGGTGTCATTCGTTGCGGCAGACCTTCCCCCGACTCCCGTCCGCACCGCCGGCGGACGCATTCGCTACATCGACAACGCAATTCGCTCTTCGTACCGCCCCGATGCGGTGACGTGGCGACGCCGACTCAGGCGCCGGCGCGACCGCGCCCGATGTGCGGTGGATCGCACTCGACACCTGCTCCGGGTGCCCCTGTGCACCCTGGCGTGACCGGTGATGTCGCGTCCGACCTCTTGCCGTCCCTCGTCGGCAGCACCACCCGACGGCCCCAGCAGATATCCCCCAGAAGAAGGAGACGGGCGTCACATTGTGATCATTCCGTGACCTTGTGCGGCCCGGTCGCCGAGGGGCACGATCTCAGATGTCGACGAACTCGCTACGGGCTGCGCCGATTCGGGCAGGAGATGCGTCATTACCTCTCATATGGGACGTCCAGGTGACGATGGAGAGGCCGTGAACCAAGCGAGGCACGCGTGAGCACCCAGGCACCCTCCGACGCCGCCCTCACTGCCCTGTCCGAACTCTCGACCGGCTTGTGGCGCATCCAGGAGCTCCTGGAGCTGCTGACCTACAAGCTGGAGGTCCAGCATGTGCTGATCGAGACCGGGCGCTCCCGGTGGATGGGGCGCTCCACGCGCGAGATCGAATTCGTGCTCCTGGAGATGCGCGAGGCGGAGCTCATGCGCGCCGTCGACGCCGGACCCGTGTGCGAGGCCCTGGGACTCGCGCACGACACACCCCTCTCGGAGATCGCAGCCGCGGCTCCGGCTCCGTGGAACCAGGTGCTCGCCGAGCACCGGGCCGCGCTGTCCACCGCCACCCACGAGCTGTCGCAGCTCAGCCGCTCCAACAGCGACATGCTCGAGGCGAGCTACAAGGCGGTCCAGGAGACCCTGGACCGCTTCAACCACACGTCCGAAGGCGCGACGTATACCGCGAGGGGCGCTCGCGAGAGCCGCCGCTCACATCACTTGTTCGACCAGAAGACCTGAGTGGGGAGAACGACTACATGACTGCCACGACCGACACCAGCACGGTGACCCATGTCGATCTGACGCTGCCGATGGGCCTGGTGGGATTCCCCCTGGCGCAGCGCTTCCGGCTGACGGAGTCGCAGGACGGCCTCTACGAGATGGACTGCCTCGACATCCCCGACATGGGCTTCGTCGTCGTCGCCCCGAGCCCGTACTTCCCGGAGTACTCCCCGATCATCGACCCGGAGACCGCCTCGCGACTCGAGCTGGCCTCGGCCGAGGACGCGCTCGTGCTGCTGCTGGTCAATCTCGGCAGCGAGGAGGAGCCCCCGGGCGCCAACCTCCTGGCTCCCGTCGTCGTCAACCGCCACACGAAGAAGGCCATGCAGGTCGTCCTCGTCGACCAGGAACTGCCGCTGCGCGCCACGTTCCCGACCGCCTGAGCCGCGTGACCTCGGTCACGCGACGCGAAGTCTGACCCCGGCGCCGCCGGGCCGGCGCGACCGGCCCGGCGGCGCCTGGGCATCCGAAACACGTTGCCGCGCTAACCTATCCAGCAACGTGCAGGTCCGCCGCCCCCTCTCGAAAGGACCGATCGTGCTGGTATTGAGCCGCCGCCCGCAGCAGAGTCTGCTCATCGGCCACGACGTCATCGTCACCGTGCTCGAGGTCAACGGAGACACCGTGCGCATCGGCATCAAAGCCCCGTCGGACGTCGACATCCACCGTGAGGAGATCTACCGCGATCTGCAGCGCGCCAACCAGGAGTCCGCGGCCAAGCCCGGCTCGGCGGCCGCCCTCGCCAAGCGCATCCACTCCGCCTCGCCGCGCGGCGGCTCCGCCCGCACCAAAGGCGGCACGCCCGCGCCGGCGGCCAAGGACGCCGAGTAGCGCCGCGCCGGGCTCCTCCCGGCATCCTGTCGGCGACACAGCCGTCACGGACACGGCCATCACGCACACGGCCGTCATCGGCCACAGACGCGACACAGCGATCGGTCCGGGAGCCTGCGGGCTCCCGGACCGATCGTCGTCTCTGCGGTATGCGTGCCTTCGCCGCCTCAGCGGGCCCTCCGCGGCCATGAGCCGCGCAGCGTGGCCGGGCGGTCGCCGGTCGCCGCACGTGCGCCTAGCGGTCGCCCCCGGGCCGCGGGTTGCGGTCACCCAGCGAGTCCTGCGCCATCGAGCCGTGGCTGACGGACCCATGGCTGACGGATCCCTGGCTGACGGATCCATGGTCGGCCGACCCGTTGGTCATCGACTCCCCCTGGGCCTCGGCGAGCAGCGCGTGCACCTGGGCCGCGCGATAGCGACGATGCCCGCCGAGGGTGCGCAGCGACGTCAGCTTCCCCGCGACGGCCCATCGGGTCACCGTCTTTGGATCGACCCGAAACAGCGCCGCCACCTCCGCCGGCGTCAGCAGCGCCTCCGCCGATTGGTCCGACTCGACGGACTGCGGGTTGGTGTTCTCGCGGTTCATTCGCTGCCTCTCACGCATGTTCTCTCAGCGTCAGCTGGACGGGACGGCCCCCTGAGCCTGCCCCCTGGTGCGGTTTCTGGCATCGAGACTACTCCGCACTTCCCAGGGTGTGCCGCAACCCTTTGCGCGCCACGGACGGCTCCGTGCCTGGTCGCAGACGTGCGGCGGGGCCAGGACGGCGCATTCGGGCTCGAACGGACACGCCCGGCGCGGATATCGGTCGCGCGCGCACACGCGCGAGGCGCGATTCGCCGCCGCGCGGGCCGCTCCGGCGTCACCGCCGGCCCCCGACGTGCACGAGATGTTCACCTTCCGGCCATCGAAGGTTCGGCATGTGACCACAGGTCTCGACCACCCCGTCGGCCGCGCCCACCCGGGCACGCGCGGACGGGCCTGCGCACGCCTGCGCCCCTCACCAGAGCCGACGCGTCGCGGTCGCCCACCGTGCCGCTTCCTGACAGTCCTGCGACTCCTGTACCGTAGGCACCACGAACATACGAGATTCCCGGAGCCGCTCCGTCACGGCTTGACGACGTACGTAGTCGTCGGGCCTGTGATGATGCCGCCCGGCAGATGCGTGAGGGGGTCGACGCTATGGGGCGCGGCCGTGCCAAGGCCAAGCAGACGAAGGTCGCTCGGGAGCTGAAGTACTTCAGCCCGGACACCGATTTGCGCGCGCTTGAGCGAGAGCTCCACGGATCCAGGGACACCGATCCCAAGGCCGTCGAGCACGACGATGATGACGACGACGAGTATGGCGATTACTCGCGTTGGGTAGCCGGCGGGCGTTGAGCGTCCGCCCCGCCGACCAGGCCTCCTGACCCCCTCTCGGGCCCCACGGTCGACGACCATCGCACCGATCGACGCACGACGGACAGTCGCCGGCGTCGCCGACCTTCGAGTCGGTGACCTCGGTGATGTCCGTCGATGCGCGTCTCCCTCGGCGCGGTCGTCCTCGATCGTGACCGACCCGCGAGGGGGTCATGAGTGCCCGGCCGCCGCCCACGTCGAGCGGCAGCCCTGCGCGATCACTCAGGCGTAGTCCCCGACGACGCGCACCGCGCCGCCGTCGACACCCTTGGCGCCGCGGACGACCTGCTCGTCCCCGGCGGCCGAGTCGACGGCGCTGTCGACGGCGCTCTCGATGCCCACGTCGGTGCTCACCTCGCCGATCTGCCACGCCGGCAGCCCGAGCTGCGCGGCGCGCGCGACGCAGGCGCTCGCCTGGTCGGCGGGCAGGACGACGACGAAGCCGACGCCCATGTTGAGCGTGCGCTCGAGGTCGGCCCGCGGCACGGCGCCGAGCTCGCCGACGACCGAGAAGACCGCCGGCGGGGTCCACGTCGCGCGGTCGAGGGTCGCGCACAGCCCGGCGGGCAGGACGCGCGCGAGATTCGCGGCCAGGCCGCCGCCGGTGACGTGGCTCAGCGCGTGGATGTCGAGCCCCGGATCGCGGATGAGGCTCAACAGGTCGGCCGAGTAGACGCGGGTCGGCTCGAGCAGCTCCTCCCCCAGGGTCCGCCCGAAGTCCGGGACGTGCCGGTCCAGCGACCAGTCGGCGGCGGCGATGACGGCCCGCACGAGCGAGTAGCCGTTGGAATGCAGCCCTGACGATGCCAGCGCGACGACCGCGTCGGCGGCGCGCACCCGCTGCGGGCCGAGCACGTCATCGTGTTCGACGACCCCCGTCGCGGCGCCCGCGACGTCATACTCGCTCGAGCCCAGCAGCCCCGGATGCTCTGCGGTCTCGCCGCCGACGAGCGCGACACCCGCCTGCTCGCACGCCGCGGCGATGCCGCCGACGATCGCGGCGATCCGCTCGGGCACGACCTTGCCGCACGCGATGTAGTCGGTCATGAAGAGCGGCTCGGCGCCGCAGACGACGATGTCGTCGACGACCATGCCGACGAGGTCGAAGCCGATCGTGTCGTGGCGGTCGAGCGCCTGAGCGATCGCGACCTTCGTGCCCACGCCGTCGGTGCTCGTCGCGAGCACCGGCCGGCGCATCGTCGCCAGCGCGGAGGCGTCGAACATGCCGGCGAAGCCGCCGAGCCCGCCGAGCACCTCCGGCCGGGTCGCGCGGCGCACCGACTCCTTCATGAATTCGACGGCCTTGTCACCGGCCTCGACGTCCACCCCCGCCGAGGCGTAGGTGATCGGCTGGCGAGGGGCGGTGGCGCTCATGGCACTTCCTTGGCGTCGAGGCGGCTACGTCGCGGGCGCAGGCCCGGGGTGGTCGGCTCCGGGCCGAGCCCGGGTGGTCGGATGCGGGCGCAGGCCCGGGTGGTCGGCGGGTGGTCGATCTCGTGCGGCGTGACCGGGTCGGTCGCGCGCAGGCGGTGTCAGGAGAGCGGGATCAGGCGGGGCGGTGTCAGGCGGTGCGAGCCGGGCGACCGTCGGCCGCCTCGAGGAGATGCTCGGTCGAGCGCTGCGAGTCGGCGCCCGCGCGTGGTGTCGAGGCGTCCCTCGCGGCCGCGGGGTCGACGGTGCCCGCGCCGGCGCCGGCCGGCGCGATGACGGTCCCGCCGCGCGTCTCGGCCTCGAGGATGCCCTTGCCGAGGTGCTCGGGCTCGGGCAGCGCGATCGGATACGTGCCGGTGAAGCACGCGGTGCACAGGGCGTCGGCGTCCTGCTGGGTCGCGGCGATCATGCCTTCCTCGCTGATGTAGCCGAGGCTGTCCGCGCCGATCGAGCGGCACACCTCCGCGACCCCCAGGCCGGTGGCGATGAGCTCGGCGCGCGTCGCGAAGTCGATGCCGTAGAAGCACGGCCAGCGCACCGGCGGCGAGGAGATCCGCACGTGCACCTCGACGGCCCCGGCCTCGCGCAGCATCCGCACGAGCGCCCGCTGGGTGTTGCCGCGCACGATCGAGTCGTCGACGACGACGAGGCGCTTGCCGTTGATGACGTCCTTGAGGGGGTTGAGCTTGAGCCGGATGCCGAGCTGACGGATCGTCTGGCTCGGGGAGATGAAGGTGCGCCCGACGTAGGCGTTCTTCACCAGGCCCGAGCCGTACGGGATGCCGGACTCGGCCGCGTAGCCGATCGCCGAGGGCGTGCCCGACTCCGGGGTCGGCATCACCATGTCGGCCTCGACGGGGTGCTCGCGCGCCAGCGCCCGGCCCATCTCGACGCGCGACTCGTAGACCCCGCGGCCGGCGATCGTCGTGTCGGGGCGGGCGAGGTAGACGTACTCGAAGACGCAGCCCTTGGGCTGAGGCTGCGCGAAGCGCTGCGAGCGCAGCCCGTCGGTGTCGATCGCGATGAGCTCGCCCGGCTGGATCTCGCGCACGAAGCTCGCGCCGACGATGTCGAGGGCCGCCGTCTCGCTGGCGACGACCCAGCCGCGCTCGAGGCGACCGAGGACCAGCGGGCGGATCCCCTGGGGGTCGCGGGCGGCATACAGCGTGTGCTCGTCCATGAAGACGAACGTGAAGGCGCCCTTGACCTGCGGCAACACCTCGAGGGCGCGCTGCTCCATCGTGCCGGTGGCCTCCCCGAGCAGGGCGGTGACCAGCGCGGTGTCCGTCGTGTTGCCGCGGCGCAGCTCCGGGTGGGCGTCGGCCCCGCCCTCGCCGGCCTCGATGCGGGCGCGCAGCTGGGCGGCGTTGATGAGGTTGCCGTTGTGCACGAGCGCGATCGTGGAGTCCGCGGCCGTGCCGAGCGTGGGTTGCGCGTTTTCCCACGTCGAGCCGCCGGTTGTCGAATACCGGCAGTGCCCGATCGCGAGGTGACCGCTGAGCATCCCCAGGCTGGTCTCGTCGAAGACCTGGCTGACCAGGCCCATGTCCTTGTAGACCAGCAGCCGGCTGCCGTCGGAGGCGGCGATGCCCGCGGACTCCTGCCCGCGATGCTGCAACGCATACAGCCCGAAGTAGGTGAGCTTGGCGACCTCCTCACCCGGCGCGTACACCCCGAAGACCCCGCAGGCATCCTGCGGGCCTTTCTCACCGGGCATCAGGTCGTGATTGAGCCGTCCGTCTGCGCGCACCACGCCGACAGTCTCCCACAGACCGCGAGCGTGACCTTCCCGTCGCCGGGCGGCGGGGTCACCCGCTGGAGCGGCGGCGGTCCAGCACCAGCGCGACGATGCCGCCGATCAGGCAGCCCACCAGCCCGAAGAACATCGCCAGATAGGACAAGGACGAGATCGCGGTGTAGACCGCGCCGCCGGTCTCGGTCGTGCCGCCGGGGCCGAGGAATTCCAGCAGTCCCCCGACGATGACGCCGACGACGGCGCCGGTGAGCAGGAACGCGGGGTAGTTGACCGAGCGGCGGATCCGCAGCCGCCGGACCTGGGTGGGGGCCGACTCCCCCGAGCCCGCGGGTCCCGTCCCGTCCTCCCGCGCAGCGTCGCGGGGGGCGTCGGGTGCAGCGCCCTGTCCGGCTGCCTGCCCCGCGTCGTGCGCGTCGTGCTCGTCGTGCGCGGAGTGCGCGTCGCGCCCGTCGCGGGCACGGGGGTCGAGGGATCCGTCGGGGGAAGGCTGCACGCGGCTCACTCCGCCACTGTAGGCGGCTGGTCGCCACCCGGCTCGGACACGGGGGCCACCGGGGCCACCGGGGGCACCGGGCCCAGCGGGGGTACCGGGCCCGCGGGGGCCAACGGCATCCAGGCGGTCAGGTCGGCCCGCTCCCCCGAGGCGCGGACCGCGCCGGAGCCCAGCGCCTGCGCCCAGGTCAGGTCGCCGACGACGAGACGCAACCAGGTGTCGGCGTCGGTCTCGACGACGTTCGGCGGCGTGCCCCGCGTGTGGCGCGGGCCGGGCCCGCACTGCACCGCCGCGAAGGGCGGCACCCGCACCTCGACGCTGCGGCCGGGGTGTCTGGTCGCCAGCTCCTCGAGGGTGTAGCGGACCGCGGTCGCCAGAGTCGGTCGCGGCGCGTCGCCCCGCTGCGCGTGCCAGCGTCGCAGCGCGGCGGCCCCGGTGTCGACGTCGATGCGGCGGCGCGGCGGCATGGTCATCCCCTCCCACGGTCTTCGTCCCGCAGGGAGTCTGCCGCAGGACGGGCCCGGACGTGCAGCGGCCTGCCTCCCCCTGAAGAGCCAGGCCGCTGCGGTCGGTGTCGGCGACGTCGGGCGCGTGGGCGCATCGTCGCCTGGTCGCCCTACTTGACTTCCTTGTGCAGGACCCGCCAGCAGCCGATGACCAGCGGCAGCAGGACCCACACGGCGCTGCTCGTGCCGAGCTGCGCCCACTGCTGCCCGGTCAGCCAGGCGTCGGAGAGCAGCGGCACCATGGCGGCGGTCATGTCGAACCACCCCGCGTGCTCGGCCAGCCACGAGCTGGCCAGCTGCGCCATGCCGGAGGCGACGGGCACGAGGAAGTAGGCGACGATGCCGAGCGGCACGTTGAGCAGCAGGGCGCCGAAGGCGACACCCATGAGCACGCCCTGCACCTGCGCGACGCTCAGGTTGGTCAGGGAGGCCGCGCCGAGCGAGAGGTCGACCCCGGCGCCGTCGGCGAGGGCGGCGGACACGACGTGCCCGAGCACGGCCAGGAGCAGGGTGACGACGAGGACGCCCATCCCGAGGAGGACGGCGGACACGGCCTTGGCGGCCATGACCCGCAGCCGGCGCGGCTCCTGGGTGAAGGTGACGAGCGCGGTGCGCTGACTCCACTCGTTGGCGGCCGTCATGATGCCCAGGACCGGCAGCAGCACCGCCTGCGGCGTGCTCGCGGCGAGCATGAGCGGCATGAGGCCGGCGCCGGCCTCGCGAGACGTCCACATCGTCACGCCCATCGACACCGCGGTGATCGCGAGGATCGCCAGCAGCACGCCGCGGCCCGCGCGGGTGTCGACGAGCTTGCGCAGCTCGACGCGCACGAGCCGGGCGAAGGGCGCCGGGCCGACGTCGGCGAGGACGGGGTGGAATCCTGCGGCGGCCGGCGCGCTCGCCGTGGGCTGCCTCGGGTCGGTGGTGGCCTGCTCGGCCGGGGCGGTGGTCGTGGTGCGCATCGAGGTCCCCTGTGGGTGGATGGTCTGCGGGTGGCCGGTCGTCGGCTCGGTCATCAGCTCGGTCGTCGGCTCGGTCGTCGGCTCGGTGTGCGTGGTGGCGCTCATGCGGCACCCCGGGTGCCCTGGGTGTCGTGGGTGTCCTGGGCGCCCTGGGCGCCCCGGGCGCCCCGGCCGCCCCGGCCGCCCTCGACGGCCTCGACGGCCTCGCGGGCGTCGTCGGCGGTCAGCTGCAGGAACATCTCCTCCAGGCCGCCGCCGCCGGCCGCCCTGATCTCGGTGACGAGCAGGCCCGCGTCGAGCGCGAGCCGGGCCACCTGCTCCGCGGTCGCCCCGACGACGAAGCCGCCCTCGGGCCGGCCGGTCGGCGCCCACCCCGCGGCGTGCAGCGCGGTCCCCAGCGCCGCCCGGTCCGGGGAGTCGACGATCGTGCCGCCGCCGGCGAGCAGCTCGTCCTTCGTGCCCTGCGCGACGATGCGGCCGCGGCCGATCATCACGAGATCCTGCGCGATCTGCTCGACCTCGTGCAGCAGGTGCGAGCTGAGCAGCACGGTGCCGCCGTCCGCCGCGTAGTCGCGCAGCAGGCCGCGCATCCACCGGATACCGGCGGGGTCCAGGCCGTTGGCCGGCTCGTCGAGGATCAGCACCTGCGGGTCGCCGATGAGCGCGCCCGCGAGCCCGAGCCGCTGACGCATGCCCAAGGAGTAGTTGCCGACGCGGCGGCCCGCCTCGTCGCCGGTGAGGCCGACGCGCTGCAGCGCCACGTCGATGGCCCCGCGACCGCAGCCGGCCATCATGGCGGCCAGCGTCAGCACCTCGCGGCCCGTGCGGCCCGGGTGCTGAGCCGTCGCGTCGAGCATGCTGCCGACGTGCCGGGAGGGGGTCGGCAGCGCCGCATACGGCCGGCCGAGCAGCGTCACGCGACCCGACGTCGGCGCGGTGAGGCCGACCATCATGCGCATCGCTGTGGACTTGCCGGCGCCGTTGGGGCCCAGGAAGCCGGTGACGCGACCGGGCCGGGCCGTGAAGGTGATGTCGTCGACGGCGGTGAAGGTGCCGTAGCGCTTGGTGAGGTGCTCGATCTGGATCATGGCTCCACCCTCGCCGCGGCGGGTGGGCCCGCACATCGTCCGTCGGGTCGGCCGTCGATGACCGATCGGCTGCTCGTGGGGGCGCCACCCCCTACCGAGGTAGGGGGTGGCGTCGCCGCAGGTCGGTGGGCCGGGGCGGCCGCGCCGCCTACTGTTGAGCGGTATGCGGCACTCTTGGCCCGCCCTGCGGGGGCGTCCGACGGGCGGCGATCGCCCGAGAGGGGCGGGCGCCGGCACCGGCGCCTCGGGCTCGCCTGGCGCGGGCTCCCCTGACGCGGGCTCGCCTGCCCTGGGCTCGCCTGCCGTGGACTCGAGGTTCGCCGGCTCGACGGTCGCCGGCTCGACCGTCGCCGGCTCGCCCGTCGCGGACGCAGATCTCGTGGACGCGGACCGGCTCTCCTGGTGGGAGCACGCGTGGCGGCTCGCGGTCGTCTGGATCGCGGGGATGTTGCTGTGGGTGGCGGTCGGGAGCTTCGTCGCGGGCAGCTGGGGCGAGGACATGCCGCCCGTGAGCCCGGCGGCGCCGGCGCTACTCGTCATCGACCTCGTCCTCGGCCACGTCGCGGTCGCCGTCGCGGCCTTCCGTCGGCGCCGACCCGTGGGGGTCGCCGTCACCACCGGCGCCCTGACGCTGCTGTCGATGTCGGCCACCCCCGCCGCGCTGCTCGCCCTCACCTCGCTGGCGACGCGGCGCCGCCTGCCGGTGCTCCTGCTGGTCAGCGCCTTCCAACTGTCGGCAGCGCTCGTCGCCGAAGCCGCGATCACTCCGCTGCTCGGGCTGCGCAGCACGGGCTCGGGCGACAGCCTGCTCGTCGATCTGTCGATCAGCGCCGTCTTCGTCACCCTCATCCACGTCGTCTTCGCGCTCGTGGGGTGGAATGCCGGGTCGCGTCGCGAACTCGTGCGCAGCTGGCGCACCCAGGCCCGGACCGCGCACAGCGAGCAGGCCGCGCGGGTCTCCCAGGCACGGCTGGCCGAGCGCGCCCGCATCGCCCGCGAGATGCACGACGTGCTCGCCCACCGGCTCTCGCTCGTGGCGATGCACGCGGGCGTGCTCGCGCACCGCACCGATCTGCCCGAGGACGACCGGCGGGCCGCCGCCGAGATCGTCCGCGCCGGCGCGCACCAGGCGCTGGAGGAGCTGCGCGAGGTGCTCGGCGTGCTGCGCGACGACGGCGACGGACCCCAGGCCGTCGAGGCGCCCCAGCCGGGGCTGTCCGCGATCCCGACCCTCGTGGCCGAGGTGACCAGCAGCGGCCAGCACGTGACGCTCGAGGCCGACCCGCAGCTGTGGGCGCTGTCGGTGAGCCTGCCCGCGAGCACCGGGCGACACGCCTACCGCGTCGTGCAGGAGTCGCTGACCAACGCGCGCAAGCACGCCCCCGGGGCCGCCGTCGCCGTCGCTCTGGCCGGCGGCCCCTCGCACGGGCTGACGCTGGCGATCACGAACCCGCTGGGTCGCGCCGGCCGCTCGGGCGCCGCGCCGACGGGCGACGCGGTCGCCGGCGAGGGCCTCGATCCGCGCGAGGGGGTCGGCGGCCTGCCCTCCGGTGGGCAGGGATTGACGGGCATGGCCGAGCGGGTGCAGCTGGCGGGCGGGCGATTCGAGGCCGGCGCGCAGGCGGGGCGCTTCGCGGTCCGGGCGTGGCTGCCGTGGCCCGCGCGCGACGCGGTCCCCTACGGCGGCCTGGCAGGATCGCTGCTGTCGCCCGCGTCCCGCTCCGGGGCAGCGGCGTCGAGCAGCAGCGGGACGAGCGGGCAGGATCACGTGAGCACGATGGGTGAGCAGGATGGGTGAGGGTGACGGGTGAGCGGGACCGGTGAGCGCGATGGGTGAGACCGGCGAGGCAGGCACGCGGCCGCGGGTCGTGCTCGTCGACGACGATCCGCTCGTGCGGGCGGGGCTGCGGATGATGCTCGGCGGGCCCGACGGGGTCGAGGTCGTCGCCGAGGGCGAGGACGGCGATCAGGTCGTCGAGCTCGTGGGGCGGCACCGACCGGACGTCGTCCTCATGGACATCCGGATGGCCCGCGTCGACGGGCTGCGCGCCACCCGCGCGCTGCTGCGCGCCTACCCCGACACCAAGGTGCTCGTGCTGACGACCTTCGACGCCGACGACTACGTGATCGAGGCGCTGCGCGTGGGGGCGCGCGGCTTCGTGCTCAAGGACACCCCGCCCGACCGGCTCGTCGCCGCGGTCCACGAGGTCGTCGCCGGCGAGCACGCGCTGTCGCCGACCGTGACCGCGCTGCTCGTGCGGCGGGTCGCCGCCGGCCCGCCCGCCGACGACCGCGCCGCCCGCGCCCGGGCGCAGCTGGACCGGCTCACCGAGCGCGAGCTCGAGGTCGCCCGCGCCGTCGCGCGCGGCGGGTCCAACGCCGACATCTCCCGCGAGCTCTATCTCGGGGTGCCGACCGTCAAGGCGCACATCTCGAGCATCCTCGCCAAGCTCGGCCTGGCCAACCGCGTGCAGGTGGCGCTGCTCGTCGCCGACTCCCACGACTCGTAGGTCGATCACGCCGGCCGATCTCGTGGGCCGCCCTCGTCGGCCGATCGCCGCCCCGGCGCGGCGGCCCGTCAGGCGCGCAGTTGCGGCAGGGCGGCGGCGACCTCCTCGAGGACGTCGCGGCGCCCGGCATACGGGTCCTGGGGGCGGGGCCAGTGGGTGACGACGTCGGTGAAACCGAGGTCGCGGGCGCGGCCGACGGCGTCGGTGAAGGCCGCCAGGCTCGTCATGGCATAGCCGCCCGCGTCGAGGTTGAGGTAGCGCTGCGGTGGGCGGGCCACGGCGGCGTGCGCGAGCACCTCCTCGAAGCGCCGGGTGAGCGCGGCGACCCCGGCCCACCAGTCGTCGCCGCCGGTCCCGGGCGGGCCGGTGGTCACCCAGCCCTGGCCGTGACGTGCGGCGATGCGCATGGCGCGAGGGCCGTTGGCGGCGATGACGAAGGGCATGCGGCGCTGCCCGCTGGTCTGGCCCTGCCCGTCGTCCTGACCCTCGTCCTGACCCTCGCGGGGCACGGGGCCGGGCAACGTGCGGGCGTCGCGGCAGCTGAACCAGCGGCCGGCGTAGTCGACGTGGTCCTGCGTGAGGGTGCGGTCCAGCAGGTCGGTGAATTCGGCGAGGCGATCGACCTTCTCGCGCGGGGTCAGCGGATCGCCGCCGAGGATCGTCGCGTCGGGCTCGCCGCCGGAGCCGATGCCGACGATGAGGCGGCCGCCGCTGATGTCGTCGAGGGCGAGCAGGTCACGCATGAGGGTCACGGGATGGCGGAAGTTCGGGGACGTCACGAAGGTGCCCAGCCCGATGCGCGAGGTCACGATCGCCGCGGCCGTCAGGGTGGGTGTCGTGCCGTACCACGGTGATTCGCGCAGGCCGCCCCAGACGAGGTGGTCGTAGGTCCATGCGTGGTCGAAGCCCATCGTCTCGGCCTCGCGCCACAGCGGCTCGGCCTGCGACCAGGGATGCTCGGGCAGGAGACAGATGCCGATGCGCATGGGGGTCACCGTAGACGGACCGGCGCGCTCGCGGCCGCGCCGGCGCGCTCGTCGCGTGGTGTCGGGCGCTCGTCGCGAGGCGTCGGGCGCTCGTCGCGTGGCATCGTGGCGAGTCGTCGTGACGAGTCCGGCCGGGCGGCAGCCGGATTCGCGCGGGGCGTGCGCAGGGGTCGAATCATGTCGGTGCTCGCTGCCACCATGATCGGCATGTCACAGCACGCGGCGGCGACCGGATCCACGACCCTCGACCCCCTCGATGGACCGACCGGCGAGCCTGCGGAGGCGGCGAGCGCGGCGCACTGGGGGCTCTTCACGGCGCGCACGCGCGACGGCGACATCACGGCCGTCCGGCCGTGGTCCGGCGACAGCGCGCCCTCGCCGCTGCTCGGCAACATCCCGGGCTCGGTGCGGCACCGCAGCCGGGTCGCGCGCCCCGCGGTACGCCGCGGCTGGCTGGAGCGGGGCCCCGGGCCGGCGGATCGCGGCCGCGATCAGGACTACGTGCAGCCCGGGTGGGACGAGGTGCTCGATGCGCTGGCCGCCGAATACGCCCGGATAGTGCGCGAGCACGGCAACAGCGCGATCTACGGGGGGTCCTACGGGTGGGCCAGCGCCGGGCGCTTCCACCACGCCCAGTCGCAGCTGCACCGCTTCCTCAATTGCCTCGGCGGCTACACACGCTCGGTCAACAGTTATTCGACGGGCGCCAGCGAGGTCTTCCTGCCGCACGTCATCGCGCCGGAGCCGGTGGTCACGGCGTTCGCGACGACGTGGGATGTCATCGCCGAGCACACCGACGTGCTGCTGTGCGTCGGCGGCATCCCGGTGAAGAACACCGGCACCGATTCCGGCGGAGCCGCCGACCACCCCGTGCCGGCGGCGCTGGCCCGGGCGCAGCAGCGGGTGGCGATGCTGTCGGTGAGCCCGCTGGCCGACGACCTCGCGGGAGCGGTGCCGGTCGACGCGGCGTGGCTGGACGCGGCGACGCGCGCCGTCGCGCAAGGGCGCCCGGCGCCGGGCCCGCCGCGGTGGCTGTCGATCCGCCCGGGCACCGACACGGCGTTCCTGCTCGCGCTCATCGGCGAGCTCGACCGGCTGGGCGCGATCGAGGCCGACTTCCTGCGGCGGTGGTGCGTCGGCGGCGAGCAGCTCCTCGCCGGGGTGCGCGGCGAGGACGACGGCGTCGCCGCGACCGCGGCGTGGGCCGGCGCGATCTGCGACGTCGACCCGGCTCTCATCGCCGGCTGCGCCCGGCTGCTCGCCGCCTCGCGGCGCAGCCTCGTCACGGTCGGCTGGTCGCTGCAGCGCATCCGCCACGGCGAGCAGGTGCTGTGGGCCGGGCTGGCCCTGGCCGCCTGCCTGGGCCACATCGGGCTCCCGGGCGGCGGCTTCGGCAGCGGCTACGGCTCGATGAACAAGCCCGGGCTGTCGCCCGCGGTGTGCCGACTGCCGTCCCTGCCGCAGGGCGTCAACCCGGTGCCGGACCTCATCCCCGTGGCGCGGGTCAGCGACATGCTGCTCCACCCGGGCGACGACTTCGACTACGACGGGCGGCGATCGACCTACCCCCGGGTGCGGCTCGTGCACTGGGCCGGCGGCAACCCCTTCCACCATCACCAGGACCTGACGCGGCTGCGAGCGGCGCTGTCGACCGTCGACACGGTCGTCGTCTCCGACCCGTATTGGACGCCGACCGCGCGGCACGCCGACATCGTGCTCGCCCCGACGACGGCCTACGAGCGCGACGACCTGGCCGGCACGCGCTCGGGGGCGCGGCTCTCGGCGATGCGGGCGCTCGTGCCGCCGCACGCGCAGGCCCGCGACGACTACGACATCTACGCCGGGCTGGCGCGCCGACTCGGCGTCGAGGCCGACTTCACGCAGGGGCGCGACGCGGCGGGGTGGCTCGAGGAGCTGTACGAGTCGTGGCGCGCCGACCTGCGCAGCGGCGCGACGCTGCCGGCGGGGGTGGCCGCGCCGGACCTGCCGGACTTCGCGACGTTCTGGGCGCGCGGGCACGTCGACCTGCCGCGGGTGGGGCCGCTGACGCTGCTGTCGGACTTCCGCGCCGACCCCGACGCGGCGCCGCTGACGACGCCGTCCGGGCGGATCGAGCTCTTCAGCGACGTCATCAAGGGCTTCGGGTATGCCGACTGCCCACCCCGGCCGACGTGGCGGGAGCCGGCGGAGTGGCTCGGCGGGCCGCGGGCCGAGCGCTATCCGCTGCATCTCATCGCCAACCAGCCGCGCACCCGCCTGCACAGCCAGCTCGACCACGGCGCCACGTCACAGGCCTCGAAGGTCGCCGGCCGCGAGCCGATCCGACTGCACCCCGAGGATGCCGCAGCCCGCGGCATCGGCGACGGCGACGTCGTGCTCGTCGCCAACGACCGCGGCGCCTGCCTCGCCGGGGCGCTCGTCAGCGATCTGCTGCGACCCGGCGTCGTGCAGCTGTCGACCGGCGCATGGTGGGACCCCTACGATCCGGCGCGGCACGGCCCGCAGGCCGGCGCGGCGGGCCTGCCGCCGGGCACGTGCGTGCACGGCAACCCCAACGCGCTGACCCCCGACGTCGGCACGTCGAGCCTCGCGCAGGGCTGCACCGGCCAGCACGTGCTCGTCGAGGTGACCCGCTGGGACGGGCCCGTGCCGCCGGTCCTGGCGTTCGAGCCGCCGGTCGGGTCGGTGACCGGTCAGTGACCCTGGTGGAGGGCCCGGTCCGCGCCGGCGCGCTTGCGGTCCTCGACGTCCTGCATCTTGCCGCGGGTCCACGGCACGAGGGCGAAGAGGACGCCGGAGATGACGATCGTGATCGCGCCGACGACGAGGTAGTAGGTGCTGTCGGACAGCCCGGACATCGCGGTGATGCTCTGCGCGGCGACCGCCTGCCCCGCGGACGACGCGAGGAACCACAGCGCGAGTGCCTGGCTGGCGAAGGCCTTCGGCGCCAGCAGCGTCGTCGCGCTCAACCCGACGGGCGAGAGGCACAGCTCCGCGACGGTCTGCACGACGAAGACCGACGCGAGGAGGTAGAAGGGTGCGCGGTTCGGGCCGTCGGCCACGGAATACGCGCCGAATGCGGCGGACATCATGAGCGCCGTCAGGCCGATGATGAGCACCGCGCCGGCGAACTTCATCGGCGTCGAGGGGAATCGGCCCGCCCGGCGCGTCCACAGCCAGCCGAAGAGCGGCGCGAGCACGATGATCGCGATCGGGTTGATCGACTGATACCACTCGGGTTTGATCCAGCCGCCCAGGTCGGTGTTCTGCTCCGCGAAGGTCGCCATCTTGCCCGCGGCCTGCTCGAAGATCATGAAGAACATCGCGGCGCCGACCCACAGCGGCAGGTAGGCCAGCAGGTGCGAGCGCTCGATCGCGGTGACCTTCGGGCTGCGGAACATCACGGTGAAATACGCGATCGGCGTGATGATGCAGACGATCGAGATGGCGTCGATGGCCGCCATGATGGGCGAGGAGCTCCACGTCATGGCGAGCAGCAGCACGACGACGAAGCCGGCGATCGCGCCGATCGTCTTGAGCGCGAAGGGCATCCGCTCGTGGGGCTCCAACGGGTTGGGCACCTCGTCGCCCGCGCCGCGCAGCCGCCTGCGCCCCAGGACGAACATGACGAGCGCGAACGCCATGCCGACGGCCGCCGCGGAGAAGCCCGCGTGATAGCCCCAGCGGTCGCGCAGGAACGCGACGATGAACGGCGAGAAGAACGCCCCGATGTTGATCGACATGTAGAAGATCTGGAAGCCGCCGTCGCGCCGCGGGTCGTCGGTGTCGTAGAGCGAGCCGACCATCGCCGAGATGTTCGGCTTGAGCAGACCGGTGCCGAGCGCGACGAGCGCGATGCCGAGCCAGCTGAACGCCGCGCCGGGGATCGCCAGGCTCACGTGGCCGGCCATGATGACGAGACCGCCGTAGAGCACCGACAGCCGCGCGCCGACGAGCCGGTCGGCGGCCAGGCCACCGACGATCGAGAGCAGATAGACGCTCGCGCCGTAGACCGCGACGACGGATTGCGCGACCTCCTGCTCGATGCCCAGACCGCCGTTGGCGGCCGTGTCGTAGAGGTAGTAGACGAGGATCGCGCGCATCCCGTAGTACGAGAAGCGCTCCCACATCTCGACGAAGAAGAGCGTGGACAGCCCGCCGGGGTGCCCGAGAAACGCCCGATCCTGCAGTGAACCGCCGGCGGTCGCGCCTGCCGACGTGGGGTCGTTCGTCATCGCACACTCCTTGGTGCCCCCGAGGGGGTGTCTGTGCCGCGGCTCGGACCCGCAGGACCCTACTCCCTCATCGCAGCCCGCACCGTCGCGGCGGGCACAGGACTTCACCCCGGTTCTCCGCACCCGACGCCCGGGCGCATATCGAATGCCCAGCCCGGGCGGCCGACCAGACACGACAGCCAAGACGCGGCGACCGAGGCGCGGGCAGCCGAGGCGCGGGCAGCCGAGACGCGGCGACGAGGCGCGCCCGCTGAGACGGCCGACCGGCACGCACCGGCCGAGA
>JAVTVZ010000184.1:0-5457 GCA_032229625.1 Dermatophilaceae bacterium | reverse complement strand
GAGACGGCCGACCGGCACGCACCGGCCGAGACGAAGCGACCGAGACGCGGGGGCCGGCAAGGGTCAGCGGGCCCGCCAGCGGCCGGGGTCCGGCGGAGCCGGGCTGCTGCCCGGCGCGGCGTCGGTGAACGGCCCCGGCTGCCCGGAGCGCTCCCGCCACCGCCGCAGCTCGGCCCCGTCCCAGAGACCGCTGGGGAAGGGCGCGCGGGCCAGGGAGCGCCGCAACCCCTCCAGGGGCAGCGGCGCCGCCGACGCGAGCAGCACGCTGTTGCCGAAGCGCCGGCCCTTGAGCACGTCGTGGGTCGCCACGAGCGCTTGCTGGGGCAGCCCCGCGGCGTCCGCGGTGGCGGCGACGCGCGCGACATACCGGCGGGCGGGCTCGTCGGCGAGGTTCGCGAGCCACATCCCTCCCGGGCGGAGCACGTCGGCGCATATCGTCAACGCCTCCACGGTCGTCAGGTCGGACGGCACACATCCCTGTGCGTAGGCGTCGAGCACGATCGCGTCGGCGCTGCGCTCGCGCAGGTCCGCCAGCCCGTCGCGCCCGAGCTGGGCGCGGACCCGGATGCGGTGCCCCCGCGGCAGGGGCAGCGCCGCGCGCACGCGGTCCGTCAGCGCGGCGTCGGGCTCGAGCACGATCTGCGGCGACCCGGGGCGGGAGTGGTGCACGTATCGCGGGAGCGTCAGCCCCGCACCGCCGATGTGCGTGACCGCGAGCGGCGCGGGCGCCGGCGGCGCCATCGCGTCCAGGCACGTCGCGAGGTGCTGGACGTATTCGAAGACGAGCAGGCCCGCGTCGGCCGGATCGACATACGACTGCGGGTGCCCGTCGACGACGATCGTCACCCCGCCGCGCTCGTCGGTGACGACGCCAACCCGCGCGTCGCCCGCGTCACCTGCGTCGTTCGCGACGTCCACGCCCGAGTCGATCCCGCGGCCACGGGGGACGCCGCCGCCACCCCGCGCGGAACCGTCGCCGCGCCGCCTGCCACCCCTACCCACGCCCTCGACCCTAAGCACCCCCGCGCCCCCTGCCCCACGCGCCGCCCTGCCCGGCCCGTCGCCGAACGCCACGGCGTACCGACACGCCGGCAATCACCAGCGTGTCCGCACGCCGACACGTGCGCCGACGCACACGGCGACGGCGCACGACGGCCAAGGCCGGCGCGGCCGGCCGTCAGGGACCGGTGGTGACAAGGACGAGGTGCCGGAGCAGGGAGCATCCGTCGGAGCGTGGGATCCTCCCGTGGGCCCCCGCGTGGGATCCCCGCGCGGACGCGTCAGTCGAAGCGGCGGCCGGTCAGGGATTCGTAGGCCGCGACGTAGGCCTCGCGGGTCGCCTCGATGACGCCGGCGGGCAGATCCGGCGGCGCCTGGCCGCTGTGGCGGTCCCACCCGGAGGCGGGTGAGGTGAGCCAGTCGCGCACGAACTGCTTGTCGTACGACCGCTGCGTGTGCCCCGGCGCCCACTGCGGCGCCGGCCAGAAGCGGCTCGAGTCGGGGGTGAGGACTTCGTCGCCGAGGACGAGGGAGCCGTCGGGCTCGACGCCGAACTCGACCTTGGTGTCGGCGATGAGGATGCCGCGCTCGGCGGCGATCTCGTTGCCGCGGGTCAGGATCGCGCACGTCAGCTCGCGCAGCTGCGCGGCGGTCGACTCGCCGACCTGCGCGACGACCTGCTCGTAGGTGATCGGCTCGTCGTGGCTGCCCAGCGGGGCCTTCGTCGTCGGGGTGAAGATCGGCCGCGGCAGTCGCGACGCCTCCACGAGCCCCTCGGGCAGCGCGACACCGCACACCGAGCCGCTCTCGCGGTATTCGGCGAGGCCGCTGCCGGTGAGGTAGGCGCGCCCGATCGCCTCGACCGGCACCATGTCCAGCCGGCGCACCAGCACCGCGCGGCCGGCGACCGCGGCCGGCACCTGCGTCGACACGACGTGGTTGGGCACGAGGTCGGCCAGCCGCTCGAACCACCACAGCGACAGCTGCGTCAGGATCGCGCCCTTGTCGGGGATGAGGCTGTCGAGCACCCAGTCGTAGGCCGAGATGCGGTCGGACGCGACGAGCAGCAGCCGGGTCGGGTCGGCCTCGCCGGTCGACGGGTCCCGCGGCGCATACAGGTCACGCACCTTGCCGGAGTAGACGTGCACGTAGCCCGGCAGCCCCGGCGCCGCCGCGCCGCCCGCGTCACCCGCGTCAACGGCACCGGGCGCATCAACGGCACCGGGCGCGTCAACGGCCGCGTCGGCGCGCTCAGGGGTGTGATCTACGGCCATGGTCAGCTCCTCACGCGCCGGTCGGCGCGGACACCAGGCCGTCGGCGGCGGCCTGCGCGATGTCGTGTCGATACTGCCCGCCGTGCAGCCCGATGCCGGCGAGCGCGGCGTACGCCTGCGCGCGCGCCTGGGTCAGGTCGTCGCCGGAGCCGACGACGCTCAAGACCCGCCCGCCGTGCGAGCGCAGCTCGCCGTCGACGCGCCGCGTGCCCGCATGCAGGACATACGCCTCCCCGGGCGCGGCCTGCTCGTCGGCCCCGGTGATCGGGTCGCCGCGGCGCGGGCCCTGCGGATAGCCGTTGGCCGCGAGCACGACCGTCACGCTGGCGTGCGGGTGCCACGCGAGGTCGCCGACATCTGCGAGTCGACCGGTCGCGGCGGCGAGCAGCAGCGTGCCCAGCGGGGTGCGCAACCGGTCGAGCACGACCTGGGTCTCGGGGTCACCGAAGCGGGCGTTGAACTCCACGACCCGCAGCCCCCGCGACGTGAGCGCGAGCCCGACATAGAGCACCCCGACGAAGGGCGTGCCCCGCTGGGCCATCTGGCGCACCGTCGGCTCCGCGATGCGGGCGACGACCTCCTCGGCGAGCCCGGCCGGCGCCCACGGCACCGGCGAATACGCACCCATCCCACCGGTGTTGGGCCCCTCGTCGCCGTCGCGCAGCCGCTTGAAGTCCTGCGCCTCGGCCAGCGGCAACACCGTCTGCCCGTCGGTCACGCAGAAGAGGGAGATCTCGGGCCCGTCGAGGTATTCCTCGACGACGACCTGCGGCGTCGGCCCACCGGCGCGCGGCTGCAGACACTGGGCAGCGTGCGCGAGGGCCTGCGCGCGGTTGTCGGTGACGACGACGCCCTTGCCCGCGGCGAGCCCGTCGTCCTTGATGACGTAGGGCGGGCCGAACGCCTCGATGGCGTCCATCACCTCCTCGACGCTCGCGCAGACGTGAGCCCGCGCGGTCGGCACGTCGGCGGCGGCCATGACCTCCTTGGCGAAGGCCTTGCTGCCCTCGAGCCGGGCCGCTGCGGCGGAGGGCCCGAAGCAGGGGATGCCGGAAGCGCGCACCGCGTCGGCGACCCCGGCGACCAGCGGCGCCTCCGGGCCGATGACGACGAGGTCGGCCTGCAGGCGGGTCGCGAGCGCGGCCAGCGCCGCGCCGTCCTCGATGCCCGCGGGCAGCTCGTGGCAGGTCGCGACCTGCGCGATGCCCGGATTGCCCGGCACGGCATGGATGGAGCGCACCTGCGGATCACGCTGCAGGGCGGCGACGATGGCGTGCTCGCGAGCACCGGATCCGACGACGAGGACCTTCACGGCGCCAAGCCTAGGCGAGGGCACCGACAAGGTCGGGGCGAGCACCGATCCTGCGGCTCCCCGAGCACTGTGACCAGGCACTGCGACCACGGCACTGCGACCACGACCTGCGACCACGGCGCTGCGACCACGGCGCGTCGAGACCCCGCGAGCGGACGCGGACCGGCTACAGCCAGCCGCGGTGGGCGGCCAGGACCCCGGCCTGGAATCGGGTGGCCGCCCCGAGCTGCTCCATGAGCGCGCGCATCTTGCGCTCGACGGTGCGCTGGCTGACGCCCAGGCGCGCCGCGATCGTGCTGTCGGTCGCGCCGGCGCCGAGCATGCTGAGGATGAGGCGCGACTGCGCGTCGATGGTCGCGGCGCCGTCGAGGGTCATCGGGGTGCCCTGGCGCCACACCATCTCGACGAGCCCGGCGAGCGCCAGCACGAAGCGGCGGTCGTGGATGAGCAGGCAGCCCTGCCCGGAGCTGTCGAAGGACGTCAGGTCGATGACCGCGGCGCTGGTGTCCGCGACGACGACCGAGAAGGGCAGCCCCCGCACGAAGCGGCTCACCTCACCGGAGCCGGTGCGTGCCGCGAGGACCTCGGTGGCCTGCGGCAACTCCAACACCACCGGGTCGTAGGTCGTGCGCAGCCGCAGCGGTCGACCCTGCGCGGAGAGCCAGCGGCCCTGGTGTCGAGCCGGGTCCCGCCCGAGGATGTAGGCGGTCCACGGCGAGTTGTCGCGGAAGCCGATCACCTCGTGCTCTGCCGCGGCGACGACGCGCTCGAACGCCTCCTGCAGCTCCTGCAGGCTGCGCAGCGCCACCACCCCCGGCTCCTCCGTCGGGTGACGGCGGGCCTGCCGGTAGACGCGGCCCAGCTCGTCGGACAGGGCGCGGGTCGTCGCGGCCCGCATCTCGTAGCGGCCCGCGAGCGCCGGCAGCGCGATGTCCGGCGGCAGCGCCTCCCACGCGCCGGCGCCGGCGGGGCGCAGCAGGCCCAGGCTCTGGAGCGCCCTCGTGGCGTGCTCGATGGCGGCCTGGTCGTAGCCGTGTGCGACGAGCTCGGCGTCGGTGATGCCGGGGCGGCGCACGGCGAGCAGATAGAGCCTGGTCACCGGCTCCTCGTCCGGGATCGCGGCCGTCAGCGGCAGGGACAGGATCCCCGGCGGGACGGCCGGGCTCGGTCTGGTCACGAGCACCTCCCCCCGTGGCTCGTGGCCGGTCCGGATGGCCGCCACGCAGGCACCCTAGCCCGCTCACCACCGGCGCAGCGGCCCGGCGTGCGAGCGCGTCGCGACGCGTCGCCGCAGGTGGGTCCGCTGTGCGGCACCGGCACGCCGCGGATCGGTCCACCGCGGCGCGCTCTTGTCGACACGGGCAGACCGGTGCGCATGCCGAGCCCGCGGGCCCTCCGGGACGGCCCGCAGGCGCCCCAGGGACGGTCAGGGTGCCCACCCCCTCTTTACCTCGGGGACAAGGTTTGCCAGAGTGTGCAGCAGCCGCGTCGCGCGCCGTCCCATCGTGCGATGTGGCGCCTGGTTGTGAGCCTCGGTCCCCTGTGGTGCTCGCGGCCGGAAGGCGAAACCCCCGGGAGGGTCCCCCCTGTCTCCCGGGGGTTTTCGCATGTCCGACGCGTCGCCCGTATCGCGCACGTCGCCGCCCGCAGCTCCCTCGCGCCGCTCACTCGCGCAGCGGCAGGTCGCCTCCCCAGCTCCCTCGCCCTGCCACATGTCGCCGCCGGGAGTTGACGCGTCGCCCGGCACCAGCGCAGCCGCGCGTCCGGTCGCCGAACTCCACGACGTGCCGACACGCCGGTGATCACCCGCGTGTCGGCACGCCGATACGTGCGCCGACCAGCACGGAGGCGGTGCCGCCGCCGTCGACGGCG
>JAVTVZ010000183.1:0-5662 GCA_032229625.1 Dermatophilaceae bacterium | reverse complement strand
TCGTGCTCATCACCTCCGGCGTCGTCTTCGGCGCGACGATGCTGCTCGCGGGGATCTAGCGGCAGATGTGGTCGTCCTGGCCGGAGAGGTTGATCGAGGGGGCCGGACCGGCGGGGCGCGACCGGGTCGCACCGCTCCTGGTCGCTACGCGACGGTTGCCGGGTCGGTGCCCGTCCTCGAGGCTGCTCCGATCAGTGCATCGAGGAGGGCTGTGTGGGACGGCGTCTCGTGGAAGGCCCGGCGTGCCACGAGGTAGATGTCTCGACGAGGGACGGGATCATGGACAGCAACCCGGGTCAGCGCTTCTGCCTCGTGCACGCCCATTCTCGGGATGAGGGCGACAGCGTCGAGGGCTTCGACCATCGCGAGCTGGGTGGCGTACTCGCCGGCTTCCCACTGGCTGCGCGGTGTGCGCCCCACGGGGGCGAACATGTGCAGGAACCAGTTGTGGCACACCGTGCCGGGTGGCTGGGTCACCCACGGCTGATCGAGTAGCTCGGCGGGCGCCAATGACGGCACGTCTGCGAGGTGATGACTTCGCCGGAGCACGACATCAGCCCGGTCGGTCGTGATGAGATCGCTGAGCAGGTCGTCCGGCACAGGGGTGGCCAGGCCGCGCCATCCATGGACGACGCACGCGTCGTAGCGTCCGGCTCTGACTGCGTCGAGGGCGGGTGTGATGTCGCTCTCGACCAGCGACAGTGACAGCCCCGGAGCGGTGTCCCGCAGCTGTGCCACGGCGGGGATGACCAGACCTCGGGCGGCGGTCGGGAAGGTCGCCACACGGACGTGGCCGCGTGGCCGGCTGTCGACGCTACGCGCGGCCTGCGCAAGGTCTTCCCAACGGGTCAAGGTCAGGCGTCCCTCGCGAGCCAGTGCTCGTCCGGCCGGGGTCAGGGTCAGATTGCGGCCGACCGGGCGGGTAAGCGCGACTCCGACCTTGGCCTCCAGGCGCTTGAGCTGCTGTGACACCGCCGAGGGTGTGTAGTCCAGGGCGCCGGCTGCCGCCGCAATGGTCCCGTGGTCTTCCAGGGCGAGCAGAGCTCGAAGTTCGACGGCATCGATCATGTAGGCAGATTAAGCATTCGTAGGAAGGAGGCATCGCTGGTATTTCATGATCGTGGCGAACAGGCTGGTCATCGTGACCTGTCGAGACCTTGCCCTGGGCGCACGCAACGACGACCGGTCGCCACGCGGCGCGGTCCGTGTGGGACAAGTCGTCATCGACACCCAGCGGCCGACGGTGAGCGCCGCCTTCTGGGGGGCTCTGTTGCGCAGCCGATGGGGCCTGCGACCGGATGGCTGGGCCTGGGTCGAGTCCACCCCACGACTGGCCTTCCAGCCGGTTTCCCAGGACAAAAGCGCCAAGACCCCCGTCCACCTCGACCTCGAGTGTCGCGATCTCGACGGCGAAGGGCGGCGCGCGGTCCAGCTCGGCGCCAGGGTGATCACGTCATTCCATGACGCTCAGGGCGAGGTCACCGTGATGGCCGACCCAGAAGGACTCGAGTTCTGCCTCACCCGCCCGCGTCCGGACGTCGACGCGGGGCAGGCGGCCGGCCCACCAGCAGTCGTTGACGTCCAGCGGATCCGGACCCGTGAAGGTGCGCAGTGTCAGGATCCGTGACCCCACCCGAAGCTCGGGTCCGCGTTCGTCCACGGGTCGGCTGCGGTGCACGATTCGGGTCGTTGGTCCCGCTCGTGGTCAAAAGCACGATTCGCCGGACTCGTCCGTGTCGTCACTGGGAGACTTTGGGCACCGAGGGGGCGGGTCGTCGGCCCCGGGCGGCCTGCCGGCCCTCGTGCACGAGGAGGCAGCTGTGCCCACGGCCCCACACTCCGGCAACCGATCGGCCTCTCCCTGGGACGATCCCCACACCATCCGCGCCGACATCTTCGGGCCGGAGCGCTTCGTCGAGCACGGTCTGTCGCTGGCCGACAGCCAGACGATCGCGCACCGGCACGAGCGGGTCGTGCCGCTGCTCGAGCGGCTCGACCAGGACGCCCAGGCGCTGCGCGAGGCCTACGACGCGATCCTCGCCGACGTCGTCGCCGAGCGGGAGATCACCCCGGCCGCCGAGTGGATCGTCGACAACTTCCACGTCATCGAGAGCCAGATCCGCCAGATCCGCCAGGACCTGCCCGACGACTACTTCCGCGAGCTTCCTACTCTCGGGCCGGGATTCCTCGCCGGCCACCCGCGGATCTTCGCGATCGTCTGGGGCTATGTCGCCCACACCGACAGCCTCTTCGATCCCGAGCTGCTCGCGACCTACATCGAGGCCTACGAGGCGCGCAAGCCGCTGACCCTCGGCGAGCTGTGGGCCGTGGCGATCTGCCTGCGGCTGGTGCTCGTGGAGAACCTGCGGCGCCTCGCCGACATGATCACCACCGCCGGCCGCGACCGCCGGCGCGCCGACGAGGTCGCCGACGCCCTCCTCGGCCTCGACGGCCGGCCGCCCCGGCCCGTCGAGGAGCTCCTCACCGGCCACGACGCCGTCGAGCCGAGCCGGTTCTTCGGGGTCCGGCTGCTGCAGCGCCTCTCCGGGCAGGACCTGCCGGCCGCCAACGCCTGGCTCGAGGAGCGGCTGCAGGCCGCCGGCCTGCGCCCCGACGAGGTCGTGCTGCTGGAGCATCAGCGGCAGTCCGCCGCGACCGTCACGATCCGCAACATCGTCACGAGCCTGCGGCTGGTCTCCGACGTCGACTGGGAGGAGTGGGTCGAGGGCGTCAGCCTCATCGAGGAGGTCCTGCGCTCCGCGCCCGGCTACTGCGCCCTGGACTTCCCGACCCGCAACCTCTACCGCGGCGCCGTCGAGGAGCTGGCCCGCGGCTCGGGTCAGACCGAGATCGACGTGGCCCGCGCCGCCGTGCACCGGGCCGTGCACAGCCCGCAGGAGCCGGCGGGCGACGTCGGCTACTGGCTCATCGACGCCGGGCGCGCCGAGTTCGCGCGCGGGCTGGAATACCGCCCCGGGCCGCGGCGTCGCGTCGAGGGCATCGCCCGGGCGCTCGGCGTCGGAGGGTATGTCGGCGCCCTGACCGTGGTCACGTGCGCCCTGCTCGCGGTCACCGGCCTGCTCGTCGGTGCGACCCAGGCGGCCGTGGACCCCGGAGCCGGCGGGGCGGCGGCCTGGCTGCCGGGCGCGGACCACGGGCCGGGCCTGACGGCGCTCGTCGCGCTCGTGCTCGTCACGGGGCTGCTGCTGTCCGACCTCGCGCTCGGCCTGGTCAACTTCGTCTCGGCGCGGCGCTTCCGCGCCTCGATCCTGCCCGGGCTGGCGCTGCGCGACGGGGTGCCCGAGCAGCTGCGCACCCTCGTCGCCGTCCCGACGCTGCTGACCGGCGCCGCCGACGTCGACGAGCTGGTCGAGACGCTGCAGGTGCACTACCTGGCCAACCCCGACGGCGAGCTCTACTACGCGCTCGTCACCGACTGGGTCGACGCCCCCGCCGAGCACGCCGACGGTGACGAGGCGCTGCTGGCCCGCGCCCGCGACGGCATCGCCGCGCTCAACAGCGCCCACGGCGAGCGCTTCCTGCTGCTGCACCGACCCAGGACCTTCAACGCCGCCGACCGCGTCTGGATGGGCCACGAGCGCAAACGCGGCAAGCTCGCCGAGCTCAACCGGCTGCTGCTCGGGCGCCCCGCCGCCACCGACACGATGGTCGTCGTCGCCGGCCGCGTGCCCGGCCCGTTCCGCTACGTGTTGACCCTCGACAGCGACACCCGGCTGCCCCGCGAGGCCGCCCGGCGGCTCGTCGGCAAGATCGCCCACCCCCTCAACGAGGCCCGCCTCGACGCCGCCGGCACCCGCGTCACGCGCGGCTACGGCATCCTCCAGCCGCGGGTGTCGCCGTCGCTGCCCGCCGGTGAGCACACCTCGCTGCTGCAGCGGGTCTTCTCCACGCCGCGCGGCATGGACCCCTACGCGTTCGCGGTGTCCGACGTCTACCAGGACCTCTTCGGGGAGGGCTCCTTCACCGGCAAGGGCATCTACGACATCGAGGTCGTCGAGCGGCTCGTCACCCCGCGCATCCGCGACAACGCCGTGCTCAGCCACGACCTGCTCGAGGGCACCCTGGCCCGCTCGGGCCTGGTCACCGACATCGAGGTCGTCGAGGAGCACCCGCTGACGTATGAGGTCACGGCCTCGCGGGTGCACCGCTGGGTGCGCGGCGACTGGCAGCTGCTGCCGTGGCTGGTGCGCCGCCGCGCCGGCATCGACGGGCTCGGCACGTGGAAGATGATCGACAACCTGCGCCGGTCGCTGACCCCGATCGCCCTCGTCGCCGGCGCCGCCCTGGCCCTGACGGTGCTCGCGCCGGCCGCCGCCGCGGTGTGGCTCGTGCTCGCCGCGCTGACGTATGTCGCGCTGCCGCTCATGCCGCTCGTGCCGCAGCTGTGGGAGCGTCGCCCCGGCATCACCCGCAGCAGTCGGCTCGCCGGGCGGCGAGCCGACGCCGCCAAGGCCGTGACGCTCGGCGCCCTCAACCTGATGCTCGCCGGTCATCAGGCGTGGCTCATGGCCGACGCCATCGCCCGCACCTGCTGGCGGCTGACCGTGTCGCGCCGCAACCTGCTGCAGTGGACGACCGCCGCGGCCGTCGCCGGCCGCACGCGCGGCCGGACCGGGGCGCGCCGGGCGTGGCGGCTCATGCGCGGCGGGCTCGTCGCGCCCGCGATCCTGCTGGTCGCCGCACTGATCGCCGCACTGATGTCCCCGGTCGGGGCGGGCCGCCCGTGGGCCCTGCTCGTCGCGCTGCCGCTGGTCGTGCTGTGGTGCCTGGCGCCGCTGGTCGCCGACCGTGTCAGCCGCATCGCGCCCTCCTCGATCGCACACGCTCCTGTGCAGGAGCGCGGGGAGTTGCGGCGGATCGGGCGCCGCACCTGGCTCTTCTTCGAGACGTTCGTCACCGCCGCCGAGCGGCACCTGCCGCCCGACAACTTCCAGGAGGACCCGGAGCCGGTCGTCGCGCACCGCACCTCCCCGACGAACATCGGCCTCTACCTGCTCGTCGTCGCCCGCGCCCGCGACCTCGGCTGGATCGGCCTGCACGACGCCACCGACCGGCTCGAGGCGACGCTGGCGTCGATGGCGACCCTGCCGACCTACCGGGGCCACCTCTACAACTGGATCGACACGCGCACCGGCGAGCCGCTGCCGCCGGCCTACGTCTCGACCGTCGACAGCGGCAACCTCGCCGGGCACCTGCTCACGCTCGCTGCGACCTGCCGGGAGTGGAGTGACGCCCTCGTTGCCTCCGAGGGCCCTGGCGCCCCCGAGGCTGCCGACGCCCCACGCTCGCAGGCGTCGCCGCGCCCGGGGGAGCCGCCGCGGCACGCCGTGCCGGCCGACGGTGTGCGCGACACCGTCGCCCTGCTGCGGGAGGCCGCCGAGAGAACCGCCGAGAGAGCCGCCGCGCCGGACGCCGAGCGTGACGGTGCGCGGGACACCGAGCGAGATGCCGAGCGGGATGCCGAGCGAGACGGTGCGCGGGACGCCGAGCGAGATGGCGAGCGAGATGCCGACCCCGGGGCCACCGTCGCGGGGCCGGTGCTGGAGGCGATCGGGCGGATCGAGGCGGCGCTGGGGGAGCGCAGGACCCTGACCCGCCCCGAGCTGCGCGCCGTCGTGACCCTGGCGACGCAGCTCGCCGC
>JAVTVZ010000182.1:18138-36418 GCA_032229625.1 Dermatophilaceae bacterium | reverse complement strand
TCTGCGTGGCCGTGAGGTAGCCGGCCGACAGCGCGTCGGCGTAGTTCTCACCCGAGGCGATGACGACCGTGTCCGACTCGCCCTTGGGCGTGTTGACCGTGCCACCGGACTGCGACGCAGCAATGCGAGCGGCCGTGTCGTACCGGTCCACACCACCGAGGCGGTTGGACTGTGTCGGGGTGGTGCGCACAGTGACCTGGCCGTTCGCGGCAGGCGCCACGATGTCCCGCTGCGAGTCCGTGGCGGCATCCGTTCCCAGGTACTTCAGGGTCGAAGCGGGATGACGCGACCCAGTGAGAGTCAGCGACCCGTCGCCCGCGTCAGTGAGCTTGTAGGTGACGCTCGACGACTCTGAGGAAATCGCAAGACCCGTGATCACAGTGCGCACCATGGCAGCGTTGGCCGCGGGGCCGGTCACGGTAACCGTGTCCACACCAGACACGGTCGAGTTGACCGGATTGGCCGTCCCCGATGCCACTTCCTTGCCAGCGCTGTCGTACTGCTTGAACGTCACGGTGGCACGCTCGTCAGCCTTAGCGTCCGAGACTGTGAACGTGATCGCTGCCGTCCCTGTGAGGGCAGAATTGCGGGTGACATTCAACGGGCCGACGTACTGCGGAGAGCCGTCCTGTACGATCGCGCCGCTGTCGACGGTCAGCGATGCCTTGGAGATACCGGCGACATACGTCTTGCCGGCGACAACAACCCCCGGCTGCGCAGTCGCGTCCTTATCGGCTGCGGTCATCGTGACGTTGACGTCCGCAGTCGCGCCGGAGGGAACGTTGACCTGGGCGTTGTTGATCGAGGCGATGAACTTGGCCGTGGGCGCGGAGTTGTCCGAGCTGTTGGTGAACGTGAGGACCAGCTTGGTCTTGTCAGTGGGATGAGTCGCGGCCGTAATGGTCGGGGCTACAGGGGTGCCGCCACCCTCGTAGGCCTTCTCGTTGTGGCCTTCCACCGATCCGTCATCACCGCCAACGGGGCTCTTGGCTGCGATGTGAGTCTTGACCTCGTAGGCCTTCGCATCGATGTTGAGTGTCGGGACGCGCGACCAAGACGCGTCGGCGGTGCCGGAGTCGAGCGTAAGCGTGAGAGTGTCGCCCTCGGCCCAGGTGTTCGGGATGACCAAGCGCATGTCACCGATGGTCTGGTTGCTCGCGCCAACGGCCACGGCCGGGGCGCCCTGCGTGTCAGCCACGCGCGTGTCCTGGTCGATAAGGCCGATCGACGCGACGCCGCGGGAGTCAACCGTGGAGCCGATGCTCGACAGATCCCACGCCATGGCGGCGGGGCCAAAAGCGGTTGCGATGAGAGCGGTGGCACCGATGACGGCGATGCCACGCGTGCGCAGCTTGGCTGCAGAGTTCACTTGGGCCTCCTGAAGGCGTAGTGCTAAGAGGTAGATCTCGGGGTGGTGGCGAGCCGCTTCCCCCTGTGGCGGCCGTGCACCCCCCGATGCATACGACCTCTGGAATTGCTCGCCTTATCGAGGTTGGCACATTTCCCAGCCGAAGCCAAGACGGATCCGCTATTGCACGACCGTCCAATTCGCGGGGAACCCCCAAGGCCGCCCCATATACACCCGACGAGAGTGCGCGTTCGGCAGTGTGGTCGAAAACCTGAGGTCCATCCTTGTGGCAGACATCACATTGCCAGACCTGCTCCGATGGGGTTTCGGCGTGCCCCTGAGGGGCCTCAGAAGCGCCCTGACCTGCATGTTGGACACGCGTCCGGGGTCACGACGCCCCTCTCGTCGGGAGCCGCACGACCGGGAGTCCGGGCCGGCGGAACCCGCCTACAAATCACACTCGACACATATCAAGTCAGTCGTCCGATAAAGACGCGAATAACTCCGCCATACAAGCCAAGAAGCCACCGCGACACGCCGACAAATCACGCCTACGCAATTGCTGGACGGGTGCCCAATTGCCCGCGAACCGGCCACGAAGAATGCACCGACCCACCCGACAGGCACCCTCAGACGTCACTCGCCGGCGGCGCTCAGCGAGGCCGACACGCGGGGCACACAGGGGGCACACCGGCGGCAGCACGCGCCCACGAGCAGCCCGCCCATAGACGCAACGACGCGACAGGCACCACCCACGTCGACCCACGAGTCGGCACGGCACGTCGAGCCCAAGGTGCCCCACGACACACCCACCGCGCGCTCTCAGCGACCAGCGCCACCCCGCCGGACGCTCACCCCACGACCGAGCGCGCCCCGGCGCCGATGACCTCGCCTACGCGGCGTTACGCACGTCCCGCGCACGATTCCGGGCCCACTCCGCGACCGCCCGGGCCTCGCCCTCCCAGCGCTCCGGCTCGTCGATCCCGTCGACCTCCAGGTGGACCGCCACCACCGGCGCCGGCGCGTAGAGCAGGTGCGGCACCCGCTGCCGCGCCGCCCGCGCATTGAGCGCGACCCGGAACGGCAGGAGCACCAGCGCCCGCAGCACGCCCCGCGCGCTGGGCACGAAGTCCCCCGGCATCCCGGTCCAGTACGACGCCCCGCGGTAGGGGCGCACCCCCTGGTAGAGCATCGCGGTCTCGTGGTCGTACCAGCGCCGCCGGAACGGCCGCTGGCACAGCTCGAAGATGTCCCGATCCTGCTCCAGCACCCCGACCCGCGCCGCGAACGTGCTGGTCACCCCGAGGATGTTGATCCACCGCTGCCCGTCGACGACACGATCGGCCGCGGGCTCCCACCACGGCACCGTCGAGTAGCGCGCGATCTGCGCCGGGTCGCTGTAGTCGTCGGGTCGCCCGTGCGCCAGCGCGAAATACCCCGCCTCCGGGATCGCATCCACGGCCCGCGCCAGCTCGACGAGCGCCTCGCACGTCATGAGGTAGTCGTCCTCGATGTAGACGACGACGTCGCTCGCTGCCCAGCCCATCGCACGCGGCAGGGCCAGCGCGAAGCCGTAGCTCGCCTTGGCGCCGACGGGGCCGCTCGGGGTCTGCACGATCTCCCCCAGACCGCGCATCCGCTCGAGCAGCTCCGGCGCGATCGGCCCGTCGTTGGCGAACGTCACGCTGACCCCGTGCGTCGACACCGCCTGAGCCGTGCGCGTCAGATCCTGTGCGCCGAGCACGTCACGCGCACGCAGATAGGCCCGCTCGAACGAGTCGAACGCCAGCCGCTTGCTGTAGTAGGCGGGTCGCCCCTTGAGGTTCTCCCCACCGTACGAACGGAACACGATCCGCAGCATCATTCCCCCACTCCGGTCACCTGCCGGCCACTGCGCACACCACCCCAAGGCGCCCGCGAACGCCCAGGCTAGGCGAGCCGCGCCGACCAGGTCGGCCCACATGCGGACATCCCCGGGCCGGACGCTTCGAGTCCCACCCACGAGGGACAGCTATGACAGCTGCTACAGTTGTGACACATGCAGCCGATGGGTACGGCAACGGTTCACGACAGACACCAGAAGAGGCGCGCCATGCCCCACACACTTCACGCAGACACGATCGACCGCGAGGACCTCGACCAGGTCCAGCACCTCGCCGAGTCGCTGCCCGAGGGCTCCGCGCTGGCGATCCTGCTCCACAACCTCGTCACGGCAGCGTCTCGCGGACTCGACGTGACCCTTCTGTCCGCCGATCGCGATCTCACGCCGAACGAGACCGCCACCATGCTGTCGATGAGCCGTCCGCATCTGCTCAAGCTCATGGACACCGGCGTGATCGCCTTCCACCGCGTGGGCACGCACCGTCGCCTCCACCTGAGCGACGTCCTCGACTACATCGAGCGCCGCGAACGCGCCGGAGCGACCGTCGCTCAGGCCCTCGGCACCCGCGAGCACGACCTCGCAGCAGTCCGCGACAACGCCGCTGAGTTCACCGAAGAGGAGCTGCGCGAACTCGGCATGGCGTAAGCCGCTCAGTCTTCTCGATCACGCAGCAGCGCCAACACCGCCTGCGCGATCGGCACTTCGGCCTCACACCTCGCGCAGACGGAAAGCCCCGCTGCCGTCGCCTCGTCGCGGGTCGGCACGAACCAGGCGCCACAGACCGCACGCACCGCCTCGCCCACGACGAAGGCCTCGGTCAGCCGCCGCGCCCCCACGTAGTGCAGATGCGTCGGCGCGGCGGCTAATGGGCCGACGCCCGGCAACTCATCCGACGGCAGTTCGACGGCTGCCAGGATCTGAATGAGCTGCGCGTGTGTCACCGTCATCCAGACATGCAGCTCGCCCTTGGGGCCATACGCTTGGTCGCGAAGTTGCGCATCAGGCTGCAGGAACGGGACCACCTCTTGCAGGGCCGCCGTCTCGATCCGCTTGCCGTGGTCATCACGCAATGTCAGGCGCACCGTGACCATCGTCGTGGTGGTGTGCGCCAGCGCGACCTCATCGGCCGGCGCATCGCGATCGATGTCGATGGTGACCGAACATCGGTCGGGTCCCTCACCCGTCGGACCAGCCAGCGGCAATCGCGTCGGCCGACCTGAATTGATGGACTTGCGCACGCCGTCCAAGACCTGCCTGAGCAGTGACGCGCGCCACGCCCTGTCCGCGACCCCGGCTTCTTCGCGCGCTCGCAGCTTGTAGTCGGCCGAGGACGGCATCCACGCGCCCGTCCGGAAGACCTGTGCGGCACCCGAGTGGAACGAATCGTGCCGGTCCGCGTGGACCAGCCAGGGGTCACCGTCCTCATCGAGAACGACCGCGCCGCGCCATCCGGCTCCCGTCCGGGAACGCACCTCAAAGACGGGTCGACCCGCTGCGGTGCTGGACGTCTCATGAGTGCCGGGCCGTCGGTCTCTGCTGAAAAACGAGTCCGCGTCCCGCAGCAAGCGATGCTCGATCTGCGAGATGTCCAGGTCGTTCCACCGGTTCCGCGCGATTAACACCCCATGAGACGGATCCCCGAAGGAGTCGGCGGGCAGCAGACGCAGAACCCTGACGGTTGGGCGGACACGCCTCATGGATCGACCCTCTCGCTCCCCCGCTGAATCCCCCTACGCGTGCGCCCCCTGCAACACGCCCGCTTTCAAGCGTAACCGCAGCATCCGGCTCAGTCGCTGAATAGCTCTGACACTCAGCACAGCTCACCGGCTCGCCGCAGGTCACGACGTACCATCGGAAGGCGTGAGCCTCAAACTGTCTGTCATCGGCGCCGGCTACCTCGGCGCGGTCCACGCAGCCTGCATGGCGGAGCTCGGCCACGAGGTGGTGGCCATCGACACCGACGCGGCCAAGGTCGAGGCGCTCGCGCAGGCGCAGCCGAGCATGTACGAGCCCGGCCTCGCCGAGATGCTCGAGCGGGTGCTGCCGACGGGGCGGCTGACGTTCACGACCGACTACGCGCTCGCCGCGGACGCCGACATCCACTTCATCTGCGTCGGCACCCCCCAGCGCAAGGGCGAAAACGCGGCCGACACGAGCTACGTCTACGACTCCGCGGCGTCCCTGGCCCCCTACCTCACGCGCGAGTGCCTCGTCGTCGGCAAGTCGACGGTCCCGGTCGGCACGGCCTTCCAGCTGCGCGCGCGCCTGCAGGAGCAGTCCCCCGCCGGGCAGGCGGTGCGCCTGGCGTGGAACCCCGAGTTCCTGCGCGAGGGCTTCGCGATCGAGGACACCCTCACCCCGAACAGGTTCGTCTACGGCGTCGACGGCCCCACCTCCGACGCCGACGTGGCCCTCCTCGACGAGTGCTACGCGGTGCCCCTGGAGAGCGGCATCCCGCGCCTGGTCGTCGACTACTCGACCGCCGAGCTCGTCAAGATCTCCGCGAACGCCTTCCTCGCCACGAAGATCTCCTTCATCAACGCGATGTCCGAGGTGTGCGAGGCCGCCGGCGGCGACGTCGTCAAGCTCGCCGAGGCGATCGGCATGGACGACCGGATCGGCTCCAAGTTCCTGCGCGCCGGCGTCGGCTTCGGCGGCGGCTGCCTGCCCAAGGACATCCGCGCGTTCATGGCCCGCGCCGGCGAACTCGGCGCCGACCAGGCCCTCACCTTCCTGCGCGAGGTCGACGCCATCAACACCCGCCGCCGCCACCGCATGGTCGACCTGGCCCGCCAGGCCTGCGGCGGCACCCTACGCACCCGCCGCGTCGCCGTGCTCGGCGCCGCCTTCAAACCCGACAGCGACGACACCCGCGACTCCCCCGCCCTCGACGTCGCCCGCGCGATCCAGGCCGACTTCGCCACCGTCGTCGTCCACGACCCCAAGGCGATGCCCAACGCCCGCCGCGTCGCCCCCGAGCTGACCTACGCCGACACCCCCGAAGAGGCAGTCCGCGGCGCCCACGTCGTGCTCCACCTCACCGAGTGGCCCGAATACCGTGCCCTCGACCCCGCCGCCCTGCGCACCCTCGTCGAGCGCCCCATGATCGTCGACGGCCGCAACGCCCTCGACCCCGCCCGCTGGCAAGAAGCCGGCTGGGTCTACCGCGCCCTGGGCCGGCCGTTCATCTGAGGCCCTTGACGTGGGTGAAGGTCTCCCGAGTGCACTGGCCCCCGAGACGAGGATGACCTGCGTGAGCCCGCGCCGGTAGAGGTCGAGGGCCAGGTCGAGCCACGGGGATCTTCACTCGCTCCCGCACACACGAATGGCATGGAAGCCAAGACCCCGCGCTGCGCCTATCTCCGAACGTTGTCGGTGGTCACGTCTACCGTGCGGCGCATGACCCGCCCCGTCATATCGCACTCCTCACCGGTGCCACGCGCATCTCGCTGGCAGTGGGCCAGGCATCGAAGACACGATGCCCCGGCCCGTTGGCTCCACCGCGATGTAGCCTTCTTGACGATCGCGGTCACCCTGCTCGACATCATGATCTCTAGCGCGACCGGTCATGCGCCGCAACTGCTGTCTGTGTGGCTGGCCTCACCCGGCTGGTCGACCCATCAGCGGCTGCTCGCAGCGGGCAGTCTGGCGGTCCCGGCCGTCCTTGCGGGAGCCGTAGCTGCCGCCGCGTGGCACCTGCTGTGGCGGATCTCCGCGGCGCTCGTGGATCAGTGGCGACACGCTCTCACGACTGTGGCCGAGGAAGTTGCCGCGGTACGATCCGGTGAGAGCCAAGCGGGGACGGGTGAGCCTCCGCGTTGGCTGAGCTGCGCGCTGCTTGCTCTCGCCGGCGCAGCAATGGTTCTGATAGCCATCGTGTGCGTCCCGGTCGTGCTCGCGACCGTTGCCCCCCCTGAGCGAAGGGAACGACCCAGGCACGCGCTGTCTTGCAGTTGGCTCGGTGTTCATCGCTGCGCTGATGTTCCCGCGGCTACTCCTGAGCCTGGATGTGGGGGTGTCGGGCTGGATTGCCGAAAGCTGGGCTGCAGCTACGCCCCGGAGCTGGGGGCCGGCATCTCCACCGGCATACGACTGTCCCGTCTGCGCTCGTGCAGTGCGACCGAGACCCCTACTTCTTCGAGCCGTCCGCAGGATCCGGCCCTACATCGTTGCGATGCTCGACCGCGGCACCGAACAGTGGGCATGGATCGCTGCGGCTCGACAGCGGCCGTGGGTCACGGTGCTCGTGACAACCTCGGCGGCCTGCATCGCGTATGCCACATTGCGCGACCTCGAGGCATCTGTGGTCACCTCGTCAATGGCGACCACCATTGGCTTCGTCGGGCTATCGCTCGTCGTACTTGATGGCGGCGCTTTCGACCCCTTCGACGAGGGGACCGTTGCCCGCGCGCTCGGCCTGCTGAGTGGCACCCTCGCGGTCCTGCTGGGCACAGCTGCGACCATCTCCGTGTCGTCGACGCTCGCAACTCTTGCCGAGAGTCATCTCAAGCACTTCGACGCCGACTTGGCGCTGGTCACCCTCTTGATCAGCGAGGCACTCGCTGTCTACATGGCGTGGTGTTGGTGGGCAACTCGACGAGGACACGCCCCTCGCTACACCGCCAGGGCTGCCTGGAAGAACGCGACCCCTGTCATCGTGCTGTTCGCCGTCGGTGCTGCGAACAGCTCTTGGGGACCCGTAGTGCTCACCGCGATCTGCCAGGGCTGCTGGGCCTTTGTGGCGAGATCACGCCGTGAGCAGCGTAGGCGCTCTTCAGCGTGCACCTGACGTGACTCAAGGCGAGGGGACTACAAGCCTCGCGACCGCAGATCCGCCTCCGCTTGCGCCAGTTCCGGGCAGCCGGCACGCAGAGAGTGCCACCCGGCGTCGAGACTCAGCTTGACGAGCCGGCTGCGACCCTTGCCCAGCGCGAGCCTGTCTTCCGAGCGGACCAGAGTGTCGAAATAGGTCTCCTTGGGGTCCCGCTCGGCGCGGACCACGCTCCAGTCGTCGTCGAGCAGGCTGCGAGACCCCCAGAGTGCCCACACCTCAAGCTCCTGCACCGCGAGGACGACAGATGTCTTCTCTCGCAGGTGTGGCGGCAGTTGCTCGAGCCTGCTCTGGAAAGCGTGGAAGCGATCGCCCCGACCGTCTCCGCCGTCTTGACAGTCCAAGTCCGCCACGAAGACGACGCACGTCCCGAGCGGTGCATACCTCGTCACAAGGCTCGGCACGCTGTCCAGCAGGTTCTCGATGCCACGAATCCTCGGGTTCGTGATCGCCCGGACCTTCGCCTGCGCTCGCCCAAGGCCCTGACGGAAGATCGCCGTAACCACCGGCACCGCGACGTACTGGTCGAGCAGCGGGTCCTCACAGGCGACGAAGACACGCGTGCCCATCAGGCGCCGACCGCCGCGTTGATCCAACCCTCGGCCTGCAGCTCACCGAGTGTGACCTCACCGTCCGCTCGAATCTCGGGATAACCGGGCAGGTCGAGCAGGCGACTCACTGTGGAGCTCGCGCTCTCGTCATCCCAACCGATCGCGACGCACGCACTCAGGATGTCGTCGGTGGCCGAATCGAGCACGGCCGGACTGTGCGTCGAAGCGATCACCTGGGTGGTGTCGTCCACACTCGTCACCTGATCGAGCATCTGGATCAGCAGCGGCAGCCTTGAGGGGTTGACACCGTTCTCGAGCTCTTCGATGACCAGCGTCTTTTGCGCCGGCGCAGGGTCGATCGCCGCAAACGCCAGCGCGGCGAACCGCAACGTGCCGTCTGACAGCGAGGGCGCAGAGATCACCCGATCGAACGGCGCCTCACGCAGGCCGAACACGACCTCGCCAGTGGGAGCGCTCTGGGCCGTCAAGGAGTCGACCCCGCGAGGAGTCACCTGGTCGACCCAGGACAGGACCCCGTCCAGGCGTTCACGAGCTGTCTGACGCTCGGCTTCGGACGTCTGTCGATGGCTACGGATCTCCCCGGCGCGCTCTAGGAGATCCGCGACCGCGCCCGCGAAGTTCTCCCCGTGCTCGCCCAGCTCGGCGTTGCCGCGCGTCGAATAGGTGCGCAACACCTCCGGTCGCAACTCCAATGGGCTGATCGCGGCCAGCTCACGCCGGACGCAGTCCGCCACTTCCTCGTTGAGATTGGACTCGGCTTTCCTCCCGGTGAACTGCGTCAGGACGAAGTCGAACGGTGAGAAGTCGCGCTTCGGGTTGACGCCGCGTTGCTCCTTGTAGAACCGCGCCGGAATCACGGGTCCGTCTGGGTCCGAGTCCAACGGCCCGACCTCTGGCCTCGTCGAGAAGACGTACGGGCCGCCTCGGTAATCGCACCGAAGCTCTTCACCCACGACTCGAAACAGCCTCGTGTCGACTGACACCCAGTAGTTGATGACGTAACCCTCGACCAGGAGGTCCACCTCGATGTCGAAACCGGTTCGATCGGACCCGAAGTAGGAAGCCGCCGCAGAACCGCCACGCACGCCGTCGACCACCGACAACGTCGGCCCCGCAACAGTGCGCCCCTCGAGAGCATCGCGCACGGATCGTCCATGGCCGATGGCGCGCAGGAAGCGGAGGGCGTCGAACAAATTGCTTTTGCCCGCTCCGTTGGCACCGAGGATCACCGTGAATCGCCCCATCGGGACGTGCGCGTCACGGAACGACTTGAAATTGCGCAGGTGGATCCCTGTGATCATCGACGCTCCTCTGGCCAGGCCACGCAGCTGCGGGGTCACAGCAGGTTGCTCCCAGCCTACGGCGCGCAGCTTGCACCGACCGATCGCAACCCGTCGGAGGCCTGCGCCCTTCCTCCAGCGACGTCATCCGGCGCTGACCCGTCGTCCGGCGTCGCAGTCGCAAGCCGAGCGAGGCATCTCACTTCCGTTCCTGGAGTACCCGACGGGCCGCGAGCTCCCTCACGGGGCCGGGATCACGGTCGAGCGCCCCGCCGGCAAGGTCCGCTACGAGACGAATCTCGCCGTCTCGCGCAGCGCATCGTCGCTGAGCGCACAGTCGCCCGCTCCTTCACCGACCTCTTCCGGCGCTCAGGCGCAGCAGTCGTCTGTGATCCCCCGGGCACGGACCTCCCCCAGCCTCGGGCGCCCATCCCGTCACCGACGCAACCGCGGCTGGAGAGAGGTCAGTAGGCCGCCAGCGCGAGGTCTCGCGGCCGGACCCAACACAAGTCGACGTCGCCGCGGGCCGCAGGCCTCACGACTCACTGCCCTCACCCGAGGAGCAGAAACCCACCTCCGAGCGCACACCCCTGCACCCTGAGCGCGGTCAGTGCCTCGACAGCGCGACCAGTGAGCCCAGCGCTCACGGCAGCAGCGGTTTCCCCCGGCAGCGCTCGATGGCGGCGTCGACGACTCGGCGGATCAGCCGGAGGTCGCCGAGGTCCTTCCACACGAGCCGCACGACGTCGTAGTCCTTGAGGCGGATCAGCTGCTCGCGCTTCTTCTCCTTAGGCAGCTCGAGGCCGTCGTCGTACTTGCCCATGCCGTCGACCTCGATGAGCACGTTGGTGCCGTCGACGCGGAAGTCGGACCGGCACTCCTGCCCGTCGACGGTGAGCGGCCACTGCGGGGTCACCGAGTAGCGCAACAGGTCGAGGTCGTAGGCGGCGAGGGACTCAGCGACCGACTCGTGGCGCGCGTCGGCGAGGGCGAAGGCCCGGCGCGCCCGCTGGATCCCGGGCGTGCGCCCATAGGCGGCGAAGGCCCGAGCGAAGGCAGCATCCACCGCCTGCGTCGACCGCTGACCCGGCACGAACTTCTCCGCTCGCGGCGCCAGCTCGGCCTTGACCATCATCCGCATCGCCGCGGAGATCGTCGGCACCCCCGCGCGCACCCCGACGACCATCGCATGCTGGATCGCCGCCACCTCGTGGCAGACGGTCGTCACCGCGATCGCGGGCGGCCCGACCCGCAACGCGTCGGCCCACACGAAGTGGCCGCCCTGGGCGACGAGAAGGGCATCGAGCTGACTCATTGCGCCAGCCTCGCGCGCCCAGCCAGACGCCCCCGGCCGTCATCCACACCTGCGGCCTCTGACCGAGTGCGGCCCTCCCCCATGTGGACAAGACCCCGGCCCCGCCTCACGCCGCCCCTGCGCGACTGACCGCGCCCCAGACACCCGCAAGCACCTCCTGAACAGCACTCACGTGCCTCCAGCGAGGTCAGTGCCCCCGGAGCGAGGCCAGTGGCACGTGAGCGACCGGCGCCGGCCGCCGACGGCGCCAGGGCCACGACTTCTCTCGCTCTACCGAGCGCGGCGCCACCTCCAGCCACCTCAACGGCCTCATCTGGCGCTGACCCCGCACCCCACCGTGCGACCATCCGCGGCGGTCACTCGTCGTCGCAGCGGGCCGCCTGGTGAGTTCCATCGTCGGCGCGGCCCCGCAACTCGCCGACATGTGGCCGCTGCGAGACCGCGGGGGCACACGTCGGCCGACAGCGCCGCTCGCTGCCGGCCGGCAACGACACGGCCTCGCCCCACTCCGGGCCCAACGCCGATCACTGACCGCGCTCCCGACGCACTGACCGCGCTCCACACACAGAAGCGCAGTCCATGACCACCGTCCCTGTGACTAGGGCGCGGTCAGTGGCGGCAGTGGGCCCTCCCCACCGACGTCAGCGGCCCCGCGCAGAGTGCGCCACGGACCCGAAGCACCACGACGCGTCCGCTCGCGCCGTCGCGCTCAAGGCCGCCGAGCTCGTCCGCTGCCACCCGCCGGGCAAGGCGGCTCGCGTATGGACACGCGCGCGACACGAGCAGGGCACAAATCGGACACGCTTGGTGTGAATCCCTGTGCAACGGCAGGCAACTGGCCGAGGCTGGACCCTGGGGGTAGGCAGTCGCACGCCCCCGACCTCAGGGGACAACAGGGGGAATTTCATGCAACTCTCGACCGCTCTCGCGGCGGCGCTGACCTGCGCCGCGCTCGCGACGCCCGGCCTGTCGGCCGCCGCCACACCCGCACCGACGACAGCAACGACGACCACCGCACCCACGACCGCCACACCCACGACGGCCGCGGCCACCACCGCAACCTCCACCGCGGCCAAGCCCGTGCCGGCGGGCAACGTCCGCCACCGCGTCGACGTGGACGGCGACGGCCGCGCCGACACCGTGACGTTCCGCAAGGTCACCACCAAGCGGGGCCTCGACTACTTCCGCCTCGCCGTCACCACCGCACGCGGCGCGACGGCGAGCACGACGGTCAGCACCGACGAGATGGGCCTGCCGGCGTCGACCTACTGGCTCGGCGCCACCGGCATCGACGGGGTGCGCGGCAACGAGATCGTCCTCGACCTGGTCGGCGGCGTCGGCGACGCGACCCACATCCTCAGCTACGCGTGGCGCGGCGGCCGCCTCGCCGTCGTCGCGGCGCCCGACCGCCCCGCCCGCTGGCCCGACTGGGATCTGATGTGGGCGGACTTCGGCGAGGCCCGCGGTTGGACGTTCAGCCAGAGCGGCAGCACCCGCTTCGTCACCAAGCATGACTACAAGCGCAGCTCCAGCGGCCGCTTCTACGGCACGGACACCCGCTATCGCTGGGCGTCCAAGGGCTGGCAGAAGGTCGCCACCACCAAGGTCAGCGGCCTGCGCAAGGCCCAGGCCGACAAGGTCGCCGACCTGCGCGGCCTGATCTGGCGCTGACCGGCGCGCGACACAGACGATCCTGGCCCCATGCTCCTGCTCGGGCGTTTCGCACGAGCCTCTGACCTGTGCCGATGCCGAGGGGCATCTGCTCGGCGGGCGAGCATGCCGGCCAGGATCGCCTGTCGGCGAAGTCCGTGAGCCGCCCGAGGGCGCCCCGAGGCACCTGCGCGCCGATCAGTCGCGGGCTCGGACCCGATGCGCGACGAGCGCGGCCCCGCCGCCGATCGCGGCCACGCCCAGCACGGGCAACGCGCCGCGGACCAGGTCACTGCCGGATCCGTCGGCCCCGGAGGCGACCACAGCAGCCGTAGACGGATCGCTGCCCCCCGCGGACGCGGCGCCGCTCGCGCCGCCCGACCCCGCGGCCGGCGTCGTCGCGGCCCCGGCCGCAGGTCCGGCCGTCGGGCCGGTCGTCGAGGCCGTCGTCGCGGGAGTCGTCGCCGACCGAGCCTTCGCCGACTCCGTCGCCGCAGAGGAAGCACCCCCACCGCCAGCGCGCCGACCCGCGGTCGGCGTCGCCGCACCGGCCACGGCCGCCCCGCCACTCGCGACCGCGCCGCCCGCAGCAGCCGCACCACCCGCGGCACCCGCCGCGCCTGCGGCACCCGCCGCGCCTGCGGCACCCGAGCCCGCCGCCCCGACCGCGACCGACCGACCCCCGGCGATCGTGCGAGCCCGAGGCAGGAGCTGCGAGCGCACGAGCGGATACAGCGCGTCACCTGGGCATTCGGTGAGCGACATGTCCCGGTGCGCGGCGATGGGGTCGGTGGTGACGCGCACGCCGCGCTTCCACCGGTTCGACCCGCGCGAGACGAAGCTGACGCGCCGCCCCGCGGCGAGCCCCACCCCATACCGCGACGCGAGCCACCCGAGCAGCGCGCTCATCGCGGTCATCGCGGCGGGCGTCGGCGGCGTCGAGGTGTGATCGCCGATGAAGCAACACAGCTGCGCGAAGCCCTGGCTGCCGCCCGTCGCGTCCCCGCGCACGGGCCCGGCGAGGCTGCCGGCGCGCCCCTCCCAGATCCCTCCGAAGGGGTCGACGAGGAAGTTGTAGGCGATGTCCGGCCACCCCTTCTCCCGCGTGTGGTAGTCGTACATCCCCCGCAGTTGCCCCGGGATCACCGCCGCGCGGGTCGCGTTCGGCGTCTGGGTGTGGTGCACGAGCAGGAAGCGCACGTCCTCGGCGACCGGGCGCCGCTTCGCGGGCCGGTTCGTCGCCCAGCGGGCGCGCGGGTTGATCCGCGGCGGCGGCACGACGCTCGCCGCCGACGGCACGAGCGCCCCCGACACCTCCCGCGAAGCGCCCGGCGCCGGCGCAGCCCCCGCCGACGCGGCCCCCGCGAGTGGCACCGCGAGCGCCCCAGCGAGCAGCACCCGCCGCGGCACCGGCGCGCTCAGGGCCGCCTCCGCCTGCGACGTCAACGCCGCCCACCGGCGCGGATCACTCGTCGGGTCACACATCGTCGCCTCCTGGAGACGGTCGGGGGTCAGGCGGCCGGTTCAGCCGACATCACAGGGAGTGCCGCCGCACAGGCACGATGTCGCACGCACGCGATGCCGCGCGGACACTTCGGGGCCCGCAGCAGCGCGAGTCGACTCGACGCGGACGAGCGGCGTGCCACGGGCCGCAATGATCGACGCACGCGTCACCGTCCGATCCGGCGCGGATAGCACGCGCCACCGACGCCGCGTCCGTGCTGCGCGCAGGCGGCCTTCGCCGCGGACTGACTCCAGTAGTAGCCGTCGTCGATCACGGCCCAATACCCCGAGTTGAGCCCGGGCGTCTTGCTCGAGTCGATGACCGTCGCTCCCCCGATCCGCCGCGCGGTGCCGTAGGCGGACTCCAGCGAGTAGCGCGATTTCGGCAGCGAATCGAGCACGAGCACGTAAGAACCGTAAGGCAGTTGACTCTCCGACGTCGTGTAGGTCGGAGAGTCCGCGGGCGGCGCCGTCACCGTGACCGTCGCCGGAGCCGGGGCCGGAGCGGGCGCCGGCAGCGCGGTCGCCTGCCCGCCGGGCGCGGGCGCCGGCGCGGGCACGACGGTGGGGGCAGGCACGGCGGTCGGCGCAGGTGCGGCCGTCGGGGCCGGGCCCGCAGTCGGGGCGGCGCCGAGCGGCGCGGCGAGGGCCGCGGTGGGGTTCACCGTGGGGTTCGCCGTGGGGTTCGCCGTGGTCGCGGGCTCGCCGCGGTTGCCGGTCAGATACCAGGCGACGAGGCACCCGGCGCCGGCCACGATGAGCGCCGCGGCGACGACGATCGGCGCGGTCGAGCGTCGCGCCGACGAGGGATGCGCGGCCGCGGCGGCCGCCGCCGGATAGGCCGCCGCCGTCGAAGCGGCGGTCGGCGCCGGCTGAGCCGCCGGCGTCGGATACGCGCCGGGCGTCGGATACCGGCCAGGCGTGCCGTAGCCGCCCGACGTGCCGCCATCGCCGTACTGCCCGGACGCCGCAGGCCACACCTGACCTCGACCGACGCCCGAATCCCCCGCTGCCGCAGGCGTGGTCCCGTGCCCGCCGAAGCCGGGGGTCGCCCCGCCATACCCCGGCGAGAGCTGCGTCGGCTGCGCGTCACCGGGCGCCGACGCTGCCTGCCACCCCTGCGTCGGACCGGCGGTCGGCCCCGTGCCCGACGCCGCTCCGCACGTGCCGCAGAAGGCACCCGCCTCTTCGCGCGGCGACCCGCACTGTCCACACCGATCCATGGCCCGACCTTCCTCCGTGATCCCGGCGGGCCGTCAGCCCCCGGGCGCGCGCACAGACAGCCCGCGACGGCCCGATCGTCCCCGCCACCACCGACCTGAGCCCGCGCCGGCGCACACCGCCCGAATCCGTGCCCCCGGACGGGCCACATCACGACCGACGCCCGTCGCTCCGCCGCCGACCCCAGGGGCAGCAGGGCGGGAGGCGCACCGACGACGAACCCACCCGACCCGCCTCCGCGACCGCAGCCTGAGCTGCCTGCCGACCCGCAACCGTCCGCAGCCCAACGACCTCATCCGCGCCCCGCCGACCCACGGCCTTCCCCCGCATGGCGACGCCTCCACTGCGCCGGCCCAGCTCGCAGACGCACGCGCGAGCCGGGAGCGAGCCCGCTACCGTCCCAGCGCAATCACGCCAGGCAGTAAGGTGACGCGCACCGCGCCCGTGCGGACCTGCAGTCCGCCGCCAGACCGTCACCGGGGGGCTGACCGTGATCCACGCTTCCGCTCGCAGACCGCTGCGCCGCCGAGCCCGCGCCCGATCGGCACCCGCCGCCTCGACGCCCCTGACGACCGCGACGCCGCTGACGCCGCTGACGCCGCTGACCGACAGGCCGCTGACTGTGACCCTGCGGCTGTCGTCGATGCCCGAGCCCTGCCCGCGCCGCACCGGGACCGCGGCATGAGGTGCCCCGACTGCACCGCCCACGTCCCTGACGACGCGGTCGAATGCCCGCAGTGCAGCTCGCCGCTGCCGGGCCGCGTCGCCGTGCCGCGCTGCCCGGAGTGCGGCCGCGAAGGCTTCCCCGGTTACGCCTACTGCGGGCATTGCGGCGCCCGCCTCACCACCGCCACCACCCCCCGACCGGCCGCAGACGAAGCCCGCGCCGCCGACTCCGAGCAGGACTCCACGGCCTCCGACCCCGCGGCCGCGTCGGATTCGCCCGCGCACCAGGGCGATCGCGCGACGAGCGACTCCCCCGCCGACGACGCCCGCACGCGCCCGATGCCACCGGCCGACCCCGCGCTGCCCGCCACTGCACGACCGGCCACCCCGGCACACCAGGCCACCGCGGCACAACCGACCACCGCCGCGCAACCGGCCACCCCCGCGCAGTCCACCCCCGCGCAGCCCGCCGCGGCGCAGCCGCCCGCCGGCCCCACGACCGCCCCCATGCCGACCGTGACGAGCGCGTGGGACTCAGCGGCCGGCCCGACGGTCTACGGCTCGTGGGACAGCCGCGGCGACGCACCGGCACAGGAGCCCACCGGCCCACGCGCCCTGCTCGTCGTGCTCCTGACCGCGGCGATCGTGGCGGCGCTCGGCCTGGTGCTGGCGTTCACGTTCGGGGTGTTCGGGCGCGACGACGACACCCCGGTCGCCGCCCCCGCCACGACCGCGTCGTCCCCCACGCCGGAGCAGACGACCCCCACACAGAGCCCCACGCAGTCACCGACGCCGACGACGCCGACGTCGTCGTCCCCGACCACGGCGACCGCGACGGTCACCGAGCCGAGCCAGACCATGTATCAGCGCATCTCGGGCATCGACGGTCACTACCCCAACGCCGGCACCCTGACGGAGACGACCTCCGAGCCGTTCGCCCGAGCGGTCGCGCAGGCGTATGCCGCGTCCGGCGCCGACGGCGCCTCCACCACCGTCACCGCCCACAGCGACGCCACCGGCCGCGACTACGAGATGGCGTGCACGGCCCAGCCCGATGGCACCACGATCTGCACCGGCGGCACGAACGCCCAGATCATCCTGTGGGGCGCGGCCCCGACGCCCTGATCCCCCGATCGCCCGCCACTGACGAATTTGCTGCTGCCAGAGAGCAACCCGTCCCGAGACGACCGCACACTGTCGTGTGCTATCCGCGCCAGCACGAGACAGTCAAGAGCTGGTCAAGAATCCCTCCGGCCATGACCAAGGCCCCTGGTCATCGGCCGTCGGCCGTGCTTACCGTGACCGACGAAGGCCCGCGCGAGGCGGGTTGTGGCGCCGGGGGGCTCCACAACTCGCCCGCCGGCCGGATCACCGGCCGACGCGCGCCGCACCACGTGCCGCCCGGCCCCGACTCGCCCTCAGCCGCGACCTCTCCCTCAGCTGCGACCTCTCCCTCAGCTGCAACCCTGACCCGCCGGTCGCCCTCGACCGAGACGTCGCCGCCTCCGAGCCGCCACCCCGAGCGCCCCTGGCGACCTCTCGCCTCCGAGCCGCCGCGCTCCTGACTCGTGACAGCCATTAACTTGCCCAGCGCAGAGCACCTGTTAATGCCAACGAATACGAATGTCCAAGACACCTGTAACGCCGGGCCCCGCCCGGACGATAAGCCCATCAGAGCGGCACGACAGGCAGCGGGGCGCAGCGGGGGACGCGCGACGCCGGTCGGATCGCGGGGGGACTTGGTAGGTGAGCGGGGGGCTCACCTACCGCAGACGCGGAGGACGACCGGGGGAGGTCGACGTCCGTAGCGAAGGACAGGCTGGGGGGCCTGGACGACGCGGCGGAGAGCGGGCTGGGGGGCCTGCGACACCGCAACACTCGGGAGCGGGTGGTGCAGGCTCGGGGGGAATCGAGCCTGAGCCACCCGCTCTCGCACGTTCCGGCCCGACTGACATCTGCCAGGCCGACATCGGCGTCCCGACCCACCTCCAGCCGGCCGACCCCGGCGTCAC
>JAVTVZ010000182.1:15319-18038 GCA_032229625.1 Dermatophilaceae bacterium | reverse complement strand
GCCAGGCCGACATCGGCGTCCCGACCCACCTCCAGCCGGCCGACCCCGGCGTCACGGACCCCGCAGCGCCCTCGACACGCCCGACCGGCTCTTCCTCCACGCGCCCACGCTCGCCGGGCATGCCGCCGATCAGGCAGCCGCCCGGACGTAGCGCAGTTTCGACGATGTCGACGTGTTGCGCTATGAGAACCCACAGGTCAGCGCCCCGAAGCCCGGCCGCAGAGGCCCTCGACATCGTCGAAACTGCGCTACGTCCGGCGCGCCCCTCGCACCGAAGCCCCGAGCCCCCGCGTCTCGGCGCCCACCAGGTCCCCCGACAGGCGTCCGCGGACCCCACCACGACCCCCGGGCACGCCTCCGCAGCGAGGATCGACGACGACGCAGATCAGCCCGTCGGCGCGCGCCACGGCCCGACTCAGCGCGACGCCATCCAGCGGGTCACGGCCCGACTCAGCGCGTCGACCTCCTTGGCGACGAAGGCCGGATCGGCCAACAGGTCGGCGTCGAGGGGGTGGTGCATGTTGCCGGCCTCGAGCATGACGGCGGGCACGGCCGAGAGGTTGAGCCCGGCGATGTCGTCGCGTGCCGTGATCGCCTGTCCCCCACCGGTATACGTGGATCGCGGCATGCCCGTGCGCGCGAACTCCTCGACGACCAGCGTCGCGAGCCGCTGCGACGAGGCCTCGACGGCGGGCCCGCCGATCATGGTCGTGGAGCGGATGACGTGGAAGCCGCGGGCGCCGCTCGACTCGTTGCCGTCGGCGTGCAGCGAGACGACGACGTCGGCGGCGTATTTCTTGCCGGCGGCGCCGCGCTCGTCGACGCACGGCCCTGCGCCGGTGTCGGTGGTGCGGGTGAGCACGACCTTGGCGCCCTGGGCGGTCAGCCGCGCGCGCAGCGCCTGGGCGAGCCGGAAGTTCACGGTGTGCTCGCCGAGCCCGCTGCGCGAGGCGGTGCCGGAGGTGTTGCACGCCTTGACGCGGCCGTTGCCGGCGGGCACGCGCCGGTTGTTGAAGGCGGCGGAGGCCCCGCCGTTGTGGCCGGGATCGATGACGATGGTCCGCCCGGCGAGGGCACGACCCGACGCCGCAGGTGCAGCCGGTGCAGCGGGCCCCGCCGACGCGGCGGGCGCGGCGGACACGCCCTGATCACCAGGTGCGCCGGCGGCGGGGCCCTGACCGTCCAGGACCGCCGAACCGCCCCGCGACGGCTCCAGCGTCGGCCCCGGCGTGACGGGCGCGGCCTGCGTGGTCGGGGTCGGCGACGCCGCGACGGTCTCCCAGGTCGGCGCGGCCGCGGGTGACTGCGCGGCGACCGGCTGACCCGGCGGCCCACCGGCGACGCCGCAGCCGGCGACGACCCCCGTCAGCGCGCCGACGACGAGCAGACGCACCCCGGCGCGGGCAGCGCGGGCGCTCGGACCTCGATGAGCCGCAGTCGTCATGTCGTCCTCCTCGCGAGCAAGCATCGCTGTCCACATCGTCACCGCGCACCCCCGCTGTAGCCATCGCGCGCCCCGACGGGCGTGTCGCTCCACGCGCGACGAGGAGGCCAACCCGACGGCGAACCGTTAACTTGCCCAGCTCAGCCCGCCTGTTAACGCCAAGAGAGACGAATGTCCAAGACACCTGTAACGCCGGGGCCGCGCCGGACGATATCCCCATCAGAGCGGCACGGAAGGACGCACTCGGGTGGGGGCCCGGGCGCAGGTCGGGGGACACCGACCGGGTCGCGGGGGGGATCGGTAGGTGAGCGGGGGGCTCGCCTACCGCAGACGCGAGGGACGGCCGGGGGGCCGGGCCTCGTCACGGTGGACGAGTCGGGGGGCTCGGTCGGCCGACGTGGTGAGCGGACGGGGGGTCCGCGATCCGCACCGAGGGCGGGTGGCCTGGGCTTGGGGGGAGACGAGCCCGGACCACCCGCCCTTCGCATGCCCGGACGCGTCCTGACGCCCGCCCCGCAGATTGAGGCGCGCCCGCGCCGCGCGAGCTTGAGGGCCGCATCCGCGCCGCGAGCTAGAGGGCCGGCTCCCGCGCTCCGCGAACTTTTAGGGCCGCGCCCGCGCTGCGCGGTAGCCTGCGCCGGTGAGTCACGCCGCTACCGCTTCGACGACTGCCTCGACGACCGCCTCGGCGACTGCCTCGACCGCGCCCCGCTGCGAGCACGCACCGACGCCGCAGGTCGAGACCGTCGCACGCGTCGCGCCGGGCGGCTTCCCGGTCGTGGGGATCATCGGCGGCGGGCAGCTCGCGCGCATGTGTCAGCCCCCGGCGGTCAACCTCGCGATCACGCTCTCGGTCCTCGCCGAATCCCCCGACGCCTCAGCGGCCCTCGTCGTCCCCCACGCCCCGGTCGGGGCGCACGACGACGTCGCGGCGGTCGTGGAGTTCGCGCGCGGCTGCGACGTCGTCACCTTCGATCACGAGCACGTGCCGGCCCCGGTGCTGGCGGCGCTGCAGGCCGCGGGCGTCCCGCTGCACCCGTCGCCGGCGGCGCTGATCTACGCCCAGGACAAGCCGGCCATGCGCACCAAGCTCGGCGCCCTGGGCATCCCGTGCCCGCGCTGGGCGCAGGTGCGCGACGAGGCCGAGCTGGCCGCGTTCGGCGACGAGGTCGGCTGGCCGGTGGTGCTCAAGACCCCGCGAGGCGGCTACGACGGCAAGGGAGTCCGTCTCGTCGGCAGCGCCGCCGAGGCCGCCGACTGGCTCGCCACCGCCCA
>JAVTVZ010000182.1:9086-15219 GCA_032229625.1 Dermatophilaceae bacterium | reverse complement strand
GAGTCCGTCTCGTCGGCAGCGCCGCCGAGGCCGCCGACTGGCTCGCCACCGCCCAGCGCCAGGACCCCGCTCAGCGCCAGGACCCCGCGGGCGACGCGGCCGCCGGCGAGCAGCCCGGCGACGACCTGCCGGCCGAGCAGCTGCCGGATGACGCTGCGCCGGCAGCGCGCGAGCCCGAGGGCCTGCTCGCCGAGGAGCGCGTCGCCTTCACCCGCGAGCTCGCGGTGCTCGTCGCCCGCAGCCCCAGCGGCCAGGCGGCGGCGTGGCCGGTCGTCGAGACCGTCCAGACCGACGGCATCTGCACCGAGGTCCTCGCACCCGCCCCCGACCTGCCCGACGACCGCGCGACCGCGATGCTCGAGGCGGGCCTGCGCATCGCGGGCGAGCTGGATGTCACAGGAGTGTTGGCGGTCGAGCTCTTCGAGGTCCCCGGCGAGCCCGGCTTCGTCGTCAACGAGCTCGCGATGCGCCCGCACAACAGCGGCCACTGGACCATCGACGGCGCCGTGACCAGCCAGTTCGAGCAGCATCTGCGCGCGGTGCTCGACCTGCCGCTCGGCGCGACGACGCCGCGCGACCGCTGGACGGTCATGGGCAACGTGCTCGGCGGCGACGACGAGTCGCTCTACCCGACCTACCGGCACCTGCTGGCCCGCGACCCCGGGCTCAAGGTGCACCTCTACGGCAAGGGCGTGCGGCCGGGCCGCAAGATCGGCCACGTCAACGTCGGCGGCGACGACCTGCCGCGGCTGCGCGAGCGCGCGGCGCACGCGACGGGCTACCTGCAGGGCACGATCCGCGAATGAGTCGAGAGGACGAGGCGATGAGCGAGACACCCGCACCGGCGGTCGGGCTGGTCATGGGCAGCGACAGCGACTGGCCGGTCATGGAGCAGGCGGCGCTGGCGCTGGAGGAGTTCGGGATCGCGTATGAGGCGGACGTCGTCTCCGCGCACCGGATGCCGGCGGAGATGATCGCCTACGGGCAGCAGGCCGCGGACCGCGGGCTCCAGGTGATCATCGCGGGCGCGGGCGGCGCGGCGCACCTGCCGGGCATGCTCGCGGCGGTGACGACGCTGCCGGTCATCGGCGTGCCGGTGCCCCTGACATACCTCGACGGCATGGATTCGCTGCTGTCGATCGTGCAGATGCCCGCCGGTGTGCCGGTGGCGACGGTGTCGATCGGCGGCGCCCGCAACGCCGGCTTGCTCGCGGCGCGCATCATCGGCGCGGGCACGACGCCGCAGGCCGCGGCCGTGCGCGCGCAGATGGCGCGCTTCCAGGAGTCGCTGCGCGATCAGGCGTACGCCAAGGGCGAGGCCCTGCGGCGGCGCCGCGCCGACGGCTGACCGGGCCGGCCGCGGGGCCGTCTCGGAGCCGTCGCGGGCCCGGCGCGGGGTCGGCGCGGGTCGCGGCATCGCGCGACGTCCGGTGGGTCGGTCCGCTCACGCCCCGGACGTAGAATCCGATGCGGCCGCTGACCGGCCGGCACAGCATCGAGGGGGCGTTCAGGGGATGACGAGCACTCGCGGCGGCGTCGTCGCGCGGCTGCGCGGGTGGTGGGACCTGCTCGCGGCGGAGTTCGCGAAGTTCGGCGTCGTCGGCACGGTCGGCGTCCTCGTCGACTCGGGCGCGTTCTGGCTGTTGACGCACGGCCTGGGCGCCGACGGCTCGGGCGTCCTCTTCGGCCACGAAAAGATCGCGTCGGTCACGGCGACGGGCATCGCGACGGTCTACAGCTGGATCGCCAACCGGCACTGGACGTTCCGCGATCGCCGCCCCGCCAACATGCGCCGCGAGGCGACGCTCTTCCTCGTCTTCAACGCCGTCGGCGCGCTCATCACGATGGGCTGCATCGCCGTCGCCGTCGACCTCCTGCACGTGACCGACCCGGCGCTGCAGACCGCGGCGCGTCTCGTCGGCATCGTGCTCGGCACCCTCTTTCGCTTCTGGACCTACCGGCAGTTCGTCTTCGTCCGCGAGCTCGCGGACCTGCCGCCGGTGCCCGGCGACCCCCCGACCCCGGGCGCGTCGCGCGACGCGGCGGCCGGCACCGACGCCGTGACCAGCACCGACGCGGTCACCAGCAACGACGCGGCGCCCGGACGCGCTCGAGGCACGTCGGACGCCGATCGTCGCTGAGGCGGTTCAGCCGCGCCGCAGCGTGCCGTCCGCGGCGAGCGTGACGACGGCCCGCTTGCCGCCGACGGTGAACGTGTAGACGGTCGAGCCACCGGTGACCTTCGTGGCCACGGCGACGCGCTCGCCGGAGCCGGCGGCGACGACGGCGGTCGCGACGGCGGCGCTGGTGCCGGTGCGGGTCACGGTCGCCACGGGCGCGGCGACGCGGCGGGTCGGGCTGGTCCAGACCCATCCCTGGATGGGCTTGGTCGCGCCGCGCACCCCGGCGAACGCGGTGGCCTTCGCGGCCCCGACGGGCAGCTGCAGCAGCGTGGTGCGGGTGCGGTCGCCGCCCTTGCTCGCGACGGCGCTGGTGCCGGAGACCTTGAGCTGCTGGTCGTGGGGCAGGTGCCAATACTGCGTGAACGTCGTCGCGGCGGGCGCCGTCATCCGGTCGAAGGTCACGACGATGTCGGGGTCGGACAGGAAGAGCACGTCGCGCGTCCGGTTCGCCCCCTTGTAGGGCGAGTCCGCGAGCCGGTAGTAGTCGGCGCCGTTGGCGATCACCTTGCGGGCCAGCGTGGTCGGCTGGCTCGTGCGCATCTGCGGCGTGCCGAGCTGGTTGTGCCCGGAGATGCCGGTGTAGAAGGCGCGCCACGCGTCGTCGACGTATTCGCCCTTGCCGGGGTCGACGAGGATGTGCCGGCCGCGGGTCATCCACGTCATCGCGGTGTGGTCGTTGTGGCCGTGTCCGACGCGCGTCGGCCCGTAGTGCAGCGAGTAGAAGGACTCGTCGGCGGGCTTGCGCGCGCCGGTGCCCCAGCCGGAGCGGCCGAAGACGAAGCCGGCGCTGTAGATCGCGACGCGCATCGCCGGGGGCGCGCCGGTGGCGCCGTTGGACTGCAGCCACGCCTGCGCGGGGCTCTTGGCGGCGTCGAGCCGGTAGGGCTCGGTGTCGCCGATGAGGGCGAGCGTGCCGTCGGGGGCGGTGGAGTGGTCGAGGAAGCGCATCGCCGCCACCCGCCGCGACTGGATCGTCGAGGCCGCGGCGGAGCGCACGCCGCAGGCCTGCAGGGCGCGCTCGGCCTGGCCCCACAGCTCGTAGTTCCAGCGCGCGTAGCCCGGTGACTGCTCGTTGTTCGCGCCTTCACGGTCGATGACGCGGGTGATGCGCCCGGCGAGGGACTTGGCGGGCTCGTCGCGCAGGTCGTTGCGGCCCAGCACGCAGGCGACGCCGAGCATCGCGATGAGCTGGTCGGTGCCGACGTTGTGGTCGGCCCAGATGTTGCCCTTGAGCCAGCGGTAGTGCTGGATGAGGCTCGCGTCGAGCCACGCGGGGCTGGGCCGGCCGAGCTGCTCGAGGGCGCCGCGCAGGCACAGCAGGTGGTCGGTGCGGGTCATCGTCGCGTTGCCGGCGCCGGCGCCGGTCGGCCATGGGAAGGGGTTGTCCTTGACCCAGTCGGCCGCGATGGCGACGGCCCCGTCGATGGCCTTGGGTTCGCGCTGCGCGGTCCACCCCTGGGTGGACTTCTTGATGAGCGACCCGGTCCAGTAGAGCGAGTGGAACCACGTGCGCCAGCTCGGCTTCTTGTAGGGGTCCAGCGTCCAGTTGATGTCGTGCTTGCCGTTGCCGACCTTGACCCGCGGGTAGGCCCAGCGGAAGGTGTCCGCCTTCACCGCGTCGACGGGGTTGTCCGGCTCGAAGCCGCCGTAGCCGCGGCACGGGTAGCGTTCGGCCGCCAGCGCGCCCGCGAGCGCCGTCCCCGCATCGGGGGCCGGTGCGGCCGAGACGGCCTGCGGCGCGGCGGCCGCGGGTGCGGGTGTGGCGGCGAGGCTCGCGGCGGGGCCGACGGCGCCGGCGAGCGGCACGGCGAGCGCGAGGGCGGCGGTGAGCAGACGGCGACGTGACATGTCGGTGGCCTTCCATGGCTGAGCGGGGTGCCCCTGGCCGTCGGTGACGCGTCGGGCGTCGCCTCGGGTCGCGGCCTCCTGCCGCCGGCTCCACCGCACTCATCGGCGCCGGCCGCGCACTCCCAAGGGTTCTGTCCGATCGCCGCACCGCACCCCGCCGTACCGCTGGGCGCACGGCCCACACACCGGCCCAGGCGCCGGCCGACGAGCAGGTCGGCGCGCGGTCGGCGAACGGGTCAGCGAACGGGTCGACGAACCGACACGCGGGCGATCACCGGCGTGTCCGCACGCCGACACGTTCGCCGACGCGCGCGGCCCGGCGCGCGACGGGACAGGCGCAGGCGCGCCTACTCCTCCTGGGCCTCGCGACGCGCGCGGGGCCGCCGCGACGGGACAGGCGGCGGCGCGCCTACTCCTCCTCGGCCCCGGAGAGGAAGAGCGCGAAGAGCACGGGCGCGACGCGCACGAGCTCGAGCCGCCCGCCATACCCCTCGGCGAGGTCACGGGCCAGGCCGAGCCCCAGGCCGGTGCTCTTGGAGCTCTGCCCGCGGTCGAAGATGAAGGGCGCGAGGTCGGGCGGCACGCCGGGCCCGTCGTCGCTGACCTCGATGACGACGGAGATGCCGGAGTGGCGCACGTCGATGCGGCAGGCTCCGGCGGCGTGGGCGAGGGAGTTCTCGATGAGGGTGCCGAGGATCTGCGAGAGCGCGGCGTCGGTGGCGACGACGGAGACGCCGCGCTCCCCGGAGACGTGGATGGAGCGTCCGGCCGACTCGTAGGCCGGCTGCCACGATCGTTGCAACTCGGCCAGGACCCGGTCGACGCGCACGGCCTGCGGGGTGTCGCTGGTGTGCCGGGTGCGGGCCAGGAGGGTGGCGACGGTGTCGTTGAGCCGCTCGACCTGCTCGATGGCGATCGTCGCCTCTTCGCGCACGTCGTCGAGGTCGTCGATCATCGTGATCTCCTCCAGCCGCATGAGCAGCGCGGTCAGCGGCGTGCGCAGCTGGTGGGAGGCGTCGGCGGCGAAGTCGCGCTCGCTCGACAGGGTGGTCAGCAGTTTGCGGCCGCTGCGGGTGAGTTCGGCGGAGACGGCGTCGATCTCGGCGATGCCGCTGGGCTCGGGCACGTAGCGGGTGTCGCCGGCCCCGAGGCGCCCGGCCTGGTCGGCGAGGCGGGCCAGGGGGTCGGCGATGCGCCGCGCCTGGTCGCGCACGACGAGCCAGACGCCGACGACGAGCAGCGCGATCATGACGAGCGTCAGCGGCACGAGCACTTCGGGGGTCAGCAGGTCCCGGGCGAGGTCGCGGCGGGCGGTGCCCAGCGCGAGCCACGCGAGGGCGGGCGCCAGCATGAGGCCGAGGCTGAGGGCGACGGCGAGCAGGGTGGATCGCAGCAGCGCGGCGCGCACGCCTCAGGCCTGGCCGTCGGGCCGCTCGAAGCGGAAGCCGACGCCGCGGACCGTCGTGATGAAGCGCGGCGAGGTGACGTCGTCGCCGAGCTTGCGGCGCAGCACGGAGACGTGCATGTCGAGGGTTTTCGTCGACCCGTACCAGTGGGTGGCCCACACCTCGCGCATGAGCTGCTCGCGGGAGACGACCTTGCCCTGCTCGCGCAGGAGGACGCGCAGGAGGTCGAATTCCTTGGCGGTCAGCTGCACCTCGGTGTCGCCGACGAAGGCGCGGCGGGCCTGGGCGTCGATGCGGACGGTGTCCTCGATGACGGCTCCGGGTGCGGAGCGGCGCAGGAGGGCGCGGACGCGGGCGAGCAGCTCGGCGAGCCGGAAGGGCTTGGTGACGTAGTCGTCGGCGCCGGCGTCGAGCCCGACGACGGTGTCGACCTCGTCGGCGCGGGCGGTGAGCATGAGGATCGGGGCGGTGCGCCCGTCGGCCCGCAGCTTGCGGCACACCTCGAGGCCGTCCATGCGCGGCAGGCCGAGGTCGAGCACGACGAGGTCGGGCCCGGAGCGCCCCGCCTCGTAGGCCGCCATGCCGTCGCCGCAGACGACGACGTCGTAGCCCTCCCTGCGCAGCGCCCTGGCAAGAGGCGCAGAAATCGCGGAATCGTCCTCCGCCAGAAGCACTCTCGCCATGGCGCCCATCGTA
>JAVTVZ010000182.1:0-8986 GCA_032229625.1 Dermatophilaceae bacterium | reverse complement strand
AGAAATCGCGGAATCGTCCTCCGCCAGAAGCACTCTCGCCATGGCGCCCATCGTATGCACAGGGTTGCGCTGAGCGCATCACCCCCTCGATGTCGCCATCGACACGCCGTCGGGGTCTTGCGCGAGGCCACTTCGACCACATCACGTATCCGACGAATCGCCCGGGTCGGGCATCGGCGACCTCCCGCCGAGCCGACGAATCGCCCGGGTCGGGCATCGGCGACCTCTCGCTGATCCGCCGACTCGTCGACGCCGCCACCGAGCGGTGTCGGGGGAAGCCGCTCCTGCCGTGACCGCTGGACTCACTGACCTCGGTTGGGGTGCACTGACCGCGGTTGGGGTGCACTGACCGCACTGGAGGTACCGGAACGTTGCGGAGGAGGCGCGCGCCCGTGCCTGGGGCGCGGCCAGTGCGGGGAGGCCGGCGCGGGGAGGCCGGCGCTGGGAGTCCGGCCTCGCGGTGCTGGGGGGGGAGCTCGGCGGCTCGCCGACGGGGCGCATCTGCGCGGGCCGCGCGGTCCCGGCCGACAGGCTCCCGGCGATGTCGGACCGGCCCGAGGCTCCGGGCGGCTCAGACTCCCGGCCAGCGGGGCGCGCGCTTCTGTGCGAACGCGGCCACCCCTTCGCGCCGGTCCCCGGAGAAGGCGGTGGCGCGCCAGCAGCCGTCCTCGATCTCCAGGCCGGCGGCGAGGTCGACGTCGAGGCCGAGCCGCATCGCCGTCTTGGCGTTGCGCAGCCCGACGGGCGAGTGCCCGGCGATGAGGGTCGCGAGCTCGAGGGCGCGGGTCCGGGCGGTGCCGGCGGGCACGACCTCGTCGGCGAGGCCGTGGGCATGGGCCTGGGCGCCGCGCAGCCGCTGGGCGGTGAAGATGAGCTGCGCGGCGCGCGACCAGCCGACGCGGCGGGTCAGCAGCTGGGTGCCGCCGGCGCCGGGGATGACCCCGACGGACACCTCGGGCAGCCCGAGGGTGGCGTCCTCGCCGGCGATGATGAGGTCGCAGCTGAGCGCGAGCTCGCAGCCGCCGCCGAGTGCGAAGCCGTCGACGGCCGCGATCGCCGGCACCGGCAGGTCGAGCACCCCGCGGTAGGCGGCCCGCGCGACCGGTCGTTGGGCCATGAGGTCGGCGTCGGTGAAGGTGTTGCGCTCCTTGAGGTCGGCCCCGACGCAGAAGGCCGTGGGGTGGCTGCTGGTCAGCACGACCGCCCGCACCTGCCCGCGCATCGCCTCGGCGTTCAGCTGCGCGCACGCCGCCGCGAGGTCGATCGCGAAGTGCGTCGACACCGCGTTCATCGCCTCGGGCCGGTCCATGACGAGCTCGGCGACGTGGCCGCCACCCTCCCCCGGGCCCGCGTCGGCCGCGCTGTCGACCTGCGGATCGTCGAGCTGTCGCCTGTCGGCCTGCGGACTATCGAGCTGCGACCTATCGAGCTGCGGACTGTCGAGCTGCGCGCTGTCGGAGTCGACGCCGGGCTCGAGCCCGGTTGTGTGTCGCACGACCCGCACGAGCGGCCGGCGCGAGGTCGAGGGGTCGGGTGACTGGCTCGGGCTCATGGCGTCGGTTCCTCCGCGTCGTCGGGGTGGCCGCTACGGCTCCGCGCACGATCTCACACCCGACGGCGCCCGTCACCTCCCCGCAGGACGCGTCGATCGACAGGCCACGTCCTCGCGTCGGTCGTCGCGTCCGTCGCGTCGGTCGACGCGCCCAGTCGCGTCGGTCGACGTCTCAGCCGCGTCGGTCGACGTGTCCGTCGCGTCAGTCGTCGCGTCAGTCGTCGCGTCCACTGGCGCGCTGCTCGCGCCCGAGGGTCCACACGACGGTCATCCCGAGCCCGCGCAGCGCCCGCGGGGGCAGGCGGCTCTTCGTGAATCCGGGCGCGTCACCCAGGGCCTGGGCCATCGCGTCGTCGATGACGACGGAGTGGGGTCGCGCGACGTTCGTCACGCGGCTCGCGCGGTTGACGGTGGTGCCGAAGATGTCGCCCAGGTGCGACAGCACGGGCCCGTAGGCGAGTCCGACGCGCAGCTGCGGCATCGAGGGGTCGTCGGCGACGATGTCGAGCAGGTCGAGCGCGATGTCGCCGGCGGCCTCGGGGGTGTCGGCGGCGTAGACGACCTCGTCGCCGAGCATCTTGACGATCCGGCCGCCGCGGGCGGCAATGATGTCGGCGGCCAGCTCCTCGAAATGCTGCACGAGCCGCGCGAGTTGACGCTCCGAGAGGCGCCGCACGAGGGTCGTGAAGCCGACCATGTCGGCGAAGCCGACCGCGAGCTGCAGCCCGTCGTTCTCGTTGCTCTCCTCCTGCGTCATGAGGCGCCCGACCGTCGCGGCGAGGTGTCGCCGCCACGCGTAGATGATGAGCGGCTCGATCTCGTCGACCAGGGAGAGCAGCACCTGCCCGGCCTCGCGGGAAGCGTCGGGTGAGAGCCGCCGGTTCCACAGCTGCTCGTCGACCTCGGCGTCGAGGGCCAGGGTCGCGGCGAGGTCGCTGGGCAGGTCCGCGATGCCCGGCTCGCGGACCTTCTCGTGGAGGGCCTCGCTGGTCTGCGCGCGCAGGATGCTCTCCATGATGAGCGAGGACTGCCATGAGGCGAGCCGGTCGAGGCTGCGGGCGATGGCCCGGGTCAGCGCGAGCGCGAGCGATTCGTCGACCTTGCCGGACGCGAGGATCGCGATGGTGCGCTGGATCGCCTCCTGGTCCGCGTGGGTGTAGAGGGTGTCCTCCTCGGTGGGCGAGGCGGCGAAGCCGAGGGCGTGCCAGAAACGCCGCGTCACCTCCGGGGGGATCCCGGTGTTGGCAGCGACGTCGAGGCGGCGCAGGGTCGGCTCGCCGAGCAGCCGCGCGACGGCGTCCGCCGCGGCGGGAGCCTCGGGGGCGAGTCCGCCGAACGCCTGCTGGGCGTCGGCCGACGGGCCGATGCCGGCGCCGGTCATGAGGCCGGCCCCCGCGCTCGTCCACCGCCACGAGCCCTCTGTTTGGCTCGGGTCGCCCCCGCTCCGACCGTCCGAGGTGTGCATCCGGGTCGCCCCTCCGATCTGTGCGCCGTCCTGCGTGGGCGCAGCGGCATCCTCCGCGCGGACGGGGTCCCCGCCGGTGCCGCGCCCCGCGTCCCCGCCGGCATCGGAGCCGACGTCTCCACCGGCGCCACGTTCGGCGTCCCCGCCGGCGCCGGGCCCGGCGTCGCCGTCGATGTCCTCACGGGCGTCCCCGCCGATGTCCTCGCGGGCGTCCCCGCGTCCGTCCGGCGTCGGGGCGGTCGACCGCTCGCCCTGACATCCGAGCGGCTCGCCGGCGACGTGCCCGGGCGACGACGGACCTGTGGCGCCGCGAGCGTTGCGACCGGGCCCGCGCTCGTGCCGGGCGTCACCGCGCTCGACCCGTCGCGGCGTCTGGGTGGCCGTGCCCGGCTGACGCGCCGACGGGCGCCGACCCGCGCCGGACGGGCCGGGCGCACCGGACGGCGGCACCGCACCCGAGGCGCCGGACGCGGGCGCGGGTGTGCTCTCGGCAGGAGTCATACATCGATCATGCCCTGTCAGCGGCCCGAATGTGAAATACATCACCAGCTGCGTAGTGTCGCAACGCCCCTGTCGACCGCTCCCGCACCACGAGCCGACCCTGCGCGTCGATGGACTCGGCGTGCCCCGGCACCGTGAGTCCGCCGGGCAGATGCACCTCGACGTCGCGGCCCACCGTCAGACACCCGCGCCGGTAGGCCGATCGCAGCGACTCCGCGCCGCCACCCCCTGCGGTCAGCGCCGCGAGCGCCTGCGCGAGCCGCCCGGCGACGCCCAGCACGACGTCCTCGCGGGTCGGCGGCTCCCCCGGCACGCACTGCGCGAGCGAGACCGGGGGCAGCCGCCGCACCGCGGCAGCGCCACCCGCGCCGGCCGCCACACCCGCTGCCGACCCGGCCGCGGTGGCGGTGATGGTGGCGGTGGCGGTGGGCAGGCTGTCCGGCGGCGCGCTAACGTTGACGCCGATCCCGACGACGACGAGCCCGGGCCGCGGCAGCTGGCACAGGATGCCGCACACCTTCGCCGCGGGCACGGGCCGGCCCGCACCGGCGCTGCGCCCGCCGCCGGACCCCACCCGCAGCTCCGCGCCGAGCTCCCCGCCAGGCCCCGCACCTGGCTCCGCACCTGGCTCCGCACCTGGCTCCGCACCTGGCTCCTCACCTGGCTCCTCACCGGGCCGTTCACCCGGCTCCCACGGCGCGGCGAGCACGTCGTTGGGCCACTTCAACCCGTAGGCGTGGGGTCGCCCGGTGAGGTCGGCCAGGGCGCGGACGACGGCCAGGCCGGTCGCGAGCGGCACCCAGCCGAGGTCGTCGGGGCGCTCGCCGACGGGCACGACCATCGACATCGCCACGGAGGTGCCGGGCGGCGAGGCCCAGGCCCGGCCGAGTCGCCCGAGGCCGCCGGTCTGCTCGGCGGCGACGACGATCCGCCAGGCCGTGGGGTCGGCCGCGGCCTGCACGTTCGTCGAGTCGACCTGTTCGTGCACGTCGATGCGGCGCCATGGACCGCGCGGGTGCGCAAGTCCATGGACCAGCTGTTCCGAGTCCAGCATCCTGACCACGACCCCAAGGCTAGGCTGGCGATCATGAGCGACGCTGCCACGGCCCTGAGCGACACGATCGACCTGCACACCACTGCGGGGAAGCTGGCCGACTTCCAGGGGCGCACCGACGAGGCGATCCACGCCGGCTCCGCCCGCGCGGTGGAGAAGCAGCACGCCAAAGGCAAGAAGACCGCCCGCGAGCGCATCGCGATGCTGCTCGACGAGGGCAGCTTCGTGGAGCTGGACGAGCTGGCGCGCCACCGCTCGAAGAACTTCGGCCAGGAGACCAACCGCCCCTACGGCGACGGCGTCATCACGGGCTACGGCACGGTCGACGGGCGCACGGTGTGTGTCTTCGCGCAGGACTTCACGGTCTTCGGCGGGTCGTTGGGTGAGGTCTTCGGGGAGAAGATCATCAAGGTCATGGACCTGGCGATGAAGATGGGCTGCCCGGTCGTGGGCATCAACGACTCCGGCGGTGCGCGCATCCAGGAGGGCGTGGTCTCCCTGGGCATGTATGGCGAGATCTTCCGCCGCAATGTCCGCGCGAGCGGCGTCATCCCTCAGATCAGCCTCATCATGGGCCCGTGTGCGGGTGGCGCGGTGTATTCGCCGGCGATCACCGACTTCGTCGTGATGGTCGACCGCACGTCGCACATGTTCATCACGGGCCCCGACGTCATCAAGACGGTGACGGGTGAGGACGTCGACTTCGAGCACCTCGGCGGCGCGCGCACGCACAACACGAAGTCCGGTGTCGCGCACTGCATCGCCCAGGACGAGGACGAGGCGATCGACTACGTCAAGGACCTGCTCAACTACCTGCCGTCCAACAATCTGGACGCCCCGCCGGTCTACGACACGGACGCCGACCTGGAGTTGCGCCCGGAGGACGACGCGCTCGACGACTTCATCCCGGATTCGCCGAATACGCCGTACGACGTGACGACGATCATCCGCACGATCCTCGACGACGAGGAGTTCACCCAGGTGCACGCGCTTTTCGCGCCCAACATCGTGTGCGGCTTCGGCCGCGTCGAGGGCCACAGCGTCGGCATCGTGGCCAATCAGCCGCAGCAGCTCGCGGGCACCCTCGACATCGACGCCTCGGAGAAGGCCGCGCGCTTCGTGCGCACGTGCGACGCGTTCTCGATCCCGGTCCTGACGTTCGTCGACGTGCCGGGCTTCCTGCCGGGCGCCGACCAGGAGTGGGACGGCATCATCCGGCGCGGCGCCAAACTCATCTACGCGTATGCGGAGGCGACCGTCCCGCTCATCACGATCATCCTGCGCAAGGCCTACGGCGGCGCGTATGACGTCATGGGCTCCAAGCACCTGGGCGCCGACATCAACCTCGCGTGGCCGACGGCGCAGATCGCGGTGATGGGCGCGCAGGGCGCGGTGAACATCCTCTACCGCAAGCAGATCCAGGCGGCGATCGACGCCGGCGAGGACGTCGACGCGGTCCGCGCGAAGTTCGTCGAGGAGTATCAGTTGACGCTGGCGAACCCCTACATGGCCGCCGAGCGCGGGTATGTCGACGCGGTGATCCGGCCGCGGCGCACGCGGGAGCAGGTGGTCCGGGCGCTGCGGGCGCTGCGCAACAAGCAGGAGACGATGCCGGCCCGCAAGCACGGGAACATCCCGCTGTGAGCGCCCCCGCAGCCGCCCCTGCAGCCGCCGGCGCCGGCGATGTCGCGGTGGACGACGCCACGACGGGCACCGACTCGGGCGCCACATCTGGCGCCGAGAGCGCCCCGGAGGTGCCGACGCTGCTGCGCGTCGAGCGCGGCGACCCGACACCGCACGAGCTGGCCGCGTTGACGCTGGTCATCGCGGCCCTGGCCGGCGGTGGCGGCGACGCCCCGCCCGCCTCGCCGTCGCGGCACGCGTGGGGCAGCCGCTGGCGCACGCTGCACCCGCGCTCGTCCCGCGGCCCCGGCTGGGGAGGCTGGTGACCGATCCCCGGTCACCCCACCGGCCGTCCGTGCCCGGCGCCCGTCCTCGCGTGAGGTCGGGCGCCTCGTCGTCCCCCGCCGTCCCCTCGTGGAGGAATTCGTGACCCATCCCCGCACCCCGACCGCTGTCGACGCGGTCGCCGAGGACTACGTCGCGGCGCTGACTGCGCTCAGCCCGATGACGGCGACGGCGCTGGGCCTGCCCGGTGCCGATGACCGCCTCGACGATTTCTCCCCCGAGGGGCTGGCGCGCTTCGCCGAGCTGGACCGGCAGACGCTGGAGGGCCTGGCGCCGCTGAGCGCGGCCGACGACGTCGACGAGGTGACGCTCGAGGCGATGCGCGAGCGGCTCGGCGTCACGCTGGAGCGCTATGACGCGGGCGTGCCACACATGACACTCAACGTGCTCGAGAGCCCGATGCAGGCGGTCCGCGACATCCTCGACATCATGCCGACGACGTCGGCGCCGCAGTGGGAGGTGCTCGCCGGCCGGGTCGCCGCGATCCCCGCGGCGCTGGGCCAGTGGCACGAGTCGCTGCTCGAGGCGCGCTCACGCGGCCTCGTGGCCCCGCGCCGGCAGGTGCTCGCCTGCATCGAGCAGGCGCACGGGTTCGCCTCCGACAGCGGGTATTTCGCCGCTCTCGCCCGCGACGCCGGCCTCCCCGCCGACCCCGACGCTGCGGACACCGCGGGATCGGCGCCCGCAGCGTCGCACCGGACCGCACCGTCGGACCGGCCCGCGGCGCCCCTGCCCGAGGAGCTTCAGGCCCGTCTGGACCGGGCGAGCGCTCTGGCCCGTGAGGCGTATGCGGCGACGGCGCAGCGCCTCGCCGACGACCTGCTGCCCGCCGCCCCGGAGGCCGACGCGTGCGGCCGCGACCTCTACGCGCTGCATTCGCGCTACTTCCTCGGGGCCGAGGTCGATCTCGCGGAGACGTATGCGTGGGGTCAGGACGAGCTGGCCCGCATCACCGCCGAGCGCGAGGAGGTCGCGCGCAGGATCGCCGGGGGCGGAATCCCGGAGGCCGTGGCTGCGCTGGACGCGGACCCGCGCTACCGCCTCGAGGGCACGGCGGCGCTGCGGGAGTGGATGCAGGAGCGCGCCGACGAGGCGGTCGAGGCGATGGCCGAGGTGCATGTGGACATCCCGGACGCGCTGCGCCGCATCGAGTGCCGGATCGCGCCGACGCAGACGGGCGGCATCTATTACACGGGCCCGTCGGACGATCTGAGCCGCCCGGGGATCATGTGGTGGTCGGTGCCGCCGGACGTCACGACGTTCTCGACGTGGCAGGAGCTGACGACCGTCTATCACGAGGGCGTCCCGGGCCACCATCTGCAGGTCGGCCAGGCCGTCGTCAACTCCGGGCGCCTCAACCGGTGGCGCCGCATGCTGTCCTGGACGTCCGGGCACGGGGAGGGCTGGGCGCTGTACGCCGAGCGCCTCATGGCCGAGCTGGGCTTCCTGGAGGATCTCGGCAACCGGCTGGGGATGCTCGACGCGCAGTCGCTGCGGGCGGCGCGTGTCGTCATCGACATGGGGGTGCACTGTGGTTTCGCCGCGCCGGCGTCGGTCGGCGGCGGGGCGTGGGACTACGACAAGGCGTGGGCGCTGCTGCGGGCCACGGGCGGGCTGCCGGAGCCGATCGCGCGCTTCGAGCTCGACCGGTATCTCGGCTGGCCCGGCCAGGCCCCGTCCTACAAGATCGGCGAGCGACTCTGGCTCGAGCTGCGCGCCGAGTGCGCCCGCCGCGCCGGCCCCGACTTCGACCTGCGCGAATTCCACCGTCGCGCCCTCGATCTCGGCGGTGTCGGCCTCGACACCCTGCGCCGCGCCGTCCTGCGCGACCCCGTCCTGCCCGACACTGGGTCGCCCGTCGCCGGGCCCGCCTCCGAGGCAGGACCGGCATGAGCGCGCCACTGCGGCTACTCCTGGCGTCGGCGTCCCCGGCGCGCCTGGCGACCCTGCGCGCCGCGGGTGTCGATCCGCTCGTGCGGGTCAGCGGCGTCGACGAAGACGCCGCCCTGCGCGCAGCCCGAGCCCGCTTCGGCGAGCTCGACCCGTCGCAGGTCGCCCTCGTGCTGGCCCGCGCGAAGGCCGAAGCCGTCGCGTGGCCGAGCGCCGCCGCCACCGACGACGAGGGCTCCGCCATGAGCGGCAGCGACCTCGATCCCGGCTACGACCTCGTGCTCGGCTGCGACTCGGTGCTGGAGCTCGACGGCGAGGCATACGGCAAGCCGGCCACACCCGAGCAGGCCCGCGAACGGTGGGCGCTCATGTCGGGCCGCAGCGGCGTGCTCCACACGGGCCACTGGCTCATCGACGTGCGCGACGACACCCCAGACATCCCGCCCGACGCACCGGCAGACGCCGCAGGCGACGCGCCGGCCATGGGCACGGGCACGGGCGCGGGCGCGACGCTCGGGGCGACGGGCTCGACGACGGTCCACTTCGGTCGGCTCTC
>JAVTVZ010000181.1:0-5709 GCA_032229625.1 Dermatophilaceae bacterium | reverse complement strand
GGCGGTGGCGGTGGGATTCGAACCCACGGTGGAGTTGCCCCCACACACGCTTTCGAGGCGTGCTCCTTTGGCCGCTCGGACACGCCACCGCGGACCAGGGTACCCAAGGGCAGGGGGCCCGCGGAAATCGGTAGGCCGCGCCGTAGATCGGAGCGCGGATCGCCCGGTCGAACGCCGGTGGCGCAGGTCTCGGTCGATCGTGGGCGCACGCGCTCAGGTGAGGGTGACGCGCACGATCGTGCGGGTGCGACTGCCGCGCGCGAGGAGCCGCTCGACGCGCAGCATCACCGCGTACTGCCAGCCGTAGGTCGATCGCAGGGCGGCCTCGCCGCGGCGCACCGCCTCCGGGTCCTCCGAGAGTCGGGCGAGGCCGTCGGCCTCCGGCGCACCGGGCTCCACGGCGCCGCGGCGGCTGCAGACCTGCACGTGGACGTGCGGGTCGCGGCGCAGGCGCTTGACCTTGCCGGTGCCCGACGGGGTCGTGAAGACGAGGTCGTCGCCGTCGCGCGCCACCCACATCGGCGTCGTCACGCCCTCGCCGGATCGTCGGTAGGTCGTCAACGCGACGAACTGGGCATCGGCGAGCGTCTGCAGCATGGGCCCATCCTCCCGCGAGCCGCACACCCCCGCAGGCGCGGCCGCGACGCACGTCGCAGGACACGTCCATGGCCGTCGGCTCACCCCCGACACCCGCGGGCGCGACGCGCCCCCGACTACCGCCCGCGCCGCCGCGCGAAGAAGTCCCGCAGCAGCGCGGCGGACGGCTCCTCGGCGACCCCGCCGACGACGGCGGGCCGGTGCGTCGCGTGCCGGTCGCGCGGCAGGTCCCACACCGAGCCGCACGCGCCGGCCTTGTCGTCGTAGGCGCCGAAGACGATCCGCGCGACCCGCGCCTGCAGGGCGGCGCCGGCGCACATCGGGCACGGCTCGAGCGTGACGACGAGGGTGCAGCCGTCGAGGCGCCAGCGCCCGAGCGCGCGGCCGGCGGCGCGCAGGGCGACGACCTCGGCGTGGGCGGTCGGGTCGGCGTCGAGCAGGCGACGGTTCGTGCCGCGCGCGACGACGCGGCCGTCGGCGTCGAGCACCGCCGCGGCGACCGGGATCTCACCGTCCGCACCGGCGGCGGCGGCATCGGCCAGCAGCCCGGTCATGAGGTCGGCGACGCCGGGCTCCACGCGCGCGGCCAGCCGCTCCTCCCCCGGCGGCGGCAGCCACACCTCGTCGTCCGCGCACCCGCTCATGGCACCTCCCGCTGACCTGCGTCGTCACCGCGCCGGCGAACCTGAGCGCCCGTCGCAGCGTCGTGACCGGCCGCGACGGGCCGCACGCGCTAAGTTTCACCCATGCGCGTCCTCGTCGCGGACCACCCGCTCATCGCCCACAAGCTCACCTACCTGCGGGACGAGCGGACGGACTCCCCGACGTTCCGCCGTCTCGCCGAGGAGCTCGTCACGCTCCTGGCCTACGAGGCCACCCGCGAGGTGCGGGTCGAGCCCTTCGACATCACGACGCCGGTCGCGCCGACCAAGGGCATCAAGCTCGCCACGCCCAAGCCGCTCATCGTGCCGATCCTGCGCGCCGGCCTGGGGATGCTCGAGGGCATGGTGCGGCTGCTGCCGACGGCGGAGGTCGGCTTCCTCGGCATGGTCCGCGACGAGGAGACGCTCGAGGTCACCACCTACGCCAACCGGCTGCCCGACGACCTGTCGGCCCGGCAGTGCTACATCGTCGACCCGATGCTGGCCACGGGCCACACGCTCGTCATGGCGATCGACTACCTCGTCTCCCTCGGCGCCGACGACATCACCGCGGTGTGCCTGCTCGGCGCCCCCGAGGGCATCGCGCACCTGGAGGAGGCGCTCGCCGACGTCGAGCCGCCCGTCACCCTCGTGCTCGGCGCGATCGACGAGCGGCTCGACGACCAGGGCTACATCGTCCCGGGCCTCGGCGACGCCGGCGACCGGCTGTACGGCGTCGTCTGAGCCCTGCGGACCGCCTCACTCCAGCACCTGACGCAGCGGGGCGTCGCCGCCGTTGCCGAGGTGCGCGACCTGCGCCAGCAGCAGCTCCCCGCAGGCCAGGGCGTCGGTCAGCGCGTCGTGAGCCCGGTAGCGCGGCAGCCCGAAGTGCTCCCTGGCCGCGGCCAGGCGCAGCGCACCCTGACGGACGTGCCCCTCGGGCCCGCCGACGATGAGCCGCTGCAGCTCCAGGGTGTCGATGAGCGTCAGCGGCAGCGGCCGGCCGTGGATCGCCCGGCAGGCCGCGTCGAGGAAGTCGCGCTCGATCGTCACGAAGTGCGCGACGAGCACCCGCCCGGTGAGCGCGGTGAGCAGCTCGTCGAGCGCCGCGTCGAGCGGCACGCCGTGGGCGACGACGTCGTCGGTGAGCCCGTGCACCGCCGCGCTCTGGCCGACGCCGCCGGTGGCCAGCGCGCTGCCGGGGATCGCGGCGCCCCTGCGGCCGCGGGCCGACGGCGGCCGCACGACGAGGTTGCGGGCGCCGCCCAGGCGGATCGTCAGGCCGTCGATCGGCACCCAGCCCATCGCGAGCACGATGTCGCGGCGCGGGTCCAGACCGGTCGTCTCGATGTCGACCGCGAGCAGCCCGGCGCTGCGCAGGGGCGTGTCGAGCCGGTCGATGGGGGCGTCGAAGTAGTCCTTGAGCGGCCCGGGCGGGGTGTCGCGCGACAGCTTGGCCCGCCGCCGGTCCGCGCGCGCCGCCCCCGACAGCGCCGTCGGCAGCCACCTCATCGCGTGCCCCCGGCCATCAGACGCGCGCCGCGGGATACCGCTGGGCGAGCTGGCCCTGCACGCTGCGCAGCACCCCGAAGGCGTCCCGCAGGTGCCGCCGCTCGAGGCTCGACAGGGTCTGGGGGTCGACGTGGTTGTTCGGCGGCCTGCCGTCGCGGATCTGGCGCACCTGGTGCTCCAGGCGCACATACGAGATGAACTCGTAGGCGTCGAGCAGCTCGTCGGCGGTCTCGGCGCTCATGAGGCCGGCGGCGGCCGCGTCGGCGATCCGCTCGGTCGTGCGCATCGCCGGTGAGCCCGCGGCGAGCGCGTACACCCGGGCGGTCTCCTGGACGACGCCGATGCCGCCCCACTTGAGGTTGAGGGTGTCCTTGTGTTCGCCGTCCTTCTGCAGCACGAAGCCGCGGAAGAAGCCGAGCGGCGGCTCGTGCCGCACGGCCTGGGCGGCCAGGAGCCCCAGGAAGCGCGGCGACTGCCGCGCCTGGGCCTGCACCCCCTGATACAGCGCGGTGAACAGGGTCGTGTCGCCGGTCAGCGCGCGGGCGTCGAAGAAGATGCCGGCGTTGAGCAGGGCCGCGGAGGTGGGCTCGTGCAGCCACTTGGCGAACTCGCGCCGCCAGTCCGTCAGGCCCTGGCGGCGGGCCGGGTTCGTCGCCATGACGTCGCCCTCGCAGCGCGGATAGCCGCACTGCTCGAGCCCGTCGACGACCCGCTGCGCGAGCGCCGCGACATACCGCTCGCCCTCGGGGCCGGCGTCGTCGGCGAGGATGATCGCGTTGTCCTGATCGCTGCCCAGGGCGGTCTCGCCGCGGGCCTGGGAGCCCAGCACCATCCAGCAGTAGGGGACCGGCGGGCGGCCGAGCTCGGCCTCGGCGAGGGCGATGATCTTGCGGGCGACGGAGTCGGCGACGGCGGTGACGACCTTGCCGATGTCGTCGGCGGTCGCGTCCTGGCTGACGAGGCGGGCGACGGTCTGCGGGAGCCGCTGCACGACCCGCGCGACGCCGGCGACGTCGCTCTGACCGGCGATGTCCCGCACGAGGTAGACGGGGTTGGCGTGCTCGAGGCGCACGAGGTCGGTGCTCGTGATGACGCCGATGGGGCGGCCGCCCTCGACGATCGGCAGGTGGTGGATGTGCCCGTCCATCATGTGCAGCAGCACCTCGAAGGCCAAGGCCTGCCCGGCGACGACGATGGGGTCGGGTGTCATCACCGACGCGATGGACGCGGTCGTGTCGTGCCCGGCGGCGACCACGCGTTTGCGCAGGTCACGGTCGGTGACGATGCCGAGGATGCGGTGCCCGTCCATGACGAGCACGGAGGAGACCTCGCGGGTCGCCATGATGCGCGCGGCCTCGCGGATCGACACGTCGGCGGTGGTCTCGACGATCGCGCGGCGCACCATGTCCTTGGCGTGGGTGCGCAGCACCGCCATGCCGGAGTCGGCGAGGTGCGCGTGGTGCAGCGCGCCCTGCATGCGCTCGCGGCGCTGCCCGAGGAAGAACTGCCGGAAGGCCGGGTTGGCGCCCGCGATCCGGTGCCAGTCGTCGCCGGACAGCACGAGCAGCAGCGCGTCCTCGCCGGCGACCGCCGTGAAGCGCGACGCCTCGTCCTCGACGAGCGTCATCGTGCCCAGGCAGGAGCCCTCCTCGGCCTGCTCGACGAGCGCGCCGGTGGCGTCGCGGATGTCGACGGCGCCGCTGCGCACCACGTAGAAGTCGGTGTTGACGCGCCCGACCGACAGGATCTGCTCGCCGCGGCGCACATACCGCACCGACATCAGCGCGGGCAGCGCGTCGAGCACGTCGGCGGGCAGGTCGCTGAAGGGCTCGAGGGAGGCGAGGAAATCCCGCACTTCGTGCAATTCGACGTCCATGTGCCCAGTGAACACGCGGGGCCGCCGCGACGGGGCCGTGGCGCGTCAGGTCGCGCCGTGGCGCCTGATCGTCGCGCGCCGTCGGCGTGTGCGCGCGGGCGGATGACAGCGCTGTGATTCGATGGTGTGCGGGTTATGCCTGCCGCTGACCCGCCGGTGACCACCGGCGCAGGCGGCGGGCATCATGATCCCAGTCATGCACAGGCAGTAGGCGATCCGCCGCGGGACCGGGCGGATTGGCGAGGGCCGGGCACGACGCACCACCGGCAGCACCCGCGACCCGTCGCGACTCACCGCGACCCACCGCGACCCACCGCGCACGACCGCTCACGACAACGCACGACCGACGACGAGGAGACCACATGCCTGGGCAGGTCAAGAAGGTGCTCGTGTGGACCTTCTGGATCTTCGTCATCTACGCGATCTTCACGAGCCCGAACCGCGCTGCGGAGCTGGTCCTGACCGTGTGGGACATCATCGTCAACGGCTTCGTGTCGATCGGGCTGTTCTTCGACCGGCTCCTGGGCCGGTAGCCGCGCGCCGCCGCACCGCCTAGCCTGGCCGCCATGTCCGAGCGCGACACCGACAGCCTCGAGCGCTACCTGCTGCGCGGCGAGCAGATCGTCGTCGCGCGGCACCGGCACTGGGCGACGGTCGCCGAGCCCGCGGGTCTGGCGCTCGCCGGGCTCGTCGTCGCGGTGTGGCTGTCGGCGACGCTCGACGGCGGCGCGGCGCAGTTCGCCGACCTCGTGTGGTGGCTGTGGTTCGCGGTCGCGGGCCGGGCGCTCTTCTATCTGTGGGAGTGGCAGCACGAGTGGTTCGTCGCGACGGACCGGCGGCTGCTGCTCATCTACGGCTTCATCGTCCGCAAGGTCGACATGATGCCGCTCGGCAAGGTCACCGACATGACCTACCACCGCACGGTGCTCGGGCGGATCTTCGGCTACGGCACGTTCGTGCTCGAGAGCGCCGGGCAGGACCAGGCGCTGTCCAACCTGCGCTTCATGCCGCAGCCCGACGCGACCTACACCGCGATCATCGCCCAGATCTTCCACCGCGACGGCGACGACGAGGTCGACGACG
>JAVTVZ010000180.1:0-5725 GCA_032229625.1 Dermatophilaceae bacterium | reverse complement strand
CTCAGCCGCGCCCGAGCCGCCCGCGCAGCCACGCCCAGCGCTGCATCATGCGGGCCTCGAAGCCGCGCTCCTTGGGGTGGTAGTAGTCGGCGTCGAGCAGATCGTCGGGCAGATACTGCTGGGTCGCGACGGAGTCGGGCTCGTCGTGGGCGTAGACGTAGTCCTCGGGCTTGCCGACCGCGCGGGTCGCCGAGCCGGCGGCCCGCGACCGGGCGGTGCCCCGCAGCGGCGGCGGCACGGCCCCGCCGCGGCCGGCGCGCACGTCGGCGATGGCCTGGCCGATCGCCAGGTAGGAGGCGTTGGACTTCGGGGCGAGGCAGTTGTGCACGACGGCCTGGGCGAGGATGATCCGCGCCTCCGGCATCCCGATCTGCGCCACCGCGTGCATCGCCGCCACCGCGGTCTGCAGCGCGGTCGGGTCGGCCATCGCGATCTCCTCACTCGCGGAGATGACGATGCGCCGGGCGATGAAGCGCGGGTCCTCCCCCGCCTCGAGCATCCGCGCCAGGTAGTGCAGAGCGGCGTCGACGTCGGAGCCGCGCATCGACTTGATGAAGGCGCTCGCCACGTCGTAGTGCTGCCCGCCCGCCCGGTCGTAGCGGACCGCGGCCTGCGCGACGGCCTGCTCGGCGTGCGCGAGCGCGATCTCCTGCGGGTCATCGGCGCTCGGCAGCCCGGTCCCGGCGGCGCGGTCGTCCGACGCGACGCCGGCGGCGGCCTCCAGGGAGGTCAGCGCTCGGCGCGCGTCTCCCCCGGCCATCCGCACGAGGTGCTCGCGAGCCGGATCGGCCAGGATGTAGGCGCCGGCCAGCCCGCGCTCGTCAGCGACGGCCGAGGTCAGCACGTCGGCGACATCCGCGTCGGTCAGCGAGGTGAGCGTGACGAGCATCGAGCGGGACAGCAGCGGCGCGATGATCGAGAAGCTCGGATTCTCCGTCGTCGCGGCGACGAGGATGACGAGCCGGTTCTCGACACCGGGCAGCAGCGCGTCCTGCTGGGCCTTGGAGAAGCGGTGGATCTCGTCGAGGAAGAGCACCGTGGCCCGCCCGTAGAGGTCCCGCTCGCGGGCGGCCGACTCCATCACCGCCCGCACGTCCTTGACCCCGGCGGTCACGGCGGACAGCTCGACGAACCGGCGCCCCGCGGCCGCCGCGACGAGGTGCGCGAGCGTCGTCTTGCCCGTGCCCGGCGGCCCCCAGATGATCGCCGACAGCGGACCTGCCGCCCCGCCGGACCCCTCGATGAGCCGCCGCAGCGGGCTGCCGGGCCGCAGCACGTCGCGCTGGCCGCGCACCTCCTCGAGCGAGGCGGGGCGCATCCGCACCGCCAGCGGCGGCCGCGTGTCGGCGGCACCGGCGTCCGGGCCCGCGTCGTCGGGCTCCCGGTCGGCCCGCGAGGCGGCGAAGAGGTCACTCACCCCGACAGGCTAGACGCCACCCCCGACACGGCCTCCCCCGTGCGGCGGACGACGCCGACCACGCCCGACTATCTCCCCCTGCGACCTACGCCTGCCCCCTACTCCTGCGCGAGCGCCGCGCCGGTCGGGGTGCCGGCCGCGGCGATCTCGGCGGGGGCACCGGCGGCCAGGAGGCGCCCGATGCGCGGGCCGTCGCCGTCGTCGACCAGGCCCAGGTCGATGACGTGGTCGGCGCGGGCGATGACGCTGCGGTCGTGCTCGGCGACGACGACGGTGTGCCCTTGGGTGACGAGGCGGTCGAGTTCGGCGACGAGCAGGTCGACGTCGGCCGGGTGCAGCCCGGTCGTCGGCTCGTCGAGCAGGTAGACGGTGTGGCCGCGCGGCGCGCGCTGCAGCTCGGTGGCGAGCTTGATGCGTTGGGCCTCGCCGCCGGACAGCTGCGTGGCCGGTTGCCCGAGGGTCAGGTATCCGAGGCCGACGCCGTGCAGGGCCGCGAGGGCCCGGCTGATCCGCCGGTCGTCGGCGAAGACCTCGACGGCGTCGCGGACGGTCAGGTCGAGCACCTGCGCGACCGTGCGGCCGCCCCAGGTCACCTCGAGAGTCTGCGGCGCATACCGGCTGCCACGGCACGTCGGGCAGGCGGCGTACGTGCCGGGCAGGAAGACGAGTTCGACCTCGACCTGGCCCTCGCCCGCGCACGTGGGGCAGCGGCCGGCCGGCACGTTGAAGGAGAACCGGCCGGCGTCCCAGCCGCGAGCCCGCGCCTCCGGCGTGCCGGCGAAGAGGGCCCGCACCCGGTCGAACAGACCGGTGTAGGTCGCCAGGCAGCTGCGGGGGCTGCGGCCGATGGGCTTCTGGGTGATCTGCACGACCCGGTCGACGGCCTCGACGCCGCGGACGCGGCCCACCCGCGGGGCCGGAGGCGCACCCGGCCCGTCGCCACCGAACGGCTCAGGCTCCGGCTCGGGCTCCGGCTCCGGCTCGTCGAGCGCGGCGGTGCGGACCCGCTCGCCGAGCAGCCGACCGAGCACGTGCGTCACCAGCGTCGTCTTGCCCGCCCCGGAGACACCGGTGACGGCGGTGCAGACTCCCAGCGGCAGCCGCAGGTCGACACCGCGCAGCGTGCGGGCGGTGATGTCGTCGACCTCCAGCACGCCGGTCGGGGTGCGCACCTGCGCCGGTGTGCGCGGCGCGGCCGGCGGCCGGCGCAGGTAGTCGCCGGTCACCGACTCGGCGACGTCGCCCAGGCCCGCGACCGGGCCGGAATACAGCACGCGACCCCCGTCGCCGCCCGCGCCCGGCCCGACGTCGACGACCCAGTCGGCCCGACGCACCAGCGACAGGTCGTGCTCGACCATGAGCACGCTGTTGCCGGCGGCGATGAAGCGGTCGAACACCTCGGCGAGCATCGGCTTCTCCGCCGGATGCAGCCCGGCCGAGGGTTCGTCGAGCACGTAGGCGACGCCGAAGAGCCCGGCCCGCAGCAGTGACGCCAGCCGCAGCCGCTGCAGCTCCCCCGCCGACAGCGTCGCGGCGGGCCGGTCCAGGCTCAGATGCCCGACGCCGAGCCCCACCATCGCCTGCAGCACCGGCAACGCGCTGGGCAGCAGCAGCCGCTCGGCCTCCTGCGCGGGGCTGCCTCCCTCGGGCGGCAGCTCGCGCCACCGCGCGTCCAGCCGGGACGACACGTCGGCCAGGGGCCGGGCGCCGAACGCCCAGATCGGCTCGCCGAGGTAGGTGACGGACAGCGCGTCGCGGCCGAGCCGGTGCCCGTGGCATTCCGGGCACGTCTGCGTCGTCAGGTGGGCCAGCGCGCGGCGGCGGGTGCGCTCGGAGGTGCTGTCGGCGATCGTGTGCCGCAGATAGCGGGCCACCGAGGACCAGGTGCCCTCGTAGGGGCGTTGGATGCGGCCCGCCTCCCGGACGGAATGGACGGTGACGGTGGGCTGCTCGTCGGTGAAGAGGATCCACGTCCGCGTGTCGGCCGGCAGGTCGCGCCAGGGGGCGTGGATGTCGACGCCGAGCGTGCGCAGGATGTCGCGGAAGTTCTTGCCCTGCCACGCGCCCGGCCACGCGGCTATCGCGCCGTCGGCGATGCTCAGTGACGCGTCGGGCACCATCGAGGCCTCCGTCGGCTCGTGCAGCACCCCGGTGCCGTGGCAGCGCGGGCACATCCCGACCGTCGTGTTGGGGCTGAACGCGTCCGAATCCAGCCGTCCCTCCGGCAGATCCGTCTGCCGTGCGCGCACCTGCGGCGGATAGTCACCGGCCCGCGAATACAGCAGGCGCACCGTGTTGGACAGCGTCGTCAGGGTGCCGACGCTGGAGCGCGCCCCGCCGCCGCCGCGGCGCTGCTCGACCGCGACCGTCGGCGGCAGCCCCGTCACCGACTCGACCCGCGGGTCGGTGGCGCTCGCGATGAGCCGCCGCGCGAAGGGCGCCACCGACTCCAGGTAGCGCCGCTGTGCCTCCGCGTGCAGCGTGCCGAACGCCAGCGACGACTTGCCTGATCCCGAGACGCCCGTGAACGCCACGAGCGCGCCGCGCGGACACGACATCCCGACGCTGCGCAGGTTGTGCAGCCGCGCGCCGCGCACGTGGACGTCGTCGTGCCCGACCGCTGCGTCGGGTGTGCAGGGCTGCGCGTGGTCCACGAGGCACACGATGGCATGCCCGCAGCCCGCAGCCGTCGCACCGACGGGCGACGGGCGAGCGGCTATGCCCCTGGCACGCCCGCCGACCGCAGCACCGCGCGCAGCCCGTCGGCCCCGCAGTCGGGGTCGTGCACGCGCGCGACGATGCCGACGCTCGCGGCGGCGGCGACGTTCGCCGGCACGTCGTCGACGAAGACGACCCGATCCGCCGGCAGCGCGAGGCGCGCCAGGATCGCCTCGAAATACGCGGGCTTGGGTTTGGCGACCCCCAGATCACAGGAGAAGAACGCGTGATCGACCAGCTCGCCGTAGCCCAGCGCGAGCATGAGGTCGCGCCGGTAGGACTGCTGGTTCGACGCGAGGTAGCACGGCACGCCCGCCGCGCGGACCGCCTCGACGACCCGCCACGCGTCGGGATCGACCTCGATGTTGTCCCACAGCGCGACGAGGTCGTCGACCCGATCGACGTCGAGTCCCCGGGCCGTCAGCAGGTCGAGCATCCCGTCGCGCAGGTGCTGTTTGCCCTCCAGCGCGGGGATCTCGGCCCGCCACAGCGCGTCGAGCATCCCGTCGGGATCGGCCGGGTCGAACGCTGCGATGCGGCCCTCCCACCCGGCTCTGGGGTGCTGCAGCAGCCCGTCGGCGTCGAAGAGGACCGCCTCGACCGCCATCAACTCACCCGGGGCGCGACCGCCGACGTGTCCAGCGCCGTCGCGGCGTCCTTGCCGTCACCCTTGATCTCGCCCTTGATCTCGGGCTTGGCGTCGATGCCGGCCTCCTTGCGCTGCTGGGCGGTGATCGGGGCCGGCGCCTGGGTGAGCGGGTCGTAGCCGCCGCCGGACTTGGGGAAGGCGATGACGTCGCGGATCGAGTCGTAGCCGCCGAGCAGCATGACGATCCGGTCCCAGCCGAAGGCGATGCCGCCGTGCGGCGGGGCGCCGAAGGCGAAGGCGTCGAGGAGGAAGCCGAACTTCTCCTGCGCCTCCTCCTCGCTCAGGCCCATCACCGCAAAGACGCGCTCCTGGACGTCGCGGCGGTGGATACGGATCGACCCGCCGCCGATCTCGTTGCCGTTGCACACCATGTCGTAGGCGTAGGCCAGCGCCGGCCCGGGGTCGGTGTCGAAGGTGTCGAGGAACTCGTCCTTGGGCGAGGTGAAGGCGTGGTGCACCGCGGTCCACGCACCGGAGCCGACCGCGACGTCACCCGAGGCGACCGCGTCCGACGTCGGCTCGAAGAGCGGCGCGTCGAGGACCCACAGGAAGTCCCACACCGACTCGTCGATGAGCTCGCAGCGCCGGCCGATCTCCAGACGCGCGGCGCCGAGGAGGGCGCGGGCGGCCTTGGGCTTGTCGGCGGCGAAGAAGATGCAGTCGCCGGGGTTCGCACCGACGTGCGCGGCCAGGCCGTCGCGCTCGGCGTCGGAGAGGTTCTTGGCGACCGGCCCGGCGAGCGTGCTGTCCTCGCCGATCGTCACGTAGGCCAGCCCGCGGGCGCCGCGCTGCTTGGCCCACTCCTGCCACGCGTCGAACTGCCGCCGCGGCTGGCTCGCGCCGCCCGGCATGACGACGGCGCCGACGTAGTCGTTCTGGAAGACGCGGAAGGTCGTGTCCGCAAAGTACTGCGTGCAGTCGACGAGCTCGACGCCGAAGCG
>JAVTVZ010000179.1:0-36723 GCA_032229625.1 Dermatophilaceae bacterium | reverse complement strand
CGGATATGCCCAATCCTCGCGGCCTTGCGCCGCCCCCGACGAGGTCCGCCGCAGCTGGGGTTGAAGGTGTCTGCTGACAGCATCGGCCCACGGTGCCGTGCTCAGACCCCGGGTCAGGCCCAGACCGACCCCGAACTTGCTGACCGCCACCGGCCGCGCGCCGAGACCGGACAGCAGCCGGTGTATCCGATCGCGGGGGCTGGGGGTCTTGACCTCCAGCAGCACCCGATCGTGCAGGGCGTGCAGGCGGGCGCTGCCCGGCCGCTGCGCACCGGCGCACACCAGGTCGGTGTCGACGGTCAGCCGGAACGACCGGTGCCGCCCGACCAGTGTCGTCCGGGCATACGTCGTGGTCAGCGCCAGATCCAGCCGCCCCATGGGCGGGTAACCGCGCCCGGCGAGCTCGTCCCGCAAGGCCGCGATCACCTCCGGAGCGCGGCCCGGCACGTCGGCGACGCACTGATCCGGCAGCGGCCACCGCATCTTCTGGGTGCCGCTGCCGGCCCCCGCCTCCTTGAGCTCCAGGTGGCTCCCGCCGGTATCCAGATAGCTGCGGGTCCGCACCTTGAACCGTCGCCGACGGCCCTGCAGGTGATCTCGGAAGGTCCGTAGATCCGCGGTGTCCAGATAGCGCGACTCGTAGGCGAAACGGCGGCGGCCGTCGATGTCGAGCACATCGACCGCGGTCTCGAGCTCGGTCTCCAGGCGCTCGACCAGGCGGCCGAGCACCGCGGGGAACAGGACGTATTTGGTGTCCACCCGATCTTGCAGCTCCGCGCGCTCGAGCACGGTCGGCAGATCGACGGACGGGAGAGCGGCGCCCAAAGCGTCCATCGCGGCACTCGCGGGGGAGACAGGAATCCCCAGCACCGGCGCGCTCATCGCGCGCCGCCGGCGTAGATCGCATCGCCCGCGGCGTGCCCGGCCGGCGGCGCGATCGTCGCGACACTCGGGGTCTTCGGCCGGTCGACCTCCACCTGGACGATCATGATGTCGCGCACGTAGTCGATCTCCTCGACGATGACGCTGATCGCCGGCATCCGCAGCCGCGCGTGCAGATCGGCGCGCAGCGCGCCCGGGTCGTCGTGCACCACGTCGAGAGTGATCCGCCGCGTCTCGGTGGGGCGGCGTTTGACGGCCCGCTCCCCGCGATCCAGCGCCCACAACGCCCCGACCAGCAGCACGTTGATCGTGATCGCCAGCGGCAGCACATGCGCCCCCAGGCTGTTCACCAGGCCCAGCACCAACGCGACGAAGTAGTAGGCGACCTCCGTCTGGGAGATCGAACTCGACCGCAGCCGGATGATCGACAAGATGCCGAACAAGCCCATGCCCAGCGCCACCCCGCCGTCGGACCCGGCGAGCAGCGCGACGGCGCCGAAGACGCCGATGTTCAGCACGATGTAGCTGAGCATGAGGTCGACCTTGCTGTGTCGGCGCCGGTAGCAGCCGAACACCAGCACGGTGATGACGCTCAGGTCCAGCGCCAGGCCGAGGTACAGGGTGGTCAGGTCCATGGGGGGATCGTTCCTCTCGCGCAGCGGGTGTGGCACCAGCGTTCACCCCGCGTGTGAGAGGTCGATGATCCGGTGATGAGAGGGCTCTCACGCAGATGAGAGCCTTCTCATCGCCAGGAGGGTGACCGCGTCGGCAGCGCCGGTCACGATGAAGACATGCCTCCCGTTCGACTCGTCGTCGCCGCCCTCGCCGCCATCGGCGTCGTCGCTGCCGTCGCGCTCGGGGCCTCCCTCGGACTGGGGGCGCCGCAGCCCGAGTTGGGTCGCGTCGTCGACCTGAACCGGCTGCCCGCGCCGGCCACGACCACCGCCCCGAGCGCCCCGAGCACTCCGGCCGCCACGAGCAGCCCGACCGCGTCCCCCACCTCTGTCACGCCGCCGCAGGGGGCCGACGCCGCGACATCGGCCCGGCGCACCAGCGCAGCCGTCGCACCAGAATCGCCAAAGACGCCCACGACTGCGGCGCCCGCGCCGGCGACCGCGCGCGGCTCCGCCACCAAGGTCGTCAAGCCCGTGCCGAAGGCCCCCACGCGAGTCGTCGTGGATGATGACGACGACGACGATGACGACGACGACGATGACGACGCTGACGCTGACGACGCTGACGATGACTGAGCCCGATGAGCGGTGAGTCCGGCGCCCCCGGGGCCGCGACCGATGGTGGGGCCGGCGCGCCCTACGGCTGGCGCCGGCCCTCGCTGCGACGACGGGTGCTCGGCTCCATCGCCGCCTTGTCGGCCGCCGGGCTCGTCGGTGCCGGCGCTCCCGCCCTGCTGCTCGAACGCCAGCGCGTCGAGACCCGCGTCGAGCGTCAACTCGCGCAGGAGATCAGAGAATTCACGGAGCTGGCCAACGCCGGCATCGACCCCGAGACCGGGCAGCCGTTCACCGACGCCGAGCGGCTCTTCACCGTCACGATGCAACGCAACGTGCCCGACGAGCACGAGATTCACGTCGGCTACCTGACCGGCTCGGCGATCGTGCAGACCGACGGCGCGGGCGACGTGCACGAGGACGCGGGCTTCCGCGAGGCGGCGACCGGCCACCAGGCGCCCGCCTTCGGCGAGTTCGTCAGTGCGGACCACGGGCGCATCGCCTACGCCGTGATGCCCGTCGTGCAGGGCGACGACCGCGGCCACTACGTCGCCCTCTACTACCTCGACCGCGAGTTCGCCGAACTGCACGACACGATCCGCTCGTACGCGGTCGCCGCCGTCATCGCCTGGCTCGTGCTGTTGCTCGCCGCCTGGGTGCTCGTGCGCCGACTGCTGCGACCTATGGAGGAACTGCGCACCACCGCCGAATCCATCACCGAGACCGACCTCTCGCGGCGCCTCGCGGTGATCGGCGACGACGAGGTCGCCGACCTGTCCCGCCAGTTCAACGGCATGCTCGACCGGCTGCAGGAGGCGCTCGGCGCCCAGCGGGGCATGCTCGACGACGCCGGCCACGAGCTGCGCACCCCGATCACGGTGCTGCGCGGGCATCTGGAACTCATGGACGCCGCGGACCCCGACGACGTCGAGAGCGTGCGCGCCCTGGCCATCGACGAGCTGGATCGCATGAGCGGCCTGGTCGAGGACCTCATCGTGCTCGCCAAGGCCCGTCGCCCCGATTTCCTGCGGCACACGCACGTCGAGGTGGCCCTGCTCATGGAGGAGTGCCTGGCCAAGGCGCGCCCGCTCGGCGATCGTCACTGGGTCGTCGACCAGCGGTCCAACGTCTGGCTCGACGGCGACCCGCGGCGCCTCACCCAGGCGCTGCTGCAACTGGCGGCCAATGCCGTCGCCGTCACCGGCCCCGGCGACGAGATCGGCTTCGGGTGCGCGCGCGGGCCCCACGGCGTCCAACTGTGGGTCCGCGACACCGGACCCGGTGTGCCGCCCACCGAACGCTTCCGCATTTTCGGTCGGCACCGCTCCGGCTCCACCGGGCGCGAGGGCAGCAGCGGCCTGGGCCTGGCGATCGTCATGGCCATCGCCCAGGCTCACGGGGGGACCGCCTGGGTCTCTGCCGCCGGGCCCGCCGGCGGAGCCCGCTTCGTCATCGAGTTGCCCGCCGACGCGATCGCCGCAGACCCCGACGAGGGGCCCGAGGACCTCGACGACGACCTCGACGCCTCGCTACCCGCCGGCGGTGGGCCGCGATGAGCCGCATCCTCATCGCCGAGGACGAGCCCCGCATCGCCAGCTTCATCGCCAAAGGCCTGCGCGCCAGCGGCTTCACCGCGACCACCGTGGAGGACGGACCGTCGGCCCTCGCGCACGCCGTCGGCGGCGACTACGAGCTACTCATCCTCGACGTCGGGCTGCCCGGCATGGACGGTTTCGAGGTGCTGCGCCGCGTCCGCGGCACCGGCTCGGCCCTGCCCGTCATCATTCTGACCGCCCGCGATTCGGCCACCGACACCATCGCGGGCCTCGAGGGCGGCGCCGACGACTACATGAGCAAACCGTTCTCCTTCGGAGAGCTGCTCGCCCGCATCCGCCTGCGGCTGCGCACACCCACCGCCCCCGACTCCGGCGTCATGGAGCTGGCCGCGGGGCGAGTCAGCCTCGACGTGCGCTCCCGCCAGGTGCGGGTCGACGGCCGCGTGCGCGACCTGTCGCCGCGGGAGTTCACGCTGCTGGAGACCTTCATGCGCAACGCCGGACAAGTGCTCTCGCGTGAGCAACTGCTCAGCCACGTGTGGGGCTACGACTTCGACCCCGGGTCCAACGTCGTCGACGTCTATGTCCGCTACCTGCGTCGCAAGCTCGGCGCCGACGTCATCGAGACCGTGCGGGGCATGGGCTACCGGCTGCGCGGGTGAGCAGGGCGAGGGCGGGCGCGAGCCGGCGGGCCGCCCTGGCCGGTGTCGACGTGCTCGGGCCTGCGTGAGACTGGGGCGATGACCTTCGACCTCGCCGCGATCGGTGCCGGGTTGCCCGTCGCCGCGAGCGTCCCGGCGCTGCGGGCGGCCCTGGCGCAGGCCGGTGCGGCCGCGGTCGTCCACGCCCCGCCCGGCACCGGCAAGACGACGCTCGTGCCGCCGCTGCTCGCCGACCTCCTCGGTGACTCGCGGCGCGCCGGGCGCGTGGTCGTCACCGCGCCGCGGCGGATCGCGGTGCGGGCCGCGGCGGCCCGGCTCGCCCAGCTCGACGGATCGCCGGTCGGGGAGCGGGTCGGCTTCACCGTCCGCGGGCAGCGGCGGAGCGGGCGGGACACACGCGTGGAGTTCTGCACGCCCGGGGTGCTGCTGCGGCGGCTCCTGGCCGACCCCGAGCTGCCCGGAGTCGGCGCCGTCGCGCTCGACGAGGTGCACGAGCGCTCCCTGGAGACCGACCTGCTCGTCGGCATGCTCGCCCAGGTGCGGCAGCTGCGCGACGACCTGCGGCTCGTCGCGATGTCCGCGACGCTCGACGCGCCCCGATTCGCCGCGCTGCTCGGCGACGAGGCCGGCGACGGCGAGCCCGCGCCCGTCGTCGACTGCCCGTCGGCGCTGCACCCCTTGGAGGTCCGGTGGCGGCCCGCGCCCGGGCCGCGGTTCGACGCACGCGGGGTCTCACGGGAGTTCCTCGCGCACGTCGCGCAGGTCGCGGTCGACGCGGCCGGGCAGGCTCCGCAGAGCGATGCGCTCGTCTTCCTGCCCGGCGCGTGGGAGGTCAGCCAGGTCGCCGGGTCGCTGCGACGCGCCCTGCCGCGCAGCGACGTCCTCGAACTCCACGGCCGCGTGCCGCCCGCCGAGCAGGACCGGGTGATCCGCGGGCGCCGCCCCGACGAGCCGGCGCGGGTCGTCGTCTCCACGGCCGTCGCGGAGTCCTCCCTGACCGTCCCGGGGGTGCGGCTCGTCATCGACGCCGGCCTGTCCCGCGAGCCGCGCCGCGACGCCGCACGCGGCATGTCCGGGCTGGTCACCGTCGCCGCATCGCGCGACGCCGCCGTGCAGCGCGCCGGCCGCGCGGCCCGGCTCGGGCCCGGGCAGGTCGTGCGTTGCTACGACGAGGAGACCTTCGCGCGGATGCCCGCGCACGTCACCCCGCAGATCGCCTCGGCCGACCTCACGCAGGCCGCGCTGCTGCTCGCCTGCTGGGGCACGCCCGGCGGCCGCGGACTGCCGCTGCCCGACCCGCCCCCGGCCGCGGCCCTCGCCGACGCGCACGCCGTGCTGCGCGGGCTCGGTGCCCTCGAAGCGACCGGGCCCGTCGAGACACGTGTCGACGGCCGACCCGAGGGGCGGATCGGCGCAGGCACCGACGGGCGCCGCGTCGGGAGTGCCGACGGGCCTGCCGACGCGCCCGCCGACGCGTCTGGGATGAGAGTCACCGCCACCGGCCGCGCCCTGGCGGCGCTGCCCGTGGATCCGCGCCTCGGGCGCGCGCTGCTCGACGGGTCTGCGCTGGTCGGCGCCCGCCGCGCCGCCGAGGTGGTCGCGGCCCTCGCCGACGACCTGCGCCCCGACGGCGGCGACCTGCCCGGGCTCCTGCGCCGCCTGCGCGCCGGCCACGCTCCCGGCGCCGCGACGTGGCAGGCCCAGCTCCGCCGTCTCGAGGCCCTCGCCGGCTCGCGACCCGGCGACACCGCGCCGCAGCCTCCCGAGTCGTCGCCTGCGGCCGTCGACACATTGCGCGCGGGCGTCGATGTGTCGCCTGGGTCCGTCGACCCGGGCGCGGCGATCGGCATCGTCGTCGCCCTCGCCTACCCCGAGCGGGTCGCCCGCCGCGAGGGGGAGGTGTATCTCCTGGCGTCCGGCACGCGGGCCGCGCTGCCGACGGCGTCGCCGCTGCGCGGCAGCGACTGGCTGGCCGTCGCCGACGTGAGCCGCACCAGCGGCGCAGCAGCGGCCGGGACCGGCGCCGTCATCCGCGTCGCAGCCCCGGTGACCAGGGCGGACGCCGAGCTGGCCGCGGCCGCACTGCATACCGATGACGTGCGGGCCACGTGGCGCGAGGGACGCGTCACCGCCCGCCGCGTCGAGGCCCTCGGCGCCATCGAGCTCGCCGTGACCCCCGTCAAGGCCTCCCGCGCCGCGGCCCGCGAGGCCGTCCTCGACGCGCTGCGCGCCGACGGCCTCGGGCTGCTCACGTGGTCACCGGGCGCCGCGGACCTGCGCCGCAGGATGGCCTTCCTGCACCACCACGTCGGCGGCGCGTGGCCCGCCATCGGCGACGCCGCACTCACGGCCGACCTGCCGACCTGGCTCGGCCCCGAGATCGAGCGGCTCGCCGACGGCACCCGCGCCGACCGCATCGACCTGCACGACCCGCTGCGCCGCCTCCTGCCGTGGGCCGACGGCACCGCCGCCCGCCTCGACGACCTCGCTCCCGCGCGGCTCCCGGTGCCCAGCGGGCGGACGGCCGCGATCGCCTACCCGAGCGTCGAGGACCCCGACGAGCGGCCCGTCGTCGCGGTCAAGCTGCAGGAGTGCTTCGGCCTCGCGGACACCCCGCGGCTGGCCGACGGACGGGTGCCCGTGCTCTTCCACCTGCTCTCGCCGGCGGGACGGCCGCTCGCGGTCACGGACGACCTCGCGTCGTTCTGGTCCGGGCCCTACCAGCAGGTGCGCAGCGAGATGCGCGGCCGCTACCCCAGACATCCGTGGCCGGACGACCCGTGGACGGCCCCGGCGACCGCCCGCACGAAGGCCCGCGCGCACCGGGACCGCTGACCGGCCGAGCGCCGGGGCCGCCCGGACTACCGGTAGTTGGTGAACTGCAGCGCGACGTCGAGGTCGGCGGCCTTGAGCATGCGCTGCACGGCCTGCAGGTCGTCGCGGCTCTTGCTGCTCACGCGCAGCTCGTCGCCCTGGATGAGCGGCTTGACGGTCTTGCCGAACTCGTCGCGGATGAGCTTGGAGATCTTCTTCGCGTTGTCCTGGCTGATGCCGTCGCGCAGCGCCGCCTGCAGCCGGTACTCCTTGCCCGAGGCCTTCGGGGTGGGGGTGTCGTCGTCGCCGTAGTCCAGCGACTTCAGCGACACGTTGCGCTTGACGAGCTTGGTCTGGAAGACGTCGAGCACCGCGAGCACGCGCTCCTCGCTGTTGGCCTTCATGACGATGCTCTCGCCGCTCCAGTCGATCGAGGCGTCCACGCCCTTGAAGTCGTAGCGCTGCGAGATCTCCTTCGCCGCCTGGTTGAGCGCGTTGGACACCTCCTGCTTGTCGGTCTTGCTGACGATGTCGAACGAGCTGTCGGCCATGGTGCTCCTTGTCGAAGTGGGGTCGGGGGTCGAGGTAGGTCGAGTGCGGGGGACGAGTCCGCAGCGTAGGCGCCCGCGACGCCGCGCGGCGAGCCCGCGAAGCGGCCGCGTGGCGGGCGCCCGGGGTCGATCTGAGCCGATTGGACGGGACCCGGGGTCGGGTTGCTATCCTTCCAGACGCACCCGGCGGGTTGCCCGAGCGGCCAATGGGAGCGGACTGTAAATCCGTCGCGAAAGCTTCGAAGGTTCGAATCCTTCACCCGCCACCAGCACGAACGAAGGCCCCCGGTCACCGACCGGGGGCCTTCGCCGTGCTCGCCCCAGCCGGCGCGGGCGCGTCAGCTCCGGCGCCGCGCGGCACCCGTGAGTCGGTCGCTGATCGTGTGCGTCGCCACGAGCCCGAGGCACATCGCCGCCAGCGTCAGGCTCGCGGTGCTCAGATCTCCCGCCACCCACGTCACGACCTGCGCATCCGGGTGCTGCGTCAGCACGACGATCCCGGCGACGCCGTGGAAGAGGAAGAGTCCCGGCACCAGCGCGACGACCGCGGCGAAGCCGATACCGGCGAACGACGCCCCCGTCCGCCGCGCGACGACCGTCAACACCAGACCCGCCACGCAGCACGCGACGAAGGCCCCCGCGGGGACCCCGACGTCCAGATATGCCATCGTCAGCCAGCGCGCCGCATGCGCCAGGGCGCCGACGAGCACCGGCCAGACGATGAGCCGCGCATCGAGCGAGAAGTAGATCGGGTAGGACCCCGCCGCGACCGCGGCCGCGAGCACGTCGAGCCACAGGGATGTGCTGCCGCCGGACGGCGCGACCGGCAGCGGCCCGGCGACCGACAGCCCGAGCAGCAGCCCCGCGCAGATGGCCAGGACGATCAGCGACCCGTAGGCCAGGCGCCCGAGCCCGATCCCCATGCGGCGGGTCGCGACGTCGATGGCCCCGTTGAGCAGGTGCGGACCCGGCACGAGCACCATCGCCGGCGCGACCGCGACGAGCCGGGCCGGGCTCGTCACGTCCCACACGATCGACAACGCCCCGGCCAGACCGGCGATGAGCGCGGCCACGAACGCCTGGCCCACCATCCCGACACCGCGCGCCCCGAGCATCCGGCGCGCCACGCCCGCGACTGCCGCGGCGAGCGGGATGAGCACGTAGGACGACGGGTGCACGGCCCCGAAGATCACCGCGAGAGCCGTCGCCCCCGTCGCGCAGGCGAGCGCGAAGACCGCCACCGGATACGGGCGCCGGGCCGCGTCCTGGTGCAGCCGCGCGAGGAGGTCGGCGGGCTCCGGCGGCGCCGCCGTGTCGCAGGCCGAGCGCACGGTGGTCAGCACGGCGCTGACGACCGCCATGTTGACGCCCTCCGGGGCGATCGGCACGGTGACGATCGCCCGTCCGGGTGCCTCGATGACGGTCAGGGCGGACCAGTCGGCGACGACCGCGACGTCCAGACCGTAGGCCTGCGCCAGGCGCTGCGCGGACTGCAGGCTGTGGGCGGTCGTGTGGCCGTGCTCCAGGAGCAACCGGCCGACCGTCGCGACGACGTCGGCGGGCGCGACGGCGCTCGGATCCTGGGGGACAGGGGATGTCGCGGTCACGAGGGCTCCTCGGCGGGATCGGTCCGTGCGCGCACCCATCCTGTCACTGCACTGCCACGTCGATCGTCCGGTGTCACCGCGCCGACATCGTCGGGTGATCGACATCGGGATCAGGTCCGATCTCGACCGTTCCGCCCGGCACCGGATCGAGCGCGTCTTCAGTCCCGGACCTGCGCCGCGAGCTCGCGGGCCAGCTCGCGCAGGGCGGCCGCGGCCGGCACGAGGCTCGGGCCGTACCAGGTGATCAGGCGCCCGTCGAGGCATCGGGTCGGGGTCCGCGTGAAGGCCTCGGGGCCGTCGTGGGGGCCGAACGCGTAGGGCTCGTCGGGCAGCAGCACGACGTCGGCGCCCGCGGCGTCGAGGTCGGCGAGTGCGACGTGCGGGTAGCGGGACTGCCCGCCGTAGACGTTGGCCAGGCCGGCGCGGGCCAGCAGGTCGGCGGTGAAGGTCGACCCGCCGACGACCATCCACGGGTCCCGCCAGATCGGCACGGCGACCCGGGCCACGGGCGTCGGCACGGGCCCGGACCAGAGCCGGTCGGCCTCCTCCAGCCACGTCGGCACGACCCCGCACACCACCTGCAGCAGCCGGTAGAGCGAATCGAGGGCCTGCGGCACCGACTCGATGTCCGTCACCCAGACGGGCACGCCGGCGGCGCGCAGCCGCTGCACGTCGAGCTCGCGGTTCTCCTCCCGGTTGGCCACGACGAGGTCGGGGCGCAGGTGCAGGATCGCCTGTCGGTCGGGGTTCTTCGTCCCGCGCACGCGACGCACCTGCAGATCGGCGGGGTGTGTGCACCAGTCGGTCGCCCCGACGAGCCGGTCCCCGGCGCACGAGGCGATGGCCTGCGTCAGCGACGGCACCAGGCTGACGATGCGCTCCGGGCGGCCGGTCAGCCCGACGGGCGTGCCGAGGTCGTCGAGGACGTCGTGCAGGGCAGGCATGCGGATCACTCTTTCATCGTGTGCGGGGCGCTGCCGCTCGATCGGGGTGGGACGTGCCTGCGGTGCGTCGACGTGCGTTGTGTCGACGTGCGGTGTGTCGACGTGCGGTGTGTCGACATGGATGGTGGGCAAGGCGAGACCTCCGTGTGCTTCTCGGGAGGGCCCCGGGCGGCCGTGGGCCGTGCTCCTGGGTCGCTCCGCGTGCGCTCGACAAGCGTCCGTGCTGCGGCCGTCCGAAGGCCGCGTGAGCGTCGGCAGACCCTTCGGCGGGCGGCCCGGCGACGTGAGCATCGATCGCACAGACAAGTGTGGCATCGGGTGCCTCCCGCGGCGCGGGGGAGCGGCGGGGCGACCGGTCGCGCCCGGCGCCGTGCTCCGGCGAAAGTGCCAGGTCCGCACCCGCATCTGCGACAGCCGTCGACGGCCGGGGCGGCGGCCGACGGTGACCCTCCGACCGGCGCAGCGCGTTATCGGATCGTGATCTTTGTCTCGTCCCAATCGCCGGCCGCGGGCGCCCGCCGCGCACAGGGTGAGGGCATGGAGCGTGAGACCGATGCCGCCGCGCCGCCCGCGCGCCAGCGCGAGCAGGAGATCGACGAGGTGATCGAGGACGAGATCCTCGTCCTGCGGGACGGCCCGCGCGTCGACGTCGTGCTCAACAGGCCGCGCCGGCTCAACGCCTTCACGGCCGGGATGTTCGCCCGCCTCACCGACGTCTTCACCCGGCTCGCCGCCGACGACGACGTCCGGGTCGTCGTCGTCCGCGGCGCCCGCCGCGACGCCGGGGGCCCGGGAGCGTTCGCGGCCGGCAACGACATCGCGATGTTCGCCGGTCGCACCGGCGAGCAGATCGTCGCCGACTACGAGTCGAGCGTCATGGGCATGCTCGATGCGCTCTACGCGCTGCCGCAGCTGAGCATCGCCGCCGTCGAGGGCATCTGCGTCGGCGGCGGCCTGGCCGTGGCGACCTGCTGCGACATCCGCATCGCGACGCCCGAGGCCCGCTTCGGCTATCCGATCGCCCGCACCTTGGGCAACGCCCTGAGCAAGGCCGTGCTCGCCCGCTGCCTGCACGTCTTCGGGGAGTCCGCAACCCGGTCGATGCTGCTCACCGCTCGCACGCTCGACGCCGAGCGCGCCTGCGCCGTGGGCGCCGTGCTCGAGGTCGCCGCCGGGCCCGCCGAGCTCGCCACGCTCACCGACGACCTCGTCGCCGGTGCCGTGCGCGCCTCCCCGGTGACGATCGCGACGACGAAACGCCAGCTCGCCGACCTGACCGCCGCCGGCGGCGACCCTCGCGAGCGCGACCTGCTGCGAGCCGTCTACGACTCGCCGGGGTTCCGCGAGGGGGTGCGCGCCTTCCTCGCCAAGGAGCCCCCGGCCTTCCCGCCCGACCGCCTCGCCGGCCCAGGGCACCCCGCCGCAGCCGCCGCCGAGGCCGAGGCGCACCATCGAGACGAGACCGGCGCCGCGGTGCGCGCCGACGAGGAGGAGGGGCGATGAAGCTCGGACTGGCACTCGGCTACTGGGGTGGGAGGCCGCCGCAGGGCGTCGACGAGCTCGTCGCCGCGGCCGCCGCGCTGGGGTATGAGTCGATCTGGACCTCCGAGGCCTACGGCTCGGACGCGCTCACGCCGCTGACGTGGCAGGGCGCCCGCAACCCCGGCATCCGGCTCGGCACCGCCGTCATGCAGATGTCGGCGCGCACCCCGACCGCGACCGCGATGGCCGCCCTCACCCTCGATCACCTCTCCGGCGGCCGCGTCGTCCTGGGCATCGGCGCGTCCGGCCCGCAGGTCGTCGAGGGCTGGTACGGCCAGCCGTACCCCCGCCCGCTGGCCCGGACCAGGGAGTATGTCGCGGTCCTGCGCCAGGCCCTGGCCCGCGAGGACGTGCAGTTCGACGGGCAGCACTATCAGATCCCGCTGGCGGGGGGCACCGGGCTCGGCAAGCCGTTGCATTCGACCGTCCACCCCTTGCGGCGCGACCTGCCGGTCCTGCTCGCCGCGGAGGGGCCGAAGAACGTCGCGCTCGCCGCCGAGATCGCCGACGGTTGGATCCCGCTCTTCTACGCCCCCGACGACGACGCGACCTACCGCGAGCGGGTCGCGCAGGGTTTCGCCGCCCGGCCCGCCGACGACCCCCGAGCGGTCGAGGACTTCGAGGTCGCCTGCCCGGTGCAGGTCGTCCTCGGCGACGACCTCGACACCGCCGCCGACGCGCTGCGCCCGATGATCGCCCTGTATGTCGGGGGCATGGGCGCCCGCGGCGCGAACTTCCACCTCGAGGCCGTGGCGCGCCTGGGCTTCGAGGCCGAGTGCGCCGCGATCCAGGAGGCCTTCCTCGCCGGTCGCCGCCAGGAGGCCATCGCCGCGGTGCCGACCGCCCTCGTCGACAAGATCGCGCTGCTCGGCCCGCGCGAGCGGATCGCCGAGCGCCTGGCCGCCTGGGAGGGCTCGCTGGTCACGACCCTGCTCGTCACCGGCGACGCGGCGGCGCTGGAGGCGCTGGCCTGCGTCGCCTGACCCGGCGGTCGCCCGGCAGCGCGCCGGCGGAGCGCGACCCGCGCACCGCGGCGACTCTCCGATATCGAATTGGGACCAACGTCCCTCTAGAGTGCCGTCATGACCGACGTGCAGAAGCCCCACCTTCGCCTGGACAACGGCGACGAGTTGCCCATCAAGCCACGCGGCTACCAGCTGATGAGTCGACCGATGCTCAACCGAGGGACGGCCTTCACACATGCCGAGCGCCAGGCCCTGGGGCTCACCGGCCTGCTGCCGCCGGGCTCCAACACACTGGAGTCGCAGGTGCGCCGGGTCTACGCGCAGTATCAGGCGCAGGGCGACGACCTGAGCAAGAACGTCTTCCTCACCCAGATGCGCGACCGCAACGAGGTGCTCTTCTACCGTGTGCTCGCCGAGCACATCGAGGAGATGCTGCCGATCGTCTACACGCCGACGATCGGCCGGGCCATCGAGCTCTACTCCGACTGGTATTCGCGACCCCGCGGTGTCTACCTGTCCATCGACCGGCCCGAGGAGATGGAGGAGTCGCTGCGCAACTACGGTCTCGACGCCGACGAGGTCGACCTCGTCGTCGTCACCGACTCCGAGGGCATCCTCGGCATCGGTGACCAGGGCGTCGGCGGCGTGGCGATCACGACCGGCAAGCTCGCGGTCTACACGGCGGCGGCCGGCATCCACCCGCGACGCTCCATCCCGATCGTGCTGGACGTCGGCACCGACAACCTGCGGCTGCTGAACAACGACAACTACCTCGGCGAGCGGCACGCCCGCGTCCGCGGCGAGCGCTACGACGACTTCATCGAGCGCTTCGTCGAGGTCGTCACCCGACTCTTCCCGCAGGCGCTGCTGCACTGGGAGGACTTCGCGGCCGACAACGCCCACCGGATCCTGGCCCAATATCGCGACAGCTGCTGCACGTTCAACGACGACATCCAGGGCACGGCCGCGGTCGTCCTCGCCGCCGCCATGGCCGGTGTCGCCCGCACCCACGGCCGGATGAGCGAGCAGCGTGTCGTCGTCTACGGCGCCGGCTCGGCGGGCATCGGCATCGCCGACGCGATGCGTGACGCGATGGTCTCCGAGGGGCTCTCGGCGCAGGAGGCCAATCGCCGCTACTGGTGTCTGGGCAGCCGGGGCCTCATCACGCAGGGGATGGGCGGTCGGGTCCGCTCCTTCCAGGTGCCCTACGCGCGTCCCGACGACGAGGTCGTCGGGTGGGCCGGCGAGAGCGGCACCATCGACCTGCTCGAGGTCATCGCCCGGGTCAAGCCGACGATCCTCATCGGCACGTCCGGCCAGCCGGGCGCCTTCTCCGAGCAGGTCGTCCGCGAGATGGCCCGTCACACGCCGCGGCCGATCATCATGCCGCTGTCCAACCCGACGTCGCTGGCCGAGGCGCTGCCTGTCGACCTGCTCTCCTGGACCGACGGGCGGGCCCTCATCGCGACCGGTTCGCCCTTCGCGCCCGTGCGCTACGGCGACGTCGACCACGTCATCGCCCAGGCGAACAACGCCCTCGTCTTCCCCGGCCTCGGGCTCGGCGTCGCGGTGTCCAAGGCGACGCGGGTCTCCGACGGCATGATCGACGCCTCCGCGCGGGCCGTCGCCGCCCTCGCGCAGGACCCGACCCCCGGCGCGCCGCTCCTGCCGTCCGTCAAGGAGCTGCGCACGGTCTCGGCGGCCGTCGCGCTCGCCGTGTGCGCCGCCGCTGCCCGCGAGGGCTTGGCGACCGCGGAGCTTCAGGACCCGGTGCAGCAGGTCTTCAAGAGCATGTGGAAGGCGGAATACGCCGAGGTCGTCCTGTAGACGGCTCGTCCCGCTGATGGTGTCCGACGCCGCCCCGAGTCATCGGGGCGGCGTCGCTGCGTCCGGGGGCGGCGTGGGCCCGCGCGCGGCTCACTCGCGGCTCGCTCGCCGTCGCGCTCGCCGTCGAGCGTTGCGGCTGTCGCCGCGACCGTGAGCTCCCGCGGCGACCGTGACGGGGACGTCGTGGCTGCCGCGATCCGGCCCGCGTCGTTCCGGGCCGACCACGTGCGGTGGGTGCCGTACCGTACGGGGCGCGGCCGCTGCGGCCCGCGGTGCCGGGAGTGGTCCCGGCGACCCCACTCGTGTCAGGAGTGCCCCGTGAGTCCCGAAGTCAACGCGGCCGGCCCCGCAGTCGGCGCCCCGGTGAGCCGCACCGAGCGGCTCGACCGCCTGCCCTTCACCCGCGCGCACGGCAAGCTGCTCGTCGGCTCCGGCGTCGGCTGGGCCCTGGACGCCATGGACGTCGGGCTCATCTCGTTCGTCATGCTCGCGCTGGGGCGGCAGTGGCAGCTGTCGGCGACGACCCTGAGCTGGATCGCGTCCGTCGGGTTCATCGGCATGGCGGTGGGCGCGAGCCTGGGCGGCCTGCTCGCCGACCGGATCGGGCGCCGGCAGGTCTTCGCGGTCAGCCTGCTCGTCTACGGCATCGCCACCGGCGCGTCCGCGCTGGCCACGGGCGTGGCGATGCTTATCGTCCTGCGCTTCGTCGTCGGTCTGGGCCTGGGCGCCGAGCTGCCGGTCGCCTCGACCCTCGTCAGCGAATACTCCCCGCGCGCCATTCGCGGCCGCATGGTCGTCGCTCTGGAGTCGTTCTGGGCGCTGGGCTGGATCCTCGCCGCGCTCATCGGCTTCCTCGTCATTCCCGTCTCCGACGACGGCTGGCGGTGGGCGCTCGCGGTCGGCATCGTCCCCACCCTGTATGCCGTGGCCGTGCGCTTCGGCCTGCCGGAGTCGGTGCGCTTCCTGGAGAGCACGGGCCGCCACGACGAGGCCGAGGCGGCCGTGCGCCGCTACGAGAGCTCCGCGGGGATCCCCGCGCCGGCCACGACTCGACCGGTGGAGCCGCCGATCGAGCGGATCCAGGCGCAGCGACTCGGCGCGGGCGACCTGTGGTCCCGCGCGCTGCGACGCCGCACGGCGGCCCTGTGGGCTGTGTGGTTCATGGTGAACCTCTCCTACTACGGCGCCTTCATCTGGCTGCCGAGCCTCATCGCCGCGCAAGGGCATTCGATGGTGCGCTCGCTGGAGTACACGCTCATCATCACGCTCGCGCAGCTGCCGGGCTACGCACTCGCGGCGTGGCTCATCGAAGTCTGGGGCCGCCGCGCGACGCTGTCCGCCTTCCTGCTCGGCTCCGCCCTGTCGGCCGGCGCGTTCGGCCTCGCCGACAATCCGACGGCGATCATCGCCGTCGGCATGTGCCTGTCGTTCTTCAACCTCGGCGCCTGGGGGGCCCTGTATGCCGTGTCCCCGGAGATCTACCCGACCGCCATCCGCGGCACGGGCACCGGCGCCGCCGCCGCGTTCGGCCGCATCGCGAGCATCATCGCCCCGCTGTCGGTGCCGCCGATGCTCGCCTTCGGCGGCCAGCCCCTCGTCTTCACGGTCTTCGGCGCCTCGTTCGCCATCGCCGCCGTCGCCGCCCTCGCCCTGCCTGAGCTGAAGGACCAGCCGCTCGAGGAGCACGTCTGACCGCGCCCACCGGACCGGTGGCGCCCCACGCGGTCAGACGACGGAGCCCGTCACCCCACGTGGGGTGACGGGCTCCGTCGTCTGTGCGGTTCGCCCTACAGTGCGGCGATGATGTCGTCGACGCGCTCCTTGGCGTCGCCGAAGAGCATCGCGGTGTTGTCGCGGAAGAAGAGCGGGTTCTGCACGCCGGCGTAGCCGGTGTTCATCGACCGCTTGAAGACGACGACCTCCTTGGCCTCCCACACGTGCAGCACGGGCATGCCCGCGATGGGGCTCGTCGGGTCCTCGGCCGCGGCGGGGTTGACGGTGTCGTTGGCGCCGATGACGAGCACGACGTCGGTGCTGGCGAAGTCGTCGTTGATCTCGTCGAGCTCGAGCACGATGTCGTAGGGCACCTTCGCCTCGGCGAGCAGCACGTTCATGTGGCCCGGCAGGCGCCCGGCGACGGGGTGGATGCCGAAGCGCACGTCGACGCCCTTGGCCCGCAGCTTCTGCACGAGCGTGGCGACCGGATACTGCGCCTGCGCGACGGCCATGCCGTAGCCGGGGGTGATGATGACGCTGTCGGCGTTGGCGAGGGACTCGGCGACCTCCTGGGCGCCGACCTCGCGGTGCTCGCCGTAGTCCTTCGCCTCGCCGGTGACCGCGCCGTCGGAGCCGAAGCCGCCGGCGATGACGGAGACGAACGAGCGGTTCATGCCCTTGCACATCACGTAGGACAGGAACGCACCGGAGGAGCCGACGAGCGCGCCGGTGACGATGAGCAGGTCGTTGCTCAGCATGAAGCCCGCGGCCGCCGCGGCCCAGCCAGAGTAGCTGTTGAGCATCGACACGACGACCGGCATGTCGCCGCCGCCGATCGCGGCGACCAGGTGTGCGCCCAGGGCCAGCGAGATGATGAGCATGAGCAGCAGCGGCATGACTGCTTCGGTGGCGACGAACCACACCATGAGCAGCAGCGAGACGATGATCGCGGCGAGGTTGATGAGGTTGTGCCGGGGCAGGTTCAGCGGGGCCGACTTCATGCGCGCGCTCAGCTTGAGGTACGCGATGATCGACCCGGTGAAGGTGACGGCGCCGATGAAGATGCCGACGAAGATCTCGCCCGCGTGCACCGACGTCATGCCGAGCAGCTCGAGCTCGAGTCGGCGCTGCGGCTCGTGGGCCTCGAGGTAGGAGTTGAAGCCGACGAGCACGGCGGCGAGACCGACGAAGCAGTGCAGCAGCGCGATGAGCTGCGGCATCTCGGTCATCTCGACCTTCATGGCCTTCCAGATGCCGATCGAGGCGCCGAGGGCCATCGCGATGATGATCATCGCCAGGGCTCCGACGCCCGACTGATCGGTGGCCTTGAGGATCGTGGCGAAGATCGCCAGCGCCATACCGGCGATGCCGAAGGCGTTGCCGAGCTTGCCGGTCTCATGCTTGGACAGGCCCGCGAGGGCGAGGATGAAGAGCAGCGCCGCGACGATGTACGCGGCCTGGACGAAGGTTTCGATCATCGGTGTTTCAGCCCTTCGTGAACATGGCCAGCATGCGCTGGGTGACGGTGAATCCACCGAAGACGTTGATGCTCGCGACGAGCGTCGCCGCGAAGGCGAGCACGAGCACGAGTGGATGACCCGAGCCGAATTGCAGCATTCCGCCGACGATGATGATCGCGGAGACCGCGTTGGTCACCGACAGCAGCGGAGTGTGCAGGGCGTGGTGCACGGCGCCGATCACGTAATAGCCGATGACGACGGCGAGCATGAAGACCGTGAAGTGGCCCAGGAACGACGGCGGGCTCGCCGTCGCCAACGCCAGGAAGAGCACCGCGCCGATGCCGAGCGCGGCGACCTTCGTGCTGCGCTTCATCGGTTCCTTGGCCTTGGGCGGCTCGATCGGGGCCACCGCGGTCGACGGCGCGGCGGAGACCTGCACCGGCGGCGGCGGCCACATGAGCTGGCCGTCGAGCACGACGGTCATGCCGCGCTGCACGACGTCGTCCATGTCGAGCACGAGCCGGCCGTCCTTCTCCGGCGTCAGCAGCGTCATGAGGTTGACGACGTTCGTGCCGTAGAGCTGGCTCGCCTGGGTGGGGAGGCGGCCCGCGAGGTCGGTGTAGCCGATGATCGTCACGCCGTTGTCGGTGACGATCTTCTCGTCGGCCACCGAGCCGGCGACGTTGCCGCCCTGCGCGGCGGCCATGTCGACGATCACGCTGCCCGGCTTCATGCTCGCGACCATGTCCTCGGTGATGATCCGAGGCGCCGGCCGGCCGGGGATGAGCGCGGTCGTGATGATGATGTCGACGTCCTTGGCCTGGTCGCGGTACATCTGCGCGGCCTTTTCCTCGTAGTCCGCAGACGTCTCCTTGGCGTAGCCGTCGGAGGAGACCTCGGCGGCGGTGTCCTCGACCGCGAGGAAGTCCGCGCCCATCGAGGCGACCTGCTCGGCGACCTCGGGTCGGGGGTCGGTGGCCCGCACGATCGCGCCGAGGCTGCCCGCCGCGCCGATGGCCGCCAGGCCCGCGACGCCCGCGCCGACGACGAGCACCTTCGCCGGCGGCACCTTGCCCGCCGCGGTGACCTGCCCGGTGAAGAAGCGGCCGAACTCGTGCGCGGCCTCGACGACCGCCCGGTATCCGGCGATGTTGGCCATCGAGCTGAGCACGTCCATCGACTGCGCGCGCGAGATGCGCGGCACCGCATCCATGGCCAGGGCGGTGATGGGCCGCGACGCGAGTCGCTCGACGAGCTCGGGGCGCAGCGCCGGCTGCAGCAGCGAGACGAGCGTGCCCCCCTCGCGCAGGGCGTCGATCTCCTCGTCGTTGGGGGCCTCGATCTTGACGACGACGTCGGACCCCCAGACGTCGTGGGTCGTCCCGATCCGGGCGCCGGCCGCCTCGTAGGCGGAGTCGGGGATCGTCGAGCGCTCGCCGGCGCCGGCTTCGACGACGACGTCGTAGCCGAGCTTGCGCAGCTTCTCGACGGTCGGTGGTGTCGCCGCGACGCGCGTCTCGCCGGGCCTGGTCTCCTGAGGTACGCCGATGAGCACGCCTGCCTCCTTCTCGGACGTGGGTCTGCGGGCGCGACGACGTCGGCGCAGCCGGCTCGTCGGGTGGCGGCGGCGTCGACCCCCGTGTCGCCGCGGCTCGGAGGAAGGCATGGCAGTCTCCGGGCACGCACAGGACGCGGCGGCCGACGCAGACCGCACGGGCAAACCTACCCTGCGAGTCACCTGCGAGGGCCGCCCCGGGACTCTCCGATGCGCCGACCGTCCCGGCGGGCTCGGGATGCGCACGGCCGAGGCCTCCCGGTGCGTGCGGAGGCGAGCGCTGCGGTGGGTGTCGTCGCGCGGCGGATGATGTCCTACGCTGTCCCACGCCCCACCTGAACACTGTTCAGGTGGGGACCGAAGTCCCGACCGGCCGCCCCGTGCGGGCTGGCAGACTCAGGCCGTGCAGGCACGTCGGCTCCAGCGGCGAGGCGCGGCCGTCCACCGCATCCAGGACCGCGTGCGGCGCCACACCCGTGGCGGCACGAGCGGTCGCAACGGGCCCACCGGGCCCGCCGTCGAAGGGAACCCACCATGACCACCTCCCAGCGCGAGGCGACGCGCAGTGCAGCTGCGGGCCGCGCGGGTCGCCGGCTCGGGGCGCGCGACCTCGCCCTCATCGCCGTCTTCACCGCCCTCATCGTCGTGCTGGGCATGCCCGGGCCCCTCTTCGCCGGGTCGCCGGTGCCGATCACGTTGCAGACCCTCGGCGTCATGCTCGCCCCCGCGCTCCTCGGGGCGCGCCGGGGCGCCCTGGTCTCGCTCACCCTGCTGGTGCTCGTGGCGGTCGGCCTGCCCGTCCTGGCCGGAGGGCGCGGGGGCCTGGCCGTCTTCGCCGGTCCCTCCATGGGCTACCTCATCGGCTTCGTGCCCGGCGCCTTCGTCATCGGCTACCTCGTGGAGCGCCTGCGGCGCCTGACGCCGCTGACGATCCTCGGTGCGGTCCTGCTCGGGGGCATCGTGGTCATCCACCTCTGCGGTATTCCCGTCATGATGTGGCGCGCGCACCTGAGCCTGGGGGCGGCACTCGTGGCCGACGCCGCCTTCCTGCCCGGCGACCTCATCAAGGCCGTCCTGGCCGCCGTCACCGCGGCCGGGGTGCATCGCGCGAGGCCCGACCTGCTCCCGCGCAGGACCCGCGGCTGACCGCGGTGAGCCTGTCGACCGGCGACACCGGCGTGGAATCCGCGGACGGCGCTGCGCCGCTCGGGGAGCGGCCGACGGCGACCTCGCAGGTCACGGGGGCGCCTCGCTCTCCGATCCTCGCTGCCGACGCGGACCCGCGGCGGCTCGTGGCGCAGGTCGTCGACGGCCTGCGCGCCGGTCGGGCGGTGGCGGTGCTCGACGCCCGCTGGCCCCACGCCCTGCGTGCGGCCGCCTCCCGGCTCGTGCACGAGGCCACCGTCGCTCCCCGCGACCTCGTCGTCTTCACCTCCGGCAGCTCGGGCTGGCCGCGCGCCGTGCACCGCACGAGCGCCTCGTGGCTCGCCTCGGCCGACGCACTGACCCGGCTGCTCGAGCCGGGCGCAGACGACCTGGTCTGGTTTCCCGGCCACCCCACCGCGACCGCCGTCCTGTATGCCGCGTGGCACGCACACCTCATCGACCTCCCGGTCCGTTATGCCGGCGAGTCCCGGGCCGACGCCACGATCGTGCACGCGCCACCGTCGCTGGTCCCGGGCCTGCTGCGCGACCGGGTCGAGGGGCGGCTGTCTCGGCTGCGGCTCATCGTCGCCGCGGGCGACCGTGTCGGCCCCCAGCTGGGCGCCCGGTGCCGTGCCGTCGGCGTGCGCCTCATCGCGTATTACGGTGCGGCCGAATTGTCCTTCGTCGCGCTCGCCGACGACGACCGGCCGGGCTACCGACCCTTCCCCGGCGTCGAGCTGGACGTGCGCGACGGGCTGTTGTGGAGCCGCTCGGCCTACCGGGCGATCGGCTATCTGGGGCAGGCCACCGGGCCCCTGCGCGTCGACGCCGACGGCTGGGCGTGCGTCGGCGACCGGGCCCGGCTGCTGGAGTCCGGACGGGTCGAGGTGCTCGGCCGCGCCGATCAGGCCGTGACGGTCAGCGGTCACACCGTCCTGGTCGAGGACGTCGAGGCCGCGCTGCGGGCCGTGCCGGGCGTCGACGACGCCGTGGTCGTCGGGCTCGCCGATCCCGTGCACGGGCAGCGCCTCGCCGGGTTGTGGACCGGCGCCTCGAGCGCCGACGTCGCGTCCGTCCGCGGTGAGCTGCCGGCCCCGGCGCGGCCCCGGGTGCTGCGCCACGTCACGCAGCTGCCCCGCCTCGCCGGCGGCAAGTCCGATCGCGCCGCCGCGCGCCGCCTGCTCGCCGACGGCCGCCGCGGCGGCGTGGCCACCGACCCCGACGCCCTCCGGTGAGCCTGCACCCGGCCACGCCCGTCGTCATCGCCGCGCGACGCACCCCCATCGGCACCGCAGGCCACGCCCTCGCCGACGTCGACGCCACGGGCCTGGCCGCGCCGGTCCTGCGCGCCCTCGCCGCCCGGCTCGGCGAGCTCGGTGCCCCGGCGCCGCAGCACGTCATCCTCGGCAACTGCCTGGGGCCCGGCGGCAACCCCGCCCGGGTCGCGGCCCTGGCCGCCGGCCTCGGAGCGCACGTGCCGGGCGTGACCGTCGACCGCCAGTGCGGCAGCGGCCAGGAGGCGATCCACCAGGGGGCGGCGCTCGTCACGCTCGGTCGCGCCGACGTCGTGCTCGCCGGAGGAGTGGAGTCCGCGAGCACCGCCCCCTGGCGCATCGCCCGCCCAGCGGGCGGCATGTCGTGGCAGCGCGCCCTCGCGGCCCCCGGCGAGCTGACCCCGTACGACCGGGCGCCGTTCGCGCCGCCGGGCCATCCCGACCCGGACATGGGCCCGGCCGCGCAGTCCGTCGCGGACCGCTGCGGCATCGACCGGCAGCGGCAGGACGACTATGCCGTGCGGTCCCACGAGCGCACACTCTTGTGTGCAGAGCGGCTGGCCGCCGAGATCGTCCCGATCGGTGCGGTGGCGGCCGACGAGCGGCCTCGTCGTCTCGACCGGCGGGTGCTGGCCAGGCTGCCCGGCGCCTTCGCGCGTGCGGGCAGCGTCACGGCCGGCAACTCCTGCGGGGTCAGCGACGGGGCCGCCGCGGTGGCGATCGTCCCCGAGCGCGTGCGGGCGGCGCTGGGGGTGCCGGGCCTGGCGATCCTCGACTGGGCGGTGTGCGCCGGTGACCCCGCCGTGCCCGGTATCGCGCCGGTCCCCGCGGTCCGTCAGGTCCTGCACCGGGCCGGCCTGGGTGTGCGGGACCTCGCGGCGCTGGAGATCACCGAGGCCTTCGCCGCCCAGGTGCTGGCCTGCACCGACGCCCTCGGGCTCGACCCGTTCGGCGCCGATCGCGACCGTGTCTGCGCCTGGGGTGGCGCCATCGCCGTGGGGCACCCCTGGGGCGCCTCGGGCGCCCTGCTCGTCGTCCGGCTCTTCTCGCGTCTGGTCGCCGACCCGGACCCGACGCCGGACCCGGACCTGACGCCCGACCCGGACCCGACGCCGGACCCGGACCAGGCCCCCGAGCCGGTCCCGTCGCCCGAGCTCGGCGTCGACCCGAGAGCGGAGTCCGACGCGCGTTTCGGGGTCGCCACGTGCGCCATCGGCGGCGGTCAGGGCCTGGCGTTGCTGGCCCGGGCGGTGGGTCGATGATCAGCTTCGAGGGCGTGCACCACGCCTACGACGACCGGGTGGTGCTCCGGGGGATCGACCTGACGATCCCCGAGCATCGCGTCGGCCTCGTCGGCGCCAACGGCTCCGGCAAGTCGACCTTGGCCCGCATGATCAACGGGCTGGTCACCCCGACCTCGGGGAGGGTGGTCGTCGACGGACTCGACGTGGCCCGCCAGGGCGCGCAGGTGCGCAAGCAGGTCGGCTTCGTCTTCCCCGACCCCGAGGCCCAGATCGTCATGCCGACGGTCGCCGAGGACGTCGCTTTCTCCCTGCGGCGGCGCTCGCTGACGCCGCCGGAGCGTGATGAGGTCGTGCGCGCCTCGCTCGCGCGCTTCGGTCTGGCCGACCACGCCGACCACCCCGCGCATCGGCTCTCCAGCGGCCAGAAGCAGATGCTCGCCCTCGCCGCCGTCCTCGTCCTGGACCCCACGGTCCTCGTCGCCGACGAGCCGACGACGCTGCTCGACCGGCGCAACGCCCGGGCCGTGACCGCCGAGCTCGCCGCGTTGCCCCAGCAGGTCGTCCTCGTCACCCATCACCTCGACCTCCTGGCCGGATGGGATCGCGTTATCGTCATCGACGAGGGCCGGGTCGCCGCCGACGGCCCGCCGCCCGAGGCGCTCGCGCACTACTGCCGCCTCATGGACGGGCCGTGATCGGCGTCTACGTCGCGGGCGACTCGGTGCTGCACCGGGCGCGCCCCGGCGTCAAGCTGCTGGCCCTCCTGGTCCTGACGACCGTGCTCGTGGCCGCCCAGCGCCCGTGGGTGGTCACGGCCGGCGCAGCGCTGGTCCTGAGCGCCGGACTGCTCGCCGGCCTGGGGCTGCGCGGCCTGTGTCGGCTCGCGTGGCCGCTGCGCTGGATCGTGCTGCTCCTGGGCATCGTGCAGGCGTGGCTCCTGGGCCCCCACGGCGCGTATGTCGTCGTCGGTGGCCTCGTCGTCGCGATCGTGGGCGCCTCCGTCGTCAGCGCGACGACGCGGGTCGGCGACATGACCGACACGATCGTGGCGCTGCTGCGCCCGCTCGACGGCCGGCTGCTCGACGTCGAGCGCGTCGGCCTCGTCATCGCTCTGTCCATCAGGTCGGTCCCGGTGCTGCTCGACGCGCTGCGGGCCGTGCGAGAGGCCCGCCAGGCCCGGGGCATGCGGCTGACGCCGGACACGATCCTCGTGCCGCTGGTCATCCGCGCGGTGCGCCACGCGGACCGGGTCGGTGACGCCCTCGCGGCCCGCGGCCTCGACGACGACTGACGAGCTACCGGCTGCGCAGCGGCCGGGACCGGCCTCCTGGCGAGGCGATTTCACTCTCGGGCTCGCTGTCAGGTAAGGTCGTCCCTGCATGTCAGCGCGTTGCCACCAACGTCTGACTCGCCCCGATAGCTCAGTCGGCAGAGCGTCTCCATGGTAAGGAGAAGGTCTAGGGTTCGATTCCCTATCGGGGCTCTGGTTTTGTCCACGTCCGCCGCCTTGCCCTGACCAGGGCGGGCTGCGGTCGTCGCGCGAGACCACGGCGGGGTAGCTCAGGTGGTTAGAGCACACGACTCATAATCGTGGTGTCGCGGGTTCGAGTCCCGCCCTCGCTACCAGCGCTTTTCCGGTTCATCGCGGGCATCCCGTATTCTGGTGAGTCGGTGTGCCCGCGTCGGCACCGCTGCCCGAACCCCGATCGTTTGAAAGACAGGTAGTCCTGTGGCCAGCAAAGCCAGTGAGGTCCGTCCGAAGATCACGCTCGCGTGCGTCGAGTGCAAGAGCCGCAACTACATCACGAAGAAGAACCGGCGCAACGACCCGGATCGTCTCGAGCTTGCGAAGTTCTGCCCCAAGTGCGGCAAGCACCAGGAGCACCGCGAGACCCGCTGACCCGGTCCGCCTCCGGCAGGTCCGCCCAGCGGATCGCCCGCAGCATCACGTCACGGCCGTCGCCCTCACGGGCGGCGGCCGGTCGTGCGTCCTGCCCGGTGGGGCGTCCTAAGGTGGTCGCCATGCCAGTCAACGCCTCCTTCGAGGGCCGCAGCTACCCGCCGGATCGACCGTTCCAGGTCGGCCGCGAGCACATCGCCGAGTTCGCGGACGTGCTCGGCGCCTCGAGCCCGCTGCACCGCGATGTCGAGGCCGCCCGCGCGGCCGGATATGCCGACGTCATCGCCCCGCCGACCTTCGCGGTCGTGCTCGCCCAGCGGGTGGAGTCACAGTTCATCAGCGACCCGGACGCCGAGATCGACTTCAGCCGGGTCGTCCACGGGGAGGAGAAGTTCGTGCATCACGCGCCGCTGACCGCCGGCGACGAGGTCGTCGGCGTGCTGCACGTCGACCGGGTCCGCGAGGTTGCGGGCAACGCCATGGTGACGACCCGGGTGGAGCTCGCCACGGTCGCCGGCGATGCCCGCGCGACGGTCACCTCCAGCCTCATCGTGCGAGGGGAGGACGCATGAGCGCCGGCCAGACCCCGGGCATCGAGACCCCGGGCATCGAAACCCCAGGCATCGAAACCCCAGGCATCGAGACCCCGGGCGCGCCGCGGCCCCCGGCGCTCGCGGACCTCGCCGTGGGCGACACGCTGCCGCCGCACCGCATCGCCGTCGACCGCGCGCGTCTCGTGCACTACGCGGGGGCGAGCGGCGACCGCAACCCGATCCACTGGGACGAGCACTTCGCCGCGGGTGTCGGGCTGCCCGACGTCATCGCCCACGGCATGTTCACGATGGGCGCGGCCGTCGAGGCCGTCGCCGCCTGGTGCGGCGATCCCGGGCGGATCGTCGAGTACGGCACGAAGTTCGTGGGGATGGTGCCGGTGCCCCGCGACGCAGGAGCGAGCGTGGACGTGCTCGGCACGGTGAAGAAGGTCGACGCCCAGGCCGGCCGGGTCACGGTGGAGCTCGCGGTCACCTGCGCCGGCACGAAGGTCCTGGGCCGCGCTCTGGTCGTCGTCGACCTCGGCGACCGTTGAGCGGCGTGACGGCCGGGGCCGGGGCGGAGTCGATGGCCGGCAGCGAGGCGCGCCCGCAGGCGCCGGTCGACCTGGCGACGATGACGACGATGCGCGTCGGCGGCCCGGCCGCGCGGGTGGTCACCGCGACGGAGGCCGACGAGATCGTCGCCGTGGTCCGCGAGGCCGACGAGCGGGGCGAGCCACTGCTCGTCGTGTCCGGCGGGTCCAACCTGCTCGTCAGCGACGACGGCTTCGACGGCACGGTGCTGCGCATCGCCTCGCGCGGGCTGCACGTCGAGTCCGCGGACCTGTGCTCCGGGGCGACGGTGCGGATCGCGGCCGGTGAGCCCTGGGACGACGTCGTCGCCCACGCAGTCGGGCAGCGCTGGGCCGGCATCGAGGCCCTCTCGGGCATCCCCGGACTGACCGGCGCCACCCCGGTGCAGAATGTCGGCGCCTACGGGCAGGACGTCGCCCAGACGATCGCGCGGGTGCGCACGTGGGATCGTCAGACGGGGAGCATTCGCACCTTCGCGGCCGCGGACTGCGGCTTCTCCTACCGGCAGTCGATCTTCAAGGCGGCGATGCAGGGGGCGAGCCCGCGCTATGTCGTGCTCGACGTCACCTTCCAGCTCGACATCGCCGACCTGTCCCGGCCCATCGCCTACGCCGACCTGGCCCGCGGTCTCGGGGTCGATCTGGGCACCCGGGTGCCGCTGGCCGACGCGCGCGCGGCGGTGATCGAGCAGCGGACGAGGCGCGGCATGGTCCTGGACGCCGACGATCACGACACGTGGAGTTGCGGCTCGTTCTTCACCAACCCGATCCTGCCCCCTCCGCAGTTCGAGGAGCTGCGCAGCCGGGCGCGCGCCCGACTGGGGCAGGACGTCGCCCCGCCGGCCTTCCCCGACGCCGACGGCGCGACCAAGACGAGCGCCGCGTGGCTCATCGACAAGGCCGGCTTCGCCAAGGGCTACGGCCTGCCGGGCCCGGCCTCGCTGTCGACCAAGCACACGCTGGCTCTGACCAACCGGGGCAGCGCCCGCGCGCAGGATGTGCTGCGCCTGGCGCGCGAGGTGCGCGACGGGGTCCGCGACGCCTTCGGGGTGACCCTCGTCAACGAGCCGGTCCTCGTCGGACTGCAGCTCTGAGCAGGCGAACGCCTGGACACGGGGCGCGCTCCGATGAGGGATGCGCGGCCTGCAGGCGGGTGGATGCCGATGACGCCCGATCGGGCCGGTCCCGATCGGGCGTCATCACACGTCCGGAGCCGCCGCGCGCGGGCGCAGCAGCACGGTGCGGCGCGCGCTCACCGCAGGTCGTCGATCTCCTCGGAGAGAGCCTCGGCGTCGAGCCCGACGACGACCTGCACGACGCTGCCGGCGGCGATGACACCGTGGGCACCGGCCCGGCGCAGCGCGACCTCGTCGACGAGCGCCGGGTCGGTCAACTCGGTGCGCAGTCGGGTCGTGCAGGGCTCGATCTCGACGATGTTGTCCGCCCCGCCGAGGGCGGCGAGGATGTCGGATGCCTTGCTCATGGGGGCTGGTCCTCCCGTAGGTGGGCGTAGGTCGGCGACGCCGGTGTCGCCCGGGTGCCGACGCTCGTCGGCCGTGGACGACGGGCATCGCCCGCTCGTCTGGAGACAGTTTCCCGCTGCGGTGGGTGCCGCACCAAACTGTGGGCCCCCCGGTCCCGCGAGCTGGGCCTGCGAGCGCCCGCAGTGCGGATGGTCGACCGCCCGCTCTGCGGCGTCGGGCAGGCCACGGATCGGACAGGCCACGGATCGGACCCGGATCGGAGCCGTCCGATGCTGGCGGCTCAGAGCGGCAGGACCGGGCCGCTGGAGGCGCCGGGCTCGTCGGCCGGTGGCCGGTAGCGCACCAGCAGGATCCAGGCGACCCAGACCGCCACGACGACCAGGTAGGCGATCAGCGCGACCGGCGCCCACGACGAGAGGTGCGGCGGGTCGAGGCGGTTCGCGGCGACGGTCTCGACCTGCATCGCGATGAGCAGCAGCCCCGTCAGTGCCGACACGACGCACAGGTCGTCGAAGAAGCGCCGCCCGAATTCTCGGCGACGTGCCGGGTGCCGCTCGTCGAGCCAGTAGTCGCGGTGCGGCACGTTGACCAGGGTGGCGGGGATGCGATCCAGGAGCAGCGCCGGCAGCGGCAGCGCGACGAGGACCGCGAGCCCCACCAGGGTCGAGCTGAGGAGGAAGTCGGTGCGCGTCGCCCATTGGTCGGCCTCGCCGCCGGACCCGAAGTGGCTCGCGACCCGCTCCGGCAACTGCCCCGAGGTCCAGGCCGGCATCGCGGCACAGGCGGCGACCACCGCGAGCCACGCCCAGCGGGCCGCGCTCATCGCGGGCGCCGATCGGCGTGGCCGCCCGTCCCGTTCCGCGTGTGACGTGTCATACCCCAGTCCTACGCCTGTCCGGGCCCCGGCGTGCCGGGTACTGCGTGATCGCCCGGGTCGGTCCGCGGGGGTCGCTCCGCGGGGTCCGGCGGGGTCGCCAGCCAGGCGTCCACACCGGCGAGCAGCTCGTCCTTGCGGGCCTGCGGGGCGCGGCTGCCGACGATCGAGCCGCGGGCCAGGTCCGCCAACCCCTCGTCGTCGAAGCCGTGCACCTGCCGCGCCAACTCGTACTGGTCGGCCAGTCGCGACCCGAAGAGCAGCGGGTCGTCCGCCCCGAGCGCGACCCGCGCGCCGGCGTCGACGAGCGCGCGCAGCGGCACCTCGTCGTCCCGGTCGTAGACGCCGAGCGAGACGTTGCTGCCGGGGCAGACCTCGAGGGTGATGCCGTCGGTGACGATCCGGTCGAGCACCGCCGGGTCCTCGACGCTGCGCACCCCGTGCCCGAGGCGGTCGGGGTGCAGCTCCCGCAGCATCGCCGAGACGTGCTCGGCGCCGAGCAGCTCGCCGCCGTGTGGCACCAGCGCGAGGTCGGCCTTCGCGGCGATGCGGAACGCGGCCGCGAAGTCCTCGGTGTTGCCGCGCCGCTCGTCGTTGCTCAGGCCGAAGCCCACGACCTGTCCGGGCCCGTCGCCGGCGTATTGCGCGGCGAGGCGGGCCAGGATGCGGGCGTCGAGCGGGTGGCGGGTGCGACTGGCGGCCACGACGACGGCGACGTCGATGCCGGTGCGTTCACCGGCGGCGCGCGCCTCGTCGAGCACGATCTCCAGCGCCGGGGTGATGCCGCCGACGAAGGGCGCGTAGCTCGTCGGGTCGACCTGCAGCTCGAGCCAGCCGGAGCCCTCGGCGGCATCGGCGGCGGCCGCCTCGGCGACGATGCGCCGCATGTCCGCCTCTCCGCGCACGCAGGCGCGGGCCGCGTCGTAGAGCCGCTGGAAGCGGAACCAGCCCCGCGCGTCGGCCTCCGTCAGGTCGGGTGGCCAGTGCTCGGTGAGCGCCCGCGGCAGCCGCGCCCCGTGCGAGGCGGCCATCGCGGCGAGCGTGTCCATGCTCATCGAGCCGGTGAAGTGCAGGTGCAGGTGGGCCTTGGGGAGCGTGTGCACCGGACGCGTCATCGGTCCAGTGTCACATCCGGGCTGCGGCGTCCCGCAGACCCGCGATTCCTGGTCGCGTCGCGATCGCCGTCCGGGCGCGGCGCACCATGGGGGAGTGCGCATCGAGCGGATCGTCGACCTGAGCCGGCCCCTGGACGAGACCACCGTCGTCTACCCGGGTGATCCCGCCCCGCGGTCGACCGGCCTCGCCGCGATCGAGCGCGACGGCTACGCGCTGTCCGAGCTGTGCCTGGGCTCGCACTCCGGCACGCACGTCGACGCGCCCGCGCACGTGGAGCCCGGTGCTGCGGCCGTGGACGCGGTGCCGTTGGCGCGCTTCGTCGGCCCGGGCGTGCTCCTCGACGCGACGGGCCACGCGCCGGGCAGCCCGATCGGCCCCGAGGTCCTGGACCCTCACCTCGACGCGCTGCGGCAGCCCGGCGCGATCGCGCTGGTGCGCACGGGCTGGGACGTCCACTACGGCACTGCGCGCTACTTCGAGCACCCCTATCTGCACACCACACTGTGCGAAAGGCTCATCGAGCTCGGGGTGCGGACCGTCCTCATCGACGCCCTGAGCATCGACCGCACACAGGTGTGTGCGCAGGGGCAGCCCGGCCTGCCGGCGCATCACGTCATCGCTCGCGCCGGGGGAGTCATCGGCGAGAACCTGTGCGATCTGGCGCGCATCGACTGGCCCGACCCGCTCGTCAGCGTGCTCCCCCTGCCGCTGCCGGGCGGCGACGGCGCTCCCGTCCGAGCCGTCGCGCTGCAGGTGGCCTGCGAGTGACCCGTGGCCTGCGAGTGACCGGTGGCCTGCGAGTGACCGGTGGCCTGCGATGGGCCGGTGGCCTGTGATCGATCGGGACCGGGCGCATCCGGCGATCCGAGTCGGCGCGGCGAGCGATGCCTGGTGCTCTGCCCCGGCACGGCCGCGGCCCCCGCCCGATCATCGGACGGGGGCCACGGGCGTGGCTCGCGGCGGTGCGTCAGCGCGCCTCGCCGAGCAACTCCTGGAGCCGTCCGACGCCCTGGGCGAGGTCGTCGTCGCCGAGGGCATAGCTCAGCCGCAGATAGCCGCTGGGGCCGAAGGCCTCACCGGGCACGACCGCGACCTCGACCTCTTCGAGGATGAGGGCGGCGAGCTCGGCGGAGGTCTGCGGCCGCTTGCCGCGAATCTCCTTGCCGAGCAGTCCCTGGACGGAGGGGTAGGCGTAGAACGCCCCGTGCGGCGTCGGGCAGTCGACGCCCTCGATCTCGTTGAGCATCGAGACCATGGTGCGGCGGCGCCGGTCGAAGGCCGCCTTCATGTGCTCGACGGCCTCGAGCGAGCCGTTGAGGGCCGCGATGGCGGCGCGCTGGCTCACGTTGGCGACGTTGCTCGTCGCATGCGACTGCAGATTCGTCGCGGCCTTGATCACGTCGGTCGGGCCGATCATCCAGCCGACCCGCCAGCCCGTCATCGCATAGGTCTTGGCGACCCCGTTGAGCACGACGCAGGTGTCGGCGAGCTCGGGCACGGCGACCGGCATCGACACCTGCTCGACCCCGTCGTAGGTGAGGTGCTCGTAGATCTCGTCGGTGACGACCCAGATGCCGTGCTCCAGCGCCCAGCGACCGATGGCCTCGACCTGCTCGCGGGGGTAGACCGCGCCCGTCGGATTCGACGGCGAGCAGAAGAGCAGCACCTTCGTGCGGTCGGTGCGTGCGGCCTCGAGCTGCTCGACGGTCACGAGGTAGCCCTGGTCCTCGCCGGCGAAGACCTCCACCGGGGTGCCGCCGGCGAGCTTGATCGCCTCGGGATACGTCGTCCAGTAGGGCGCGGGCAGCAGCACCTCGTCGCCGGGGTCGAGCAGCGCCGCGAACGTGTTGTAGACGGCCTGCTTGCCGCCGTTGGTGACGAGCACCTGCGCCGGCGCCACCTCGTAGCCGGAGTCGCGCGCCGTCTTGGCGACGATCGCCTCCTTGAGGGCGGGCAGGCCGCCCGCGGGGGAGTAGCGGTGGTTCGCCGGGTCCTGCGCGGCGGCCACGGCGGCCGCGACGATGTAGTCCGGGGTGGGGAAGTCGGGCTCGCCGGCACCGAAACCGATGACCGGTCGGCCCGCGGCCTTGAGGGCCTTGGCCTTGGCGTCGACGGCCAGCGTCGCGGACTCGGCGATGGCGCCGAGGCGTCGGGAGACTCGGGTGCGGGGGGCGGGGGCATTCGAATCGGTCACGGCGCCCATCGTTCCACGTCCGGCACACGTCCGGGCCACGTGCGAGCCACGTCCGGGCCCGCGTCCGTGCGACGTCCGGGCCTCCGGCCCGAGGTGCCCGGGGGTGGCGAGTTGGCTTTGGCCGCCGCCTGTCACGTATGCTTCCCATCGGGTGACCGAGGCCCCCGCGCCGCGGCATGCTCCCTGTCAGACCCGATCGATCCCCCGCGGACGGCATCGCCCGCGATCGAGATCTCGGATCGCCGGGCGCGTGATCGGCGTGGCGGCTCAGGGCACCCGTAGGGCAGTGGCTCAATTGGTAGAGCACCGGTCTCCAAAACCGGCGGTTGGGGGTTCGAGTCCCTCCTGCCCTGCGTCAGTCGTACAAGTCCGTGTCTGAGCGCACCACCGGTGCGCCACGTCGAAGAGGGAGTGCCGCGGGGCAGCTCAGGTCAGATCCTGCTGTAGCCGGGTGCTCGGTTGGGAGAAGACGCGTGAGCGACCAGAAGACGGCCCCTCACGGTGCCCCCTCGACGCCCGAGGGGCGCGGCCGCGGCGGCAACGCCATCACGAGGTTCTTCGCCTCCATCGGGCTCTTCATCAGCCAGGTGCTCGACGAGATGCGCAAGGTCGTGCGGCCGACGCGCGAGGAGCTGACGACCTACACGATCGTCGTCATCGTCTTCGTCGTCGCCGTGATGCTCTTCGTCTTCGGGCTCGACACGCTCTTCACCCGGCTCGTCTTCTGGGTGTTCGCGGGCTGAGCCCGCGCCCTGGACGATCCTTCCGAGCACGCGCGCCCTCGAAGCGGGGCGCGAATCCATCCGCAGAGAGGAAGTTGACCCTCGTGTCGCAGCAGGACAACCCGGACGTCGCAGCGCTGGAGGAGGACGCCGTCGAGCCCACCCCGGAGGAGCTCGCACAGGAGGCGCCCGAGGTCGCGCTCGCGCCGGAGGGCGCCGAGGTCACCCCCGCGCTGGACGAGCTCGAGTCGGCCGCTGACGCCGACGAGGACGCCGGCGTCGTCGAGGCCGACACCGATGAGGTCATCGATACCGACGAGGACGTCGACGGCGGTCCCGCGCAGATCGACGCGGAGCTCTCGCAGGTCGAGGCACCCGAGGAGGGCGACGACCCGGCCGAGGACGAGTTGGACGACGACTCCGACGACGAGCCCACCGACGACGAGTCGGACGCGGACTCCCACGACGAGGACGACGAGCCCGGCGCGCAGGACGAATCCGACGGCGATGCGCAGACGGGCGGCGATGCGCAGACGGACGCCGAGCCGGTCGACCCGACCGAGGAGCTGCGCCGCACGCTGCGCTTCGCCGAGGGCGACTGGTATGTCGTGCACAGCTACGCGGGCTACGAGAACCGCGTCAAGCAGAATCTCGAGCAGCGCATCACCTCGCTGAACATGGAGGATTTCATCTTCCAGACCGAGGTCCCGATGGAGCAGGTCGCCGAGATCAAGAACGGCCAGCGCAAGCTGGTGCGCCGGGTCCGCATGCCCGGATACGTGCTCGTGCGCATGGAGCTGACCGACGAGAGCTGGGGCGCCGTGCGCCACACGCCGGGCGTCATGGGCTTCGTCGGCAACGCGTATTCACCGGTGCCGCTGAGCCTGGACGAGGTGCTGTCGATGCTCGCGCCGCAGGCCGAGGCCGCCGGCGCCGAGGCCGTGGCCACCGCGACCAAGGCGTCGCAGGCGTCGAGCTCGTCGTCGGCGATCGAGGTCGACTTCTCGGTCGGCGAGTCGGTCACCGTCATGGAGGGCCCGTTCGAGACGATGCCGGCGACGATCTCCGAGGTGCTGCCCGAGAGCCAGAAGCTCAAGGTGCTCGTCTCGATCTTCGGTCGGGAGACCCCGGTCGAGCTCTCGTTCAACCAGGTCGCCAAGATCTGATCACGCTCGCGCCCCGCGTCGCATGCCTGTCGGGCGGCGAGGCGGGGCGCGATCGCGTGTCGCGCGCCCACCGTCGTCGTCACCGGGGCGGCCCGGGGACGATTCGGTGCTCGCGCGGCGCGCTGTCATACTGACCGATGGCCCGGATGTCGATCCGAGGTCACTGCAACCGGGTCATCGCCCACGGCGTCGGCCCACGATCACCGAAAGGGCAGTCATGCCTCCCAAGAAGAAGAAGGTCTCCGGCTACATCAAGCTGCAGATCCAGGCCGGTGCGGCCACCCCGGCTCCGCCGGTGGGTCCCGCGCTCGGTCAGCACGGCGTCAACATCATGGAGTTCGTCAAGGCGTACAACGCCGCGACGGAGTCCCAGCGCGGCAACGTCATCCCGGTGGAGATCACGGTCTACGAAGACCGCTCCTTCACCTTTGTCACCAAGACGCCGCCGGCCGCCGAGCTCATCAAGAAGGCCGCGGGCATCGCCAAGGGTTCCGGCGAGCCGCACAAGACCAAGGTCGCCAAGCTGACCCAGGACCAGGTGCGCGAGATCGCCCAGCAGAAGCTGGAAGACCTCAACGCGCACGACATCGAGCAGGCCGCCCGCATCATCGCCGGCACCGCCCGCTCGATGGGCGTCACCGTCGAGGGCTGACGCCCCCGGGGCCTTCGCCCCGGACGTGGGAGGACCAGGCGCTGGTCCGTGACCACACTCCACACAAGAGTGTGCGGTTGATGCCGCACGACAGATCTGACAGGGAGCAGTTCCATGAAGCGCAGCAAGGCCTACCGGGCCGCTGAAGACAACATCGCCGCGAGCGACCTCTACTCGCCGCTGCAGGCCGTGCGCCTGGCGAAGGAGACCGCCGCGACGAAGTTCGACTCGACCGTCGAGGTCGCCCTCCGCCTGGGCGTCGACCCCCGCAAGGCCGACCAGATGGTCCGCGGCACGGTCAACCTGCCGCACGGCACCGGCAAGACGGCCCGCGTGCTCGTCTTCGCCACGGGCGCCAACGCCGAGGCTGCCGAGGGCGCCGGCGCCGACTATGTCGGCTCGGACGACCTCATCGCCAAGGTGGCCGGCGGCTGGCTCGACTTCGACGCCGTCGTCGCGACCCCCGACCTCATGGGCAAGGTCGGTCGCCTCGGCAAGGTGCTCGGCCCCCGCGGCCTCATGCCCAACCCGAAGACCGGCACGGTGACCATGGACGTCGCCAAGGCCGTCACGGACATCAAGGGCGGCAAGATCGAGTTCCGCGTCGACAAGCACTCCAACCTGCACTTCATCATCGGCAAGGTCTCCTTCGACGAGAAGTCCCTGGTGGAGAACTACGGCGCGGCCCTGGACGAGATCCTGCGTCTGAAGCCGTCGGCGTCCAAGGGCCGCTACATCAGCAAGGCCACGATGACGACGACGATGGGCCCCGGCATCCCGCTGGACTACACCCGCACGCGCAACCTGCTCTCCGAGGACGAGTCGGCCTGAGGCCGACACCCCTCGACCGCAGACTCGACCCTCGGGTCGCCACCGGACGCCATGTCCGCGGAGCTGTCGCTCCGCCGGGCATGGCGTCCGGCGTTCTCCGGGCCGCGCCCGACGATCGCGGTGACTTCGCCGATTTGGCCGTGCCCGGACGCTCCCGTACTCTGATCACAGACCCATGACCGCCGGTCGCCGGTAGGTGCGCGCAATGCTCGCATCGCCGGCCGAAGAGCCCCGAAGGGCTGCCAGCGCAGGCCACGTTGTGCAGTATCTGCGATTGCCCGCCGATGCCTTGTCGCTCCCGTGCCCTGTGCCCGGGAGCTTTTTTCGTGGCCGGGGTGCCGGCACGACATTGCACAAGGAGGCCCCATGGCAACGCCCGCGAAGCAGGCCGCCATCGCCGAGCTCACGGAGAAGTTCCGCGAGTCCGGTGCGGCCGTTCTCACCGAGTACCGCGGCTTGACGGTCAGCCAGCTCTCCGAGCTGCGCACGTCGCTGCGCGCGCAGGGCTCGTACTCGGTCGTGAAGAACACGCTGACGGAGATCGCCGCCAAGGACGCCGGAGTGTCGGCGTTCGACGGTCAGCTCTCCGGCCCTTCGGCCATCGCGTTCATCACCGGTGACCCGGTGGAGGCGGCCAAGAGCCTGCGTGACTTCGCGAAGGCCAACCCGCTGCTCGTCATCAAGGCCGGCGTCCTCGACGGCAAGCCCTTGACGGCTGCGGAGATCACCAAGCTCGCGGACCTCGAGTCCCGCGAGGTCCTGCTGGCCAAGCTCGCCGGCGCCATGAAGGCGAAGACGAGCCAGGCTGCTGCCCTGTTCCAGGCGCCGCTGAGCAAGACGGTCCGCACCGTCGAGGCTCTGCGCGCCAAGGTCGCGGAGTCCGGTGGCGCTGCTGCGCCTGCCGCCGAGGCCACCGACGTCGCCGCGGGTGGCGACGAGGGCTGACGCGTCCGCGCGCCGCCTGATCCGATCACGATCTGCCACTCACGGCATAGCTAGGAAGGAAGCCAATCATGGCCAAGCTCAGCAACGACGAGCTCCTCGACGTCTTCTCCGAGATGACCCTCATCGAGCTCTCCGAGTTCGTCAAGGCGTTCGAGGAGAAGTTCGACGTCACCGCCGCCGCCCCCGTCGCGGTCGCCGCTGCCGGTGGCGCCGCTGGTGGCGACGCCGCCCCCGCCGAGGAGGAGAAGGACGAGTTCGACGTCGTCCTGGAGTCCGTCGGCGACAAGAAGATCCAGGTCATCAAGGAGGTGCGCGCCCTCACGAGCCTCGGCCTGAAGGAGGCCAAGGACCTCGTCGACGGCGCCCCCAAGCCCGTCCTGGAGAAGGTCAACAAGGACGACGCGGAGAAGGCCAAGGCTGCCCTCGAGGGCGCCGGCGCCACTGTCACCCTCAAGTGACGCCGCGCCGCCGGTCACCGGCGGCGCCCCGTGCGTGAGCGGCGGGGATCGACCACATCGGTCGGTCCCCGCCGTTCGTCGTCCCCGCCGTTCGTCGTCTCGGGTGCGCGTCCGCGGCGCTGCGCTGTCGCTCGACCGGCTCGCGGGGGAGTGGCGCGAGGGGCTCGGCGGTGAGATCCGGCCCACACGCCGCTTGACCGCGCGGCGCGGCGGGCAGGACACTCAGGACTGCGGTCACTGCGGGCTCAGGTCAGGCCCCTTCGGTGCCGATGGGGTCCGAT
>JAVTVZ010000178.1:1366-5793 GCA_032229625.1 Dermatophilaceae bacterium | reverse complement strand
CTAAGTCGATCGTTCACATTCTGTGCGGGTCGCTCGATCAAGACCGGCGGGACCCTGGGGTGCCGAACACCATTGATGACCAGCTCGCCCACTCCACCGCCGTGCTGGACGCGTGGCTTGCGCTCCGATGCACGAACTACGCGACGCGTCGAGGCACTACCGCCTCTACAGGTAGGCCGCGACGACGCGCCCGGAGCCCTTGTAGGGGAACCGCTTCGTGCCGATGACCAGCGGCGCGGCCTTCGCGCGGGCGACGAACGCGTCGACGTGCGCGCCCAGGTCGGCGCGGTCGTCTCGGACTGTGAAGAGCTGCCGGCCGCGCGGGCGGGTCGCGGTCATCGTCAGGGCCTGCACGCCGACGGTCTGGATCGGCACCTTGACCCCGTCACCGACCTCCAGGCGCGCGCCGATGAGCACCGTGCCCGTGCCGATCGTGCCGATGGCCTGCGTCGAGCCGTCACCGTCATACGTCGGCCACGTGTTCGGCGCGCTCGCCTTGCCGGCCGGGACGAGCGAGACGGACCCAGAGTCGCAGCAGCCGTTGCCGACGATGAGCGTGCGGGGCGTCAGCCAGCCGCTGACGTGCTGCCCGCCGACCTCCAGCGTCGGGTTGCCCTGGGCGTCCACGGGGAATTTCAGCGTCGACAGGGTGCGCAGCACCTTGCCGGAGGTCGTGAGGATGCGCAGCGATTCGCTGCCCTTGCCGTCACCGTCGCCGTCCGGCGAGAGCACGGTCACCGCGAGCTGCCGACCGTCCGGCGACAGCCGCACGCTCGTCGCGTACCGCAACACGTCGACCGAGCGCCGCCCCACGTAGTGCTTGAGCACCGTCGCGTACGGCAGATACGCGCCCTGACGGACCGTGCGCACGACCGCCCACACGCTCCCGTCGGGCGCGACATCCACATCGGCGAAAGGCTCGACGATGTCACTGGCAGGCACCGTCGCCACCGTGCGCTGGACCCGTCCGGTGCGACGGTCCACCAGGTGCAGGGACCGGGTCGAGCCACGGGACGTGACCGCGGCATACAGACCCGGGGCGGAGCTGCTGCCGACGGCGCCCGGCGCAGCGGCGGACGAGGTGGGCGACGCGGACCCGGCCGCAGGAGCGGCGGCGGCTGCGGGAGCGAGGCACACGAGACCGGCCCCGACCGGCAGCGCGGTGGCCGCGAGAGCGGCGATGGCGATACGTCGGGTCGGGCCCGACCCCCTCAATGTCGTGCGCATGGCCGAAGTGTGCTCCCTGGACGCCGCCCACGGCCTGAGTACGACGACCCGGATCGCGCCCCCGGCACGCGACGACACCCGGCCACCATGCATGGGGGCCGGGTGTCGTGGCGGACCGGTGGGACGCCTACGAGGCGACGACCCCGACGATCGCGGCGTTGAGCAGGTTCGTCATCGTGCCCGCGAGCAGCGCGAACATGCCCAGGCGGGCGACCTCGCCGCGGCGCTCGGGGGCCAGGGAGCCGATGGCGCCGATCTGGATGGCGATGGAGGCGAAGTTCGCGAAGCCGGCGAGCGCGAACGTGCCGACGAGCACCGCCTTCGGCGAGAGCCCGCCCTGCTCGACGAGCGGCCCGAAGTTGGTGTAGGCGACAAACTCGTTGAGGACCGTCTTCTGGCCGATGAAGTTGCCGATCGTCATGGCCTCGTCCCACGGGGTGCCGATGAGCCAGGCGACGGGCGCGAAGATGAGGCCGAAGAGCCCCTCGAGCGACCAGTTCGGCTGGCCGATCCAGCCGCCGACCGTGCCGAGGATCGCCGAGACCATCGCGATGAGCGCGACGAACGCGATGAGCAGGCAGCCGACGATGACGGCGATGTGACCGCCGGACATCGCGCCGCGGCCGATGGCGTCGATGATGTTCGTCGACTCGGTGTCCTTGACGTCGCGCACGTCGGCGTCGTTGGTGACCTCCTCGGTCTCGGGCCACATCGCCTTGGCGATGAGCAGCGACCCGGGGGCGTTCATGACCGCGGCGGCGAGCAGGTAGGGCAGCGGCGCCCCGAGCAGCGCGTAGCCGACGAGCGTCGACCCCGCGACGGCTGCGAAGCCGCCGGTCATGCAGGTGAACAGCTGCGACGTCGTCATCGTGCGCAGATACGGAGCGACGAGCAGCGGCGCCTCGGACTGGCCGAGGAAGATCACCGTGGAGGCCCAGACGCCCTCGAGCTTGGAGGTGCCGAGCAGCTTCTGCAGCACGCTGCCGATGACGTCGACGACGAACTGGATGACCCGCAGGTAGTACAGCGCCCCGATGACCGCGCCGAGGAAGATGATGACCGGCAGCACCTTGACGGCGAAGATGAAGCCCGCCGCCTCAGCGGTCAGCGAGCCGAAGACGAACTCGGTGCCGGCGTCGGTGTAGCCGATGATCGTCGAGACCAGGCCGGCGACCCACTTCAGCGCCTCGAAGCCCCACGACCACTTCAGGACGAGCAGGGCGAAGGCGACCTGCAGCGTCAACCCGACGGCGAGCGTGCGCCACTTGATGTGGCGGCGATGCCGGGACAGCGCGATGGCGAGCCCGATGATGACGACGACCCCGAGGAGCCCTTGGAAACGGTCCATGCCTGCGCTCCGCTGAGGTCGTCGAGATCGTCGGGGCCGAAGCCGTGGGGCAAGATCTGCGCGAAGGGGTACCGGCGCGGACCGCCCTCTTCCTCGACGACCACTGCCTCGCAGCCGAATTCGTGCAGCACCTGGCGGCAGGCCCCGCACGGGAAGCACGGCGCGGCCTTGAGCCCGACGACCGCGGCGACCACGATGCGCCGGTCGTCGGCGTCCGCGGCGTGCGTCTGCGCGATCATCCGCTGGGCGGCGGTGCGCTCGGCGCAGACCGTCAGCCCGTAAGAGGCGTTCTCGACGTTGCACCCGGTGACCACCGCGCCGCTGCGGGTGAGCAGCGCGGCCCCGACCGGGAAATGGCTGTAGGGGGTGTAGGCGTGCGCGGCCGCCTCGCGGGCGGTCTGAATGAGTTCCTCGTCGGTGGGGCTGACCTGCCCTGGCTCGTCGTCGACCATGCGCCGGAGCTTCCCATCGGCGGCTCGACCTGCGCAATAGTGGACACGCAGCGGCGAGGGACGAGTTCCGCGACACACCACACACAGGAGTGTGCAATGACCGGCTACGACATGGTCGACATCATCCGCGCCAAGCGCGACGGCGACCGCCTGGACGACGCCGCCATCGACTGGGTGATCGACGCCTACACGCGCGGGGCGGTCGGCGACGAGCAGATGGCGGCCCTGGCGATGGCGATCTTCCTGCGCGGCATGGACCGCGCCGAGATCGTGCGCTGGACCCAGGCGATGATCGACTCCGGCGAGCGCATGAGCTTCGCGTCGCTGGGGCGGCCCACGACCGACAAGCACTCCACCGGCGGCGTCGGCGACAAGGTGACGCTGCCGCTCGCGCCGCTCGTCGCGTCCTACGGGGTCGTCGTGCCGCAGCTGTCGGGGCGCGGCCTCGGGCACACCGGCGGCACCCTCGACAAGCTCGAGTCGATCCCCGGCTGGCGCGCCGAGCTGACGAACGACGAGCTCATGACGGCCCTGCGCGACGCGGGCGCCGTCGTGTGCGCCGCCGGCTCCGGGCTCGCACCGGCCGACAAGAAGCTCTACGCCCTGCGCGACATCACCGCCACCGTCGACTCGATCCCCCTGATCGCCAGCTCGATCATGAGCAAGAAGATCGCCGAGGGCACCGGCGCCCTGACCCTGGACGTCAAGGTCGGCTCCGGGGCGTTCATGCGCGACCTGGACTCCGCGCGCGACCTCGCCCGCACCATGGTCGAGCTCGGCACCGACGCCGGGGTGCGGACCGTCGCCTACCTGACCGACATGTCGACGCCGCTGGGTCGCTGCGTCGGCAACGCCCTCGAGGTGCGCGAATCCGTCGACGTCCTCGCCGGCGGCGGGCCCGCCGACCTCATCGAGCTGACCTGCACCCTCGCCCGCTCGATGCTCGCCCTCGCCGGCATCGAGGACCCCGACGTCGAGCAGCGGCTGCGCGACGGGCGGGCCATGGACTCCTGGCGCGCGATGATCCGCGCCCAGGGCGGCGACCCCGACGCGCCGCTGCCCGTCGCCGCCCACACCCAGACCCTCGATGCGCCGGTAGACGGTGTGCTGACCCGCCTCGACGCCCTCGCCGTCGGCGTCGCGAGCTGGCGCCTCGGCGCGGGGCGCGCCCGCAAGGAGGACGCCGTGCAGCTCGCCGCCGGCATCGAGCTGCACGCCGTGCCCGGCGACCGGGTCCGCGCGGGGCAACCGCTGCTCACGCTGCATACCGACACTCCCGAGCGCTTCGAGCGGGCCGCCAAGGCCCTGGCCGGCGGCATCGTGATCGACCCCGACGCCGCCGACGGCACCGGCGCGCGCGAGAGCGTCGTGATCGAGCGCATCGACTGACGCGCGGCGCT
>JAVTVZ010000178.1:0-1266 GCA_032229625.1 Dermatophilaceae bacterium | reverse complement strand
GCGGCGCTGCTGACAGCAGCGTCACGGCCGACCTGCGGCGGCGTCGGGTGACGCTGGGCGGCATGAGTGAAGCACCCCCACCACGCGTCGGGCAGCGGCTCGACGAAGACCTCTATCGCCGGCTCTTCGACCAGCGTGTCCTGCTGCTCGGAGAGCCCCTCGAGGACTGGAACGCCAACCGGCTGGTCAACGGCCTGCTGCTGCTGTCGGCGCAGGACCCGGCGGCCGACATCCGGCTCTTCATCAACTCACCGGGCGGCTCGGTGCCCGGCATGCTGGCGATCCGCGACTGCATGCGCGCGGCGCCGTGTGACATCGCGACGGTGAACCTCGGGATGGCCTACAGCGCAGGGCAGTTCCTGCTGTCGGCGGGCACGCCGGGCAAGCGGTACGCGCTGCCACACGCCAAGGTGCTGCTGCACCAGGGGTCCGCGGGCATCGGTGGCACCGCGATGGACATCGCGATCCAGGCCGACGACCTGCGCCACACCCGCGACACGGTGCTCGGCCTCGTCGCCCAGGACACCGGCCAGGACGTCGCCACGGTCGAGCGGGATTCGCGGCGCGACCGCTGGTTCGACGCGCAGGCCGCGCTCGCCTACGGGTTCGTCGACCACATCATCGCCCGCCTCGACGAGGTGCTGCCGTCCGCGCGCCGGAGGGTCGGACTGGGGGCGACGCCGTGAGCAGCTACACGATCCCCTACGTCACGACCCGCAGCCCGCAGGGCGAGCGCACCGTCGACATCTACTCCCGGCTGCTCGGCGAGCGCATCGTCTACCTCGGCACGGGCATCGACGACGGCGTCGCCAACGCCGTCATCGCCCAGCTCATCCACCTCGAATCCGAGGCGCCGACGCAGCCGATCCACCTCTACCTCAACTCTGCGGGCGGGCAGATCCCGGCGATGCTGGCGATCTACGACGCGATGCAGTTCGTCGCGCCGCCGGTGCACACGACGTGCGTCGGGCAGGCGGCGTCGACGGCGGCGGTCCTGCTCGCCGGGGGTGCACCGGGCTGCCGGGCGATGCTGCCGCACGGGCGCGTCGTCATCCACGCGCCGGCCGCGCAGGGTCGGGGCGCGATCCCCGACCTCATCCTCGAGGCCGACGAGATCGAGCGCGTGCGCACCCTGCTGGAGCAGATCCTCGCGCGGCACACCGGCCGCCCCCGCGAGCAGATCCGCGAAGACACCGAGCGCGACCTCATCCTCACCGCGCAGCAGGCGCTCGACTACGGCGTCGTCGACGCGATCGTGACGTCCCG
>JAVTVZ010000177.1:34988-37456 GCA_032229625.1 Dermatophilaceae bacterium | reverse complement strand
CGTCGCCCGGCGCGCAGACCGTCGCCCGGCGCGCAGACCGTCGTCAGGCGCGCAGACCGTCGTCAGGCGCGCAGACCGTCGTCAGGCGCGCACGGTCGCCGAGCGTGCGGCGACGCGGGCCAGGTCGGCGGCGCCGATGAGGCCGGCGTCGTTGCCCAGGGCTGCGGCGACGACCTGCGCCTCGGGCCGGTATCCCCGCCCGGTCAGCTTGCGGCGGAACGTGTCTCGCGCCGGGTCGATGAGCAGATCGCCGGCGGCGCTGACGCCGCCGCCGATGACGAAGCGGCCGGGGTCGAGCGCGGCCGCGATGTTCGCCAGGCCGACGCCGAGCCAGTGCCCGACCTCCGCGAGCAGCTCCCGCGCCGTCGGGTCGCCCGCCTGAGCGGCCTCGGTGATAAGCGGTCCGGTCAGCTGCCCCGACCCGCCCTTGACGCGGGCCGCGAGGTCCTGCGCGACGGGCGACTGCGCCCGGATCATGGAGCGGGCCTCGCGCACCAGGGCGTTGCCGCTGGCGTACTGCTCCCAGCAGCCGCGGTTGCCGCACTCGCAGCGACGCCCGTCGGGCACGACCTGCATGTGCCCGTATTCGGCCGCGATCCCCCACTTGCCGCGCTGCAGCAGCCCGTCGATGACGAGCCCGCCGCCGATGCCCGTGCCGAGGGTGATCATCACCAGATGCGACTCGCCGCGCGCGGCGCCGTAGCGCCACTCGGCCCAGGCTGCGGCGTTGGCGTCGTTCTCGACGACGATCGGGCGCCCCACGCGGCTGCTCAGGGCATCGCGCAGCGGCTCGTTGCGCCACGAGAGGTGCGGGGCGAAGACGACCGTCGCGCCGTCGGCACCGACGAAACCGGCCGCACCGATCCCGACCGCCTCGACACGCCCCGGCCCGTCGGCCAGGTCGCCACCGGTCACCGTGCCGAGCAGCTCCTCGAAGACCGACACGATCGTGTCTTCGACGACCCGCGGCGAGGTGGAGCGCTCCGGGGTGTCGCGGCGCGCGCGGGCCAGGATCCGACCCTGCTCGTCGACGACGCCACCGGAGACCTTCGTGCCCCCGATGTCGATGCCGATCGCATACTCCCGCGACACCGGCGGGGCCGGCGCGTCGCTGCTCGGGCGGTCAGGGACGTCGGGGCGCTCAGGCATCGGTTCCTCAGGTCGGTGACGGATCGAATCGGTGACGGATCGAATCGGTGGCGGATCGAATCGGTGGCGGATCGCGGTGACGGGTCGAATCGGTGACGGGTGGGCGCCCGTCGTGTCCCGCGGCAAGCTCGTGCGGCAGCCCCGGGATCAGCAGGACGCCGGGTGGGCGGCAGGTCAGCGCGCGTCGGGACGGGCCAGGGCGGCGGCGCCGATGACGCCCGCGTCGTTGCCGAGGTCGGCCAGAGCCCACGTGGCCTCCGGCCGGTAGCCGCGCCCCGACAGGTTGCGTCGGAAGGCCGACACGGCAGGCTCCATGAGCAGATCACCGGCGGCGGCCACGCCACCGCCGAGGACGAACATGCTGGGGTCGAGGATCGAGGCGATCGACGCGGCCCCCTCACCGATCCAGCGGCCCAGGTCGCTGAGCAACTCGATGCTCGCTGCGTCGCCGGCCTTCGCGGCCTCCGTGATGTCGGGACCGCGGAGCAGGTCGGGGTCTCCGCCGGTGCGTTCGCGCAGCCCGGAGGCCAGCCCGGGCGCGGTGCGCAGCAGCTCGCGGGCGTCGCGCACCAGCGCGTTGCCCGACGCATACTGCTCCCAGCAGCCGCGATTGCCGCAGCCGCACAGGTAGCCGCCGGGCTTGACGCGCAGATGCCCGAGCTCACCGCCGATGCCGAACGCCCCACGCATCAGCTGCCCGCCGAAGACGATGCCGCCGCCGACGCCCGTGCCGATCGTGATGAGCACCATGTCGGCGACGTCCCGCGCCGGACCGTAGAGGAACTCGCCCCAGGCCGCGGCGTTCGCGTCGTTCTCGATGACGACCGGCAGCTCGAGCTGCTCCTCGAGCATCGCCCGCAGCGGCGCGTCGCGCCACGCGATGTTGGGGGCGAAGCGGACGATCGAGCGCTGCGCGTCGACCATGCCCGCCGCGGCGACGCCGACGCCCTCGATCTCGAAGGAGTGCGCGAGGCGACGCACGAGCGAGCTCGCCGTCGCGACGATCGCGCCGGGCTCGGTCGCCGGGGTCTCCGAGCGCTCCGACGCGAGGAGGGTGCCCTCGCCGTCGACGACCCCCGCGCTGATCTTCGTGCCGCCGATGTCGACACCGACCGTCACCGTCATCTCGACGTCCCTTCGTTCATGGCCGACAGGCGTCGGGCCGCGGCGCGCAGGCCGTCCGCCAGCAGGGACGCGACGTCGGCGAAGCGCTCGAGGAGTTGCGGATCGAGGACTGAGGACGCCCCCTGACAGATCGGGCATACCGCACACGCGCGGGGCGCCGCGCAGCCGCAACACTGGCACCCTACTGCCGCCGC
>JAVTVZ010000177.1:28227-34888 GCA_032229625.1 Dermatophilaceae bacterium | reverse complement strand
CCCGGCGCCCCGGACGACGCGGGGGCGCGGGACAGGGCCGCGGCGAGCGCGTCGATGAGCAGCGCCCGCTCCTGGGCGAGGTCGGGTGCCGGGGCGCCCGCCGCGGGGTCGTCGTCGGCGGACGACTCCGTCGCCTCGGCCTCGCTCATCAGCCGGCGGCCTCGGCGCGCTTCTTCAGACCCTCCAGAGCGTTGGCGACGATCGCGCGCTCGGCCTTGCGGCGCAGCATCCCCGGCATGGGGATCTTGACGTCGACGGAGAGCCGATAGGTCACCTGCGTGCCCGAGCCGTCGGCGGCGAGCGTGTAGGAGCCGTCCATCGCGGACAGGGACTGCGCGCGCACGAGCTCCCACGAGACGACGCCCGTGCTGTCCTCGTCGACGTCCCACGTGTATCGCAGGACGTAGTCGTCCTTGAGCATGCCTGCGTCGAGCACGAACTCGGCCTCGTCGGCCCACCCGTCCTCGTCGCTGAGCACCCTCACCGAGCGCAGCCCGTCGGCCCACGTGGGATAGGCCTCCAGGTCGGCGATGATGTCGAGCACCATGTCGACGGGCGCGGCGATGTGAGTGGCGGATTCGGTGTACTCGGGCATGGGCGAAACGCTACCGCCCGGCACCGACAGGGTCGCCCCGCACCGGCCGCCCCGGCCCCCTGCGGGCCGCACCCGGACGTCCGCGGGCCGAGGCGCCGCTGGACGCGCCCTGGACGTTTTGCTGGTGGGGTGCGGTCTGCGGTCGAAGGGTCGGTTACGGTCGATGTACGCTGCGCCTTCGCTCGGCGCACAGCCGGCCCGCCCGCGAGGCGACCGGCTGAGTTCGTCCTACGATCGCCCAGACTTCACGACCGTCCGGCCCCGGCCGACATCGGACCCCACGGAGCGTGCCCCATGAAGGAGATCACCGTCGATCCCGTCGCCGTCCCGTCGGCGCTGGCGAATCTCGGACAGCTCGTCGGCCACCACGAGCAGGCCCACGGGTCGCGCGTCGCGTTCTCGGTCCGCCGCGACGGCGCGACCGACTGGTCCGACCTCACCTACGCGGAGTTCGCGCAGCAGGTCACCGCGCTCGCCAAGGGACTGGTCGCCGCCGGCGTCGAGGTCGGGGAACGCGTCGCGATCATGAGCCGCACCCGCTACGAGTGGACGCTCCTGGACTTCGCCATCTGGACCGCCGGTGCCGTGCCCGTGCCGATCTACGAGACCTCCTCCCCCGAGCAGGTCCGCTGGATCCTGCAGGACAGCGGCACGGTCGCGGTCGTCGTCGAGACCGACGATCACGTCGCGCGGGTGACGCAGGTGCGCGACGAGCTGCCCGACCTGCGGCAGGTGTGGACGATCGATCGGAGCCACCTCGACGAGGTCGCCTCCGCCGGGGCCGCGATCGACGACGCGACGCTCGCCCAGCGCGCGGCCGGGCTGACGCGCGATGACCTCGCGACCATCATCTACACCTCCGGCACGACCGGGCGCCCCAAGGGATGCGAACTCACGCACGGCAACTTCCTCGATCTGTCGGAAAACACGGAGATCGCCGTCGGCGACGTCGTCGCCGAGGGTGCCTCGACGATCCTCTTCCTGCCGCTGGCGCACGTGCTCGCCCGGCTCATCGAGGTGCTCGCCTTCCACGCCAAGGTCCGCATCGGCCACTCGCCGGACATCTCCGACCTCATGGGTGACCTGCAGAGCTTCCACCCCACGTTCCTGCTGTGCGTGCCGCGGGTCTTCGAGAAGATCTACAACGCCACCGATCAGCGGCTCGCCGGCGAGGGCAAGGGCCGGCTCTTCCGTCTCTCGGCCAAGACGGCGATCGCCTACAGCCGGGCGCTGGACGAGGGCGGCCCGTCACTGGCGCTGCGCCTGCAGCACAAGCTCTTCGACGCGCTCGTCTACAGCAAGCTGCGGGCCGTCATGGGGGGCAAGGTCACGTACGCGGTCTGCGGCGGCGCGCCGCTGGGGCCGCGGCTGGGCCACTTCTTCCGCGGCGTGGGGATCAACGTCCTCGAGGGCTACGGGCTGACCGAGACCACCGCCCCGACGAACGTGTGCGTGCCCGGCGCGATCCGCATCGGCACAGTGGGCAAGCCCCTGCCCGGCGTCGGCATCCGCATCGCCGACGACGGGGAGATCCTCGCCCGCGGCGTCGGCATCTTCCGCGGCTATCGCCACAACGAGGCCGCCACCGCGGAGGTGTTCACCGACGACGGGTGGCTGCGGACCGGCGACCTCGGCGAGCTCGACAAGGACGGCAACCTCAAGATCACCGGGCGCAAGAAGGAGATCCTCGTCACCGCCGGCGGCAAGAACGTCGCGCCGACCGTGCTCGAGGACGTCGTCCGCGCCCACCCCCTGGTCTCCCAGGCGCTCGTCGTCGGCGACCAACGCCCGTATATCGCCGCGCTGCTCACGCTCGACCCCGACATGCTCCCGGCCTGGGGCAAGGCCCACGGCAAGCCGGATCTGACGCTGCAGGAGGCCTACGACGACCCGCTGGTGCACGAGCACCTGCAGCAGGCCGTCGACCGCGCCAACGAGTCCGTGAGCCGCGCCGAGTCGATCCGCGCGTTCCGCCTGCTGCGCACCGACTTCACCGAGGCGGGCGGGCACCTCACGCCCTCGCTGAAGCTCAAGCGTCACGTCATCTACAAGGACTTCGCCGACGAGATCGAGGCGCTCTACGCCGACAACCATCGACCCTCGACCGCGGGCGGGTCCGTCGCCCGAGGCTGAGGTCGTCCCCGGCCAGGGGCCGCGTCGCCGCGTCGTCGGAGGCCTCGGCACTCGTCGGTCGGTGTGGCGGGCCCTCCCCCTGCCCGTTCAGGGTCACCGGCGGGCCACCGGCTCAGGTCACTTCGCCGGCGGCTCGGCGGCGAAGGCGCGCAGGTCACGCTGCCAGGCGCGCGTGAGCGTCGCCTCGTCGATGCCGATCGCGCGCAGGCCGCCGGCCTCCAGAGCGCGCCGGGGCGCGCTGGGCCCTGCGAGATCCCGCAGGGCACGCGCCGCCGTCCACGCCTGGGCGTAGGCGTCCTCACGCGCCACCGACCCACCCGCGAGGTCGCTGTCCCGCGGCAGGGCGTGCGGCACGTCGCCGCGCCGCACGCGCTCGACGAGCCCCGCGGCCACGAGAGACGGTCGCGCGTCGATCTCGTCGTAGGCGACCAGCTGGGCGAATCCCTCGTCCAGCCAGCGCGGCGCGGACCTGGCCGGCCCGTCGGGATCGCCGGCCACCGCGACGTGCACCACCTCGTGCGTGAGCAGCGCCTGCCGGCCTGCGGCCCTCGCCTCGGCCCGGGCCACCGGGTCGAGCACGACGTAGGCCGATCCGCCCGCGCTGATCACCGTCATCGCCGGCGCGACGACGCCCGACGCCGCCTCGGATTCCGGCGCGGTGGACTCCGGCGCGGCGGAGCCCGGCGCGGTGGGACCCGACGCGGTGGACTTCGGGGTGATGGATGCCTGCGGGGTGGAGGCCGGCGCGTTCGCCGTGTCGCCACGCCCCGCCACGGCGGACCAGGCGCTGCGGTCGTGCGGCACGACGACGAGCACCCGTCCCGACCACGGGCGCGTCCACGCCCGGCGGGTCGTCGCGACGGCGGCCTGTGCCTCCCGCATGACCTGCTCGGTGTCGACCGCGTCACCGGCCCCGGCATCGGCCGGGTCGGCCGCCGCTCGGACGCCCACCACGACGATCTCGCCGCCTGTCAGGGCGGCCCCGCCGTCTGCCCCGCCCGCTGCCGAACCGTCTGTAGCACCGGCACCGGCACCGGCGGAGACGCGGACGGTGCTGACCTCGACCTGCGCGCCGTCGCCGGCCGGCGTGCCCGCCAGTGTCGCGCGTGCCCAGGCCGGCACCCCCGCGAGCACGTCGTCGCGATGCTCCGCGAGCGCGTCGTCGCCCTGGACTCGCCCGTCGGTCGTGCCGACGGCGGTCGGGAGGGCGCTCGGCGGCGCGGCGCAGGCGGCCGACAGGGCGGCCACGACGACGAGGACGATGCCCCGGACAGGTCGCGGCGACACGCCCGCAGCCGCCGGCCACCACCGGCGCGGCGCGGTCGGATCTCTCGGCTCGTCCATCAGCGCATCATGACAACCGCATCGAGCGGTCCACCACCGCCGGGTCGTCACGAGGACCAGGTCACGCGCACCGGGTCGCCCACGAGCGCAGTCGTCCACGAACGCGGGTCGTCCACGCCACAGGGGCCGGCGCCCGCGGCCTCGAGCGCCGACGTGGCGTCGCTCGACCGCGTGGTCACCCGACGCGGACGCCGCCCCACGGCTCGGTGACCGCCCGCACCCGCACCGCCTCGCGGGCGTCGACGAGACCGGCTGCGACGAAGACGTCGACGGCGCGGCGCTCGGCCGGCTCCAGCGGCAGACCGATCTGGGAGTCGAGCAGCACGGGCACGATGCACTCGTCGCATCGGCGCCCCCGCACGGGGCATTGCGCACAATCCATCAGCATGGCGACCTCCTAGAGTCTGTGCCGGTTCGCGACCGGCGCAGACGCCCTTCGCGATGTCACGGATGACGCTAGGACCGACCACCGACAAGATTGATCGGTCGACGCCGCAGGTGCCTCCCGCGGCCGGAGTCAGGTCCTGCCCTGGCCCGCTGCACCCGCCAGGCAGCTCCACGACGTCGCACCACCACGTGACATCCACGACGCGGCCTCCACGACGCGGCCTCGACGACACGACCTCCACGACACAACATCGGCCCAGCTCAGAGGCTCGGCGGGGAGCGGCACCCGGCGCGGCTGCCGAATCTTGTCGGTGGTCGCGCCTACGGTCGGCGCCATGCCAGAGATGCTCACCGAGACCTCGCCCCGACGCGACCGGAGCGACGGGCGCGACGGGCGCGAGGGGCCCGGCCGGGCCGCTCGAGCCGTCCCCCCGACCGCCGCGCGCCCGGTGCAGGCCACCTTCGACGACCTCGGCACCCGGCTGTCGGAGGTGACCTTCGTCGTCGTCGACCTGGAGACGACCGGCGGCAGCGCCCAGGACTGTCAGATCACGGAGATCGGCGCGGTCAAGGTGCGCGGCGGTGAGGTGCTCGGCGAGTTCCAGACGCTGGTCAACCCCGGCGCTCCGATCCCGGCGTTCATCGCCGTGCTCACCGGCATCACCGACGCGATGGTGGCGGGCGCCCCCCGCATCGGCTCGGTGCTGCCGGCCTTCCTGGAGTTCGCGGGCGACGCCGTGCTCGTCGCGCACAACGCGCCGTTCGACATCGGCTTCCTGCGCGCCGCGACGGCCCGCTGCGGCCTCGACTGGCCGGGCCACCGGGTGCTCGACACCGTCCGCCTCGCCCGCGCCCTCGTGCGCCGCGACGAGGCGCCCAACCACAAGCTGTCGAGTCTGGCGGTCCTCTTCGGTGCGACGCAGACCCCCGACCACCGGGCGCTGCACGACGCGCGAGCCACCGTCGACGTGCTGCACGGGCTCATCGGCCGCGTCGGCAACCTCGGCGTGCACACCCTCGAGGAGCTCACCGCCTACAGCTCGCGTGTCAGCGAGGCCCAACGCCGCAAGCGTCATCTCGCCGCCGACCTGCCTCACGCGCCGGGGGTCTACCTCTTCAAGGACGAGCGCGGCCGCGTGCTCTACGTCGGCACGTCGGTCGACATCAGGCGCCGCGTGACGGGCTATTTCACCGCCTCGGAGCGGCGCACCCGGATGGCCGAGATGGTCGGCCTCGCCGACAGCGTCACGCCGATCGTCTGCGCGACCCCTCTGGAGGCGGCGGTCCGCGAGCTGCGCCTCATCGCCGAGCACGAGCCCAGCTACAACCGGCGCTCGCGGCGACCGACCCGGCGCCCCTGGGTCAAGGTCACCCAGGAGCCCTTCCCGCGGCTGTCGATCGTGCGCGAGGTCCGCGCCGACGGGGCGAGCTACACGGGCCCGTATCCGGGCACGCAGGCCGCCCAGGACGCCGTCGACGCCGTGCTCGAGGTGCTGCCGCTGCGGCAATGCACGCGGCGGCTCTCCCCCACGCGGGCCTCCTCGGCATGCATGCTCGCCGAGCTGGGGCGATGCCTGGCGCCGTGTCTGTTGGGCGCCACCGCCGAGCCCTACTCCGCCGTCGTGGAGCGACTGGAGCGCACGGTCGCCGGCCAGTCACGCGAGATCATGTCGCTGCTCGCGGAGCGGATGGGGGCGCTCGCCGCCGACGAGCGATACGAGGACGCGGCGCAGGTCCGCGACCGACTCGACGCGCTGGCCCGGGGCATCTCTCGCGCACAGCGGGTCGCCGCGCTGGGGCGGATCCGGCATCTCGTCGCGGCCCGACGGCACCCGACCGGCGGCTGGGAGGTCGCATGCGTGCGACACGGCCGGCTGGCCGGCGCGACCCGCAGCCCCGCGCGCGCCGACCCCATGCCCTACATCGACGCGTGCACCGCGATCGCCGAGGACGTGCCCGCACCGCAGGTCGCCGGAGCGGCCGCCCTCGTCGAGGAGACCGAGCTGATCCTGAAGTGGCTGGAGAAGGACGGGGTGCGGCTCGTCGAGCTCGACGGCGAGTGGTCCAGCCCGGTCGCGGGCGCCGCCGCGAGCCTGCCGTCGACCCCGCCGTCCTCGCCCTGCGCGTCGGCCCCGTCGTCGCCGTCGGCTCAGTCGTCCTCGTCGGCCCCGTCGTCCTCGTCGGCCCCGTCGTCCTCGTCGG